>NZ_JBNMIU010000009.1:0-59389 GCF_050873445.1 Acidaminococcus sp. | reverse complement strand
AGTAACGTCGGTAGTGCGGAAGTAGAATTGCGGACGATAGCCGTTGAAGAACGGAGTATGACGGCCGCCTTCTTCTTTGGTCAGTACGTAAACCTGACCCTTGAATTTCGTATGAGGATGGATGGTGCCGGGTTTAGCCAGAACCTGACCTCTTTCTACTTCAGTACGATCGATACCACGCAGCAGGCAGCCGATGTTATCGCCGGCTTCAGCCTGATCCAGGGTCTTGCGGAACATTTCCAGACCGGTGGCAACGGATTGTTTCTTTTCGTCTTTCAGACCAACGATTTCAACAGTGTCGCCGACTTTGATCACACCACGTTCCACACGGCCGGTAGCTACGGTACCACGACCGGTGATGGTGAATACGTCTTCGATAGGCATCAGGAAGGGTTTAGCCAGGTCATGGACAGGAGTCGGGATATAGTCATCGACAGCTTCCATCAGTTTGCGGATGTTGTCTTCCTGTTCCTTGTCGCCTTCCAGAGCTTTCAGAGCGGAGCCCACAACGATGGGTACTTCATCTCCAGGATAGCCGTACTGACTCAGCAGTTCACGGACTTCCATTTCAACCAGTTCGATCAGTTCAGGATCGTCTACTTGGTCGGATTTGTTCAGGAACACTACGATGGCAGGTACGCCAACCTGACGAGCCAGCAGGATGTGTTCACGGGTCTGAGGCATAGGACCATCAGCAGCGGAAACAACCAGGATGGCACCGTCCATCTGTGCAGCACCGGTGATCATGTTCTTTACATAGTCAGCGTGCCCCGGGCAGTCAACGTGTGCATAGTGTCTCTTCGTGGTTTCATATTCAACGTGAGCAGTATTGATGGTGATACCACGTTCTCTTTCTTCCGGAGCCTTATCGATATCGGCATAAGCTTCGAAAGTGGCTTTGCAGCCCGGAGTTTCGGACAGGACTTTGGTGATAGCCGCAGTCAGAGTGGTCTTACCATGGTCAACGTGACCAATGGTACCAATGTTCACATGAGGTTTGGTTCTTTCAAATTTCTCTTTAGCCATTGTTATATCCTCCTAATGATCACAAGGCTCAGCCCTGTGCAGTTCCTTTATTTTTAGCAATGATCGCTTCTGCGATATTCTTAGGAACTTCTTCGTAATGGTCTACTTCCATGGAGTAGTTGCCGCGGCCCTGGGTCTTGGAACGCAGGTCCGTTGCATACCCGAACATTTCGGACAGGGGAACATAAGCCGTGATGACTTGTGCGCCGCTTCTGGCTTCCATGCCTTCGATACGGCCCCGGCGAGAGTTCAGGTCGCCGATTACGTCGCCCATGTACTCTTCAGGGATGGTGACTTCCACTTTCATGTACGGTTCCAGCAGAACGGGGTTAGCTTTCAGGGCACCGTTCTTGAAGCCCATGGAACCGGCAATCTTAAATGCCATTTCAGAGGAGTCGACTTCGTGGTAGGAACCATCGAATACGGTGACACCGATATCCACCATGGGGTAACCGGCCACAACACCGTTTTCCATAGCTTCCTTGACACCTGCTTCAACAGGGGCAATGTATTCTTTCGGAATAGCGCCGCCAACGATCTTGTTTTCGAACTTGAAGCCTTCGCCTGCCTGCAGCGGAGTCAGTTTCAGCCAGCAATCGCCGTACTGACCTTTACCACCGGACTGACGGACGAATTTGCCCTGGCTTTCAACTTCCTTGCGGATGGTTTCTCTGTAAGCCACCTGCGGGTTGCCCACAGTGCAGTCTACGTGGAATTCTCTCTTCAGACGGTCAACGATGATGTCCAGGTGAAGTTCGCCCATCCCGGAGATGATGGTCTGCGAGGATTCCGGATCCGTGCGGACACGGAAGGTCGGGTCTTCTTCAGCCAGCTTGCTCAGGGCAATGCCCATCTTTTCCTGGTCAGCTTTGGTCTTCGGTTCGATGGCTACGGAAATAACCGGTTCAGGGAAGACCATGGATTCCAGGATGATCGGAGCTTTTTCATCGCACAGAGTATCACCGGTGCCGGTGTCTTTCAGACCCACAGCAGCAGCAATATCGCCGGCGTATACATCATTGATTTCCGTTCTGTGGTTGGAGTGCATCCGCAGGATACGGCCGATACGTTCTCTCTTTTCCTTGTTGGCGTTGTACACATAGGAGCCAGCGCTCAGGGTACCGGAGTATACCCGGAAGAAAGCCAGACGGCCGACATAGGGGTCGGTAGCGATCTTGAAGGCCAGTGCAGCGAACGGAGCTTTATCGTCGGAAGGACGTTCTTCTTCTTCGCCGGTCTCAGGGTTGGTCCCTTTGATAGCAGGTACATCCAGAGGAGAGGGCATGTAATCGATGATGGCATCCAGCAGAGGCTGTACGCCTTTGTTCTTGTAGGAAGAACCGCAGGTCACAGGGAAGAGTTTGCATTGGCAGGTCATCTTCCGGATTGCGCTCTTGATTTCTTCTTTGGTCAGGTCTTCGCCTTCCAGGTATTTTTCCATCAGGTTGTCATCGCTTTCCACGATGGCTTCCAGCAGGATCTGACGATATTTTTGAGCCTGTTCCACATATTCTTCAGGAATCGGTTCAAACTCTTCATCTTTACCCAGTTTATCGCCGTAGATGATGGCTTGCATCTCTACCAGGTCAACCAGACCAACGAAGCTGTCTTCCGCGCCCATAGGGATCTGGATAGCAACAGCGTTGGCACCCAGACGATCCTTCATCATTTGGATTACGTTGAAGAAGTCAGCGCCCGTGGTATCCATCTTGTTGACATAAGCGATACGGGGAACATTGTATTCTTCCGCCTGACGCCATACGGTTTCGGACTGGGGTTCAACGCCGCCCTTGGCGCTGAATACAGCCACAGAGCCATCCAGGACACGCAGGGAACGTTCAACTTCTACGGTGAAGTCAACGTGGCCCGGGGTGTCGATGATGTTAATGGAATGGCCTTTCCAATGGCAAGTCGTAGCAGCGGAAGTAATCGTAATACCACGTTCTTGTTCCTGAACCATCCAGTCCATGGTGGCAGCACCATCATGAACTTCACCGATCTTGTGAGTCTTGCCGGTGTAGAACAGGATCCGTTCCGTGGTCGTAGTCTTACCGGCATCGATGTGAGCCATGATGCCGATGTTTCTAATTTTCTTTAAGGGAAACTCTCTACCCACGAATTACTCCTCCTTAAGGAATCTTACCAGCGATAGTGAGCAAACGCTCTGTTTGCTTCAGCCATCTTGTGCGTATCTTCACGTTTCTTGACAGCAGCGCCAGTGTTGTTGGCAGCGTCCATCAGTTCGCCAGCTACGCGTTCATACATGGTCTTTTCACCGCGCAGGCGGGAATAGTTGACCAGCCACCGGATACCCAGCGTGGTTTTCCGGTCAGCTCTTACTTCGACAGGGACCTGGTAGTTGGCACCGCCAACCCGGCGAGCTTTAACTTCCAGAACGGGCATTACGTTCTTCATGGCAGCATCGAACACTTCCATGGGATCCTTCCCAGTCTTGGAATGGATCAGATCGAATGCATCATATACGATACGCTCAGCAACACCTTTTTTGCCGTCGAGCATAATTTTGTTGATGAATCTGGTTAACAGTTTGGAACCATATACTGGATCCGGTAATACGTCTCTTTTGGTTACAGGACCTTTTCTCGGCATCTGTATTCCTCCTTCGTTATTTTCTCATTCTACAGCTGGCAGTCTAATTATTTCTTAGCTGCTTTCGGGCGTTTAGCGCCGTATTTGGAACGGCCTTGGTTGCGGTCAGCAACACCGGCGGTATCCAATGCACCGCGAATGATGTGATAACGAACACCAGGAAGGTCCTTGACTCTTCCGCCTCTGATCAGGACAACACTGTGTTCCTGCAGGTTATGGCCAATACCAGGGATGTAAGCAGTTACTTCAATACCATTGGTCAGACGGACACGAGCAACCTTCCGCAGAGCAGAGTTAGGTTTCTTCGGAGTGGTGGTGTACACTCTCGTGCAGACACCGCGTTTTTGCGGTGAATTTTTCAATGCTGGCGCCGTGGATTTTTGAGTAATAACTTGTCTACCTTTACGAACCAATTGGTTGATTGTAGGCATTCCGGCACCTCCTTTCTCGAGAATAAGATTTAATGATTATGAAGATCTTCCGCAAAGCAGAAGATTCTACCGGATTTGAAGCACAGCAGCAACGGATGCTCCCACGTGGATGCCGCAGGCCTTGCCAAGTTCCTGCATGGTGGGGACCGTCTCCACGACGATGCCCTTGGCTCCGCACAGGTCCCTTACGGGGCCCGTCACGTGTTCATCTGCATCCAGGGCGATCAGGACTCCAACAGCCTGATCCCGGGCGATAGCCTTCTGGGATTGCTTCACACCGACTACAACCGGCGAACCGTTTTTTACGTCTGCGAGAAACATTTGACACCTCCAAAAGACATACTACCCCTCTGTGACACTGTGGTATTGTAACATCCTTGACACCCAATGTCAAGGTTTTTCTCAATATTTTTTGTGCTTTAGCCCACATTTTATGCGCTTCTTTCATTACACAGTTCCTAGTGTTTCTTTTTGATGTAAGCAATGGCGTTTTTCCTTGTGTTTCGGGCAGCAGCACTTCGGTAAAACAGCTGAGTTTTCTCGTTTTTGGCCTCAAATTGGTCTGGCTGGCTGTATAGAAATTTATTTTTTCACAAAGAATTTACAAATTGATTCAAAAAAAATAACAGGAACCGTCCAAAGAACAGTTCCTGTTTCATGGGATCTTACCGTTTATACCCTGGAGTATTGCTGATCAAGGCGATGAACACCAGATCTTCCTTTCCCGTATTCTTCAGTCCGTGGGTGCTGCCGTCAGTACAGAAGGTCACATCACCGGCCTTTACGGTCAGTTTCCTGTTTTCATCGGTGTATTCCCCTTCACCCTTCAGCAGATAATAGGTCTCGTTGTTTCCAAGATGCTGATGGATAGGCACAGCGCAGCCCGGATGCAAGGTAATCTGGGCAAACAGATCATTGGTGCCGTTGAAATACTTGGGATCCAGCAGGATTTCCTTTTCAATGGTGCCGGTCTCAGGATTCTCCACCGTCTGCTTTTCTTTCGTTGTGAAAACTGCCATGGCAATCTCCTCCTCTGTATTCTCTATGGGTATTATAGCCAAATTCCCCTCCCATTGCAAAAGAAAGGACCTCATTTGCCGCTTTTTTTCGCCATGAGCTGGCGGCTGGTCTTGTACACCTTGGCCAGGCCGGACACCAGCAGGATCCCCATGGCAATGGCCATGGCGTCCAGGGCTGCCGACACGAATGTATGCATCCCCATGCTGTAGGAATCCAGCATGGTATAGTTCATGGCCCGGTACAGGGGCAGTCCGGGTACAAGAGGGATGACTCCGGGAATGGAGAAGATGGGCACCGGCTGTTTATACCAGCGGGCAAAAATCTCGCTGCAGATGGAAAGGGCCACCGTACCTGCAAAGTTACTGAGCATGGAGCTGAGCCCGAACCCGCTCAGCAGGATGATATAGACCCCGAAGCCCACCATGCCTACAAAGCCGGCCTTATACAGGCAGCTTTTGGGACAGTTGAACAGTTTCCCGAACGCCACTGTGGCAAAGAAGGAAAACAGGGTTTTGATGAAAATGGTCGCAGCCAGTGGCATACAAGCCTCCTACATATACAGAATGCCCAGGACAGTGGCGATCCCCACAGCCACCCCCACCACCAGGAAAATAGCTTCCCCGGCCCGGCAGGTACCGCTGAGCAGATCGCCAGCCATGAAATCACGGATCCCGTTGGTAAAGGCCATGCCAGGCAGCCAGGGCATGGCACCGCCGGCAATGGCCAGTTCCATGACCATATCCGGGCATACTTTCCGGAACAGCACCACGGTCAGACAGATGATGGCTCCGGCCATGGTAGTGGCCCAGAAGTTGCTTGGCCGAAAGGGAGAAAGGGCCTTCACAAAGGCCATGGAAAACAGGGAACCCAGGAAGGCCGCCGCAAATTCCAGCACACCGCCTCCCAGTACCACAGCGAAGAAGCCTCCGGCCAGCCCCGACCAGAAGATGTCCTCCCGGGCCGGGCGGGGTTTGCGCATGGTCTTTTCCGCAAGCATGGCCATGGTGTCCTGGAAACTCTTATTCCAGTGGGGCATCTGGAAGCTCATGGAGTTGACCTCACTGATCAGCGTCAGATCCGTGCCCCGTTCTGTCACCCGGTACATGAGGCTGGCTCCCTCCATCGTCTCCTCTCCGATCATGATCAGAGAGGGCGTGCAGAAAGAAGCAATGGTGTGCATGCCGCCCTCGTGGCAGATCCGCAGCATGGTATCCTCCACCCGGTAGGTCTCCGCCCCGCTGACCAGCAGGATCTTGCCCGCAGTCAAGGCGATTTTCAACACCTGCTCCTTGCTCATGGAAGCTAAGGTACTTTTCATGGCATACTCCTTTGCCCATTCTTATTCGCTGAACAGCCGGTCCACAGCCTCCCGGAACCGGTTGGCTCCCCCCATGGAAGGATGGGGCACCGCCGCACAGGGCACCCCGTATTTTTCCAGGGTACCAGCGCTTTTCCGCCCGATGGCGATGACTTTCATTCCAGGCAGCAGTGCCAGCAGGTCCCAGGCAAACCGGATACCTATATCCAGTTCCGGCCCGGTGGGAGTCCTGTTGGTCAAAATGCCGGAGGATTTATGGGGATGGAAGGGGAAGATATTCCACAGCACGGTCTGAAAGGGAGCCAGTCCCTGCTTGGCCAGTTCTCCCCACATGATGGTAGCCGTAGGTTCGTTGAACCCCTCTTCCCGCTGTTTCCGGTTCAGCAGCGGGCTTTCCGGATTACTAGTCCGCCGGTAGTCCCAGCCTTCGCCCAGCACCACTTCCGGGCGTACTGTGGCATGGTGGCCCAGCAGGATCCGCTCGCTGGTCATGGCCATACCGGAAAAATGACCGCCCTGGTAGCCCAGACCCTCGGCAATGAACAGGAAACGGGCACCTTTCCGCAGTTCCAGGTAGCGGCGGAGATTGGCTGACCGGATCACCGGCGCCTGGGGTCCGATATCACACTGGGGATCATAGTCTCCCCAGGGATTGAAGCAGTTCTCCCCGTGGAAGTGCTGCAATTTCTGTAAAAATTCTTCAATCGTCATTCCAAAGACTCCATCAGTTTCTCCCACTTTTCCATGAGCCCGTCCAGGATCTTCTCCTGTTCCGCATACTCATTGGCCAGGCGAGTACTGGTTGCCAGATCCTGCTGGTTGGCCGGGTCGGCGATCTGATTGCTGAGCACCTTCTGCAGTGCTTCGTACTCCCGGATCTTCAGTTCCACCTGGGGCAGCAGTTTCTGAGCCTCGCCGGGACTGTAAGGTTTCTTCTCCGGCTTTTTCTCCGCCTGTCCGGGAGCAGCCGTTTTCTTGGTTTCCGGAGCAGGCGCTGCTTGTTCTGCATTTTCAGGTTCTGCCTTCTCCCTGTTCTTTTTCGCTGCAGGTACCGCCACTGCAGCCCCAGCCTGCCGTTTCTGCCGTTCTGCCAGGTAGAAATCGTAGTTGCCCTTGTAATCAGCCACATGACCCTGTTCCACTGCCCAGATCCGTTCAGCCACCTCATTGACCAGGTACCGGTCATGGCTGACCAGCAGCACGGTGCCGTCAAAGGTTTCCAGGGCCGCTTCCACCGCCTCCTTGGCAGCGATATCCAGATGGTTGGTAGGTTCGTCCAGGAGCAGGCAGTTTGCCCCGTCCAGGACCAGTTTCAACAGTACCAGACGGGCTTTCTGGCCCCCGGACAGGGTGCCGATCACCTTGAACACATCTTCTCCATGGAACATCATGCTCCCCAAAAGGCGCCGCGTCTGCTCGTCAGTGAGCCCGTACTCCGTCAGGAAGTTCTCCATGATGGTCTGCTTCTCATCCAGCCGTTCGTAACTCTGGGAGAAGTAACCGATTTTCACCCGGTTGCCGATGCGGGCATCCCCCTTCAGGGGCGGCAGTTCCTGGAGGATGGTCTTCAGCAAGGTGGATTTGCCGCAGCCATTGGGGCCGATGATGGCCACCTTCTCACCCCGGCGCAGGGTCAGATCCACATCCTGCAGCAGTGTCGTCCCGGGGTAGCCCACATCCAGGTGTTCCAGCATAATCACCTTTTCTGCGCATTCGGTGGCATGGGGCAGGCGCAGTTCGAACTCTTCCTCCTGCACCGGTGCATCGATCCGTTCCAGCCGGTCCAGCTGGGACTGGCGTCCCCGGGCCATCTTGCTCTTGATGCCCGCTTTGAACCGGCGGATATAGGCCTCCTGCCGGGCGATGTATTCCTGCTGGGCCTCGTAGGCCCGGGTCTGGGTCAGTACCTGCACTTCCTTCTGTTCCAGGTAGCGGGAATAATTTCCCTTGAACCGATGGATGGTACCTTCTTCCATTTCCAGGATGTCATCCACCACATTGTCCAAAAATGCCCGGTCGTGAGAAATCACCAGCACACCGCCCCGGAATTCCCGCAGGTATTTTTCCAGCCATTCGCTCATGACGATGTCCAGGTGGTTGGTGGGTTCGTCCAGGATCAGCAGATCCGGAGAATTCACCAGGGCCGCCGCCAGCTGCAGCCGTGTCTTCTGCCCTCCGGACAGCTTATCTGCCCGGTTCTCCCAGGTTTCCTCCGGATAGCCCAGACCAATGAGCACCCGTTTGATATTGCTTTCGTAATGGTATCCGTCCAGATGGGCATAACGGCTCTCCGTACGGGCATACTGATCCAGGATCCCCTGGAGCTCGTCTCCCCTGGCTTTGCCGCTTGCTTCTTCCAGTTTCTGCATCTTGTCCCGCAGGTTCAGGATATCCGGGCAGGCATGCTGCATGAACTGCCAGATGGTCTCCTCCCGGAAATCATCGAAGCCCTGTTCCACATAGCCCAGTCGCAGCTCTCCGGCGAACTTCACCGTACCTCCGTCCGCAAAGTCCGGATCCAGCAGGCAACGTAGCAGGGTGGTCTTGCCGGAGCCGTTGACCCCTACCAGGCCCACTTTTTCACCCTGCCGGATGGTAAAACTTACATTTTGAAAAATATCGTGGACGCCGAAACTTTTTTTCAAGCCGTCCACGGTAACTAAAATATCCATACTGCTTATTTTTCGTATCCTTCGGGATGACCCTCATGCCACCGCCAGGCCGTAGCCACGATCTCTTCGATGTTGCTGTGGCGGGGTTCCCAATGGAGCTCCTTCTTGATTTTTTCCGAAGAAGCGATCAGTTTGGCCGGATCCCCGGCTCTTCTGGCTTCTTCCTTCACCGCAAAGCTGCGGCCGGTGACCTTTTTCACCGTTTCAATGATTTCCCGCACAGAGAAACCGTTTTCCGTCCCCAGGTTATACACCCGGCTGCTGCCGCCCTCTTTCAGGTGGTTCATGGCCAGTACATGGGCACTGGCCAGGTCTTTTACGTGGATGTAGTCCCGCAGGCAGGTGCCATCCGGGGTAGGATAATCCGTCCCGAAAATGGACACGCTGTCCCGCCGGCCCAGAGCCGCCTGGATAATCAGGGGGATCAGATGGGTCTCCGGCCGGTGGTCTTCCCCGATGTTCCCCAGCAGGGAAGCACCAGCGGCATTGAAGTAGCGCAGGGCCACATAGCGCAGGCCATAGGCCCTGCTGTAGTCTTCCATCATCCTTTCAATCATCAGCTTGGTCCGGCCGTACACATTGGTGGGACACAGGGGCATGTCTTCCGTAATGGGGACTTGTTCCGGTTCCCCATATACAGCAGCCGTGGAGGAGAACACCAGCTGGTCCACGCCGGCTTCCCGCATGGCATCCAGGAGCCCCAGGGTCCCGGCCACGTTGTTGTAGTAGTATTTTCCCGGGTTCGTCATGGATTCGCCTACCTGACTGCTGGCCGCAAAATGGAGCACCCCATCAATTTCATATTCCCCCAGCACATGTTTCAAAAAATTGAAATCATGGATATCCCCTTCGATCAGCTGTACTTTTTCCGACACCGCATCCACATGACCGGTGCTGAAGTTATCGTACACAATGGGCGTATACCCGTTGGCCGTCAGTTCTTCCACCACATGGGAGCCGATGTACCCGGCTCCCCCTGTTACCAGTACGTTCATTCCCAAAAACTCCTCCTATGCTCTTTCTCCGCCGATCAGTTCCAGCATTTCCCGGATTTTCTGCTTCAGCAGATCCCTATCGCCCCGGGTTTCGATGTTCAGACGCACCACCGGTTCCGTATTGGATTTCCGCAGGTTGAAGCGCCATTCGGTGTAGACCACGCTCAGCCCGTCCATCCGGTCCTGGATCCCGGATCTGAAAAATTTGGACAGCCGTTCCAGGATTTCGTCCGCATCCTTCACCTTCAGATTGATTTCCCCGCTGCAGGGATATTCAGCGATCCGGGCATCCACCATCTGGCTGAGTGTCATACCGGAAGTGGAAATCAGGGAGATCATCAGCAGCCAGGGAATCATCCCGCTGTCGCAGTAGGAGAAGTCACGGAAATAATGGTGGGCACTCATTTCGCCCCCGTAAATCACGTTGTTCCTCCGCATGCACTCCTTGATAAAAGCATGACCGCTCTTGCAGCGCACCGGTTCTCCGTCATAGCGGGCGATGATGTCTTCCGTATTCCAGGTCAGGCGGGGATCATACAGGATTTTGCTGCCCGGATGCTTCTTCAGGAAGTACTGGGCAAACAGGCCCACCAGATAGTACCCTTCAATGAACCGGCCGTTCTCGTCGAAGAAAAAGCAGCGGTCAAAATCCCCGTCCCAGGCAATGCCCAGATCGGCGCCCACCTTTTTCACAGCTTCAGACGTGGCTGCCCGATTGCCCGGCAGCAGCGGGTTGGGCACCCCGTTGGGAAAATTCCCGTCCGGGGTCTCGTTCAGCATGAAGAACTGACAGGGCAGATGTCTGGCCAGCTCCCGCACAATAGGACCGGCGCCGCCATTGCCCGGGTTGGCCACGATTTTCAGAGGCAGCAGGCTCTTCACATTGATATAGGAAAGCAAATGTTCCACATAACTGGGGACAATGTTGATTTCTTCATAGCCGCCCCGTTTGTCCGCTTTGGGCACCCGGGTCTCGAAATCGTCGGCCGTCACCATTTCCGCCAGCTCCTGCAGACCCGTATCCGCCGAAATAGGCCGGGCTTCCGAACGTACCAGCTTCATGCCGTTATAGTCCTTGGGATTGTGGCTGGCAGTGATCATCATACCCCCATCTGTCTTCAGATGGGCAGTGGCAAAATAAATCATTTCCGTGCCGCACTGGCCCAGATCCAGTACCTGAGCACCGGCGTCCCGCATGCCGTCCACAGCAGCCTTGCTCAGGGCCGGTCCGCTGAGGCGGATATCGTGACCCACCACCAGCTTCCTGGCTTTCAGGTACCAGACCAGAGAACGCCCCAGACGGTACGCCAGGTCTTCGTTCACTTCCTCCGGTACGATGCCCCGGATGTCATAGGCCTTAAATGCTTTTGTGCTGATCACGATACTCTCTCCTCACCCTTTTATTTTTCATCCAGCAATGCCAGATTTTCAGACGGCAGCAAATCCTGGGCCTTGCTCAGAGGAACCCGCAGGCCACTCCGGTTCAGGATGGCCATGCTGCCATTCTTTAACACGATATCGGTCCGGGCCAGTTCCCGCAGGACGAACCCGATGGCCACCAGGAAGTTCAGCCGGTCCTTTTCCTCCAGAGTAAACAGACTATAGTCGTTCTTGGTGGTAAGCAGGTGCTGCAGATACTGGATCTGTTCCCGCTGCTCGTTCTTCAGAAGTTCCATGGTCTTGCGCACATGGGCCACTACTTCCAGCAGGCGCTGCCCCCGGGCTTCCGCATCGGCCAGCAGCAGGGACTGGGTATCCGTATCCGTCTTGAAATGGACCGCCTGGTCCTTGGTCATCTTCGACCCGTCCTTATCGGAAAAATAGCCGGGCCGCAGGACCTTGGGGAAGCACATGATGGATTCCAGGACGCTCATTTCATCCAGGACCGTCACTTCCGAAGTATACAGGGGCTGATCCATGATCCTTTCCATAACCAGCTTGGCCTCATCCCGTTCCAGCTCCGACTGGCTGTAGGAACTGGCCGCCCCGCCCTGGAGGGCCAGCACCGTCAGCATGCCGGTACCTTCTGTATCCAGTTTTTTATTCTGGATCCGTTCCACCACCTGGCGGATCCGTTTCAGTTTCCGCACATCCTGGGGCAGCATATGGAGATTTTTGTGGCTCTTATACGTATAATGTCCGGGCAAATTGTCGATTTTCTCCAAAATGGCGAAGACCTTGTCATAACAGCCCCATACATGGAGTTTCAGATGGCCCAGGTTCTCCACTTCCGGAGTCAACTGTTCCAGGACCTTATAGAACTTGAACCGCTCTTCATTGTACCGTTCAATGGCATTTTTCACCATGTTCTCTGCGCTGGTAGCGCTCTTGTATAATTTCAGGCCGGCTGCACCAATCCCGGCAGCCGCCCATACAACAAGCGGTATTGGCATGACAAAAGCCTCCTTCCTGCACTGTATCTGCTATGGATACGCCTAGCTCTACAAATTATAGCCCGATTCCAGACGATAGTCAAAACGAAAACCCGTTGAAACACATCCTTTTCCGTTGTAAAATGAAAAGATAGAATGCATAGAGGAGGAACACCCATGAAAAAATTCCTGGCATTGGCCACCCTGCTGGTGACGCTGCTGGCTCTGCCCCTGACGGCGGGTGCTGCACGCAGCGGCTGGAAGAGCAATACCTTTCCTTTTAAACACTTGAAAGTCGTTTATCTGAAAAACTTGAGCCGTCAGGATGCGGACTTCCAGAAAGCCCATCCTTCCTTCGTCCGGGACGACGATGCCGTCCGCAAGACCTTCCTGACCCTGCAGCAGGATTTGAAGAAGAAAGGCGTCACCCTGTACAACAATCCGGTCATGCTGCCCGATAAACAGCTGCGCAACACCATCACCCTGCAGGTGCAGTTGAACCGTGTGGGAGCAGAACCTGCCACTCCAGGCGCTGAAGTCACCACCGACAGGAAGGGAAAAAAGCTGACCAGTGCCGGTACCTCCTATGCCAGCCTGAGTTTCCTGGCGACCAAGAACGGTGAGACCATCTACCAGCTCACCGATGACCGCACCAGCAGCGAATATTCATCCGATACCCTGCTGGCCGGTATCATCCGGGAAGCCGCCACTGAGCTGACAAAAAACGCAAAGAAATAAAGAAAAGACAGGAGCTGTGAATCATCCTTCGCAGCTCCTGTCTTTTTGCCAGCATCAGCTGGCCTCCATCGACTAGTGACGAAGGGCTAGTGACGGATGACGACACCTTTGATCAGGCCGCCCTCACCGGCGGCCCTTTTTTAATGCCCAGAATATGCAGATTCCCTGGCACAGGGCCAGCACCAGCAAAAGAATAAAGGCATGGGCCGTACCCAGACCGGTACCCGTGGACAGATCCGGTCCGGCCTGCTGACCGGCGGCTACCAGAGCCGCCGCCATGGCTGTACCCACCGCACCGGCCAGCTGCTGCAGCGTATTGCACACCGCATTGCCGTCCGGCTGGATGGCCGCCGGCAGCTGCCCCATGGCGTAAGTCAGGATATTTCCGGCGGAAAGGCCCTGCCCCACGGTAAAGATCACATAAACCAGGGTCAGTCCCAAAATCCCGACCGTTCCCAGCACCAGGTTGTACCCCACCTGGCTCAGCAGAAGACACAGGCTGCCCACAAGAAGAGGCTTCGCTGCCCCCAGCCGGTCATAGAGCCGTCCGCTCACCGGAGCCAGAGCCGCTCCCACCAGGCAGCCAGGCAGCAGGATGCATCCGGCGGAAAAGGGATCCGCCCGGAGCACCAGCTGGGCATAGTTGGGCAGCAAAAAGCCGATACCCAGGCACAGGAACTGGACCAGCAGGAGCCCCAGTACCGCTCCGTCAAAAGACACCGACCGGAACACGTCCAAGTTCAGGAGAGGTGCTTTTCCCCGCTGCAGCAGCCGGTTCTCCTGCCGCAGAAAAATCTCTACCGCCAGGAGTCCCAACGCCGCCAGCCCCAGACAGGGCAGAACCGGCAGACTGGAAGCATAGCTGCACAGCAGCAGCAGACAGGAAAAGGCCACAGCCAGACAGCCCAGCCCGAAGGAATCAAAGGCCCGGGGCCCGTAAGGCGACGACTGCCGGATGGCATAGAGCCCGGCCCCCAGGGAAAACAGCAGTCCGGGTACCAGGGCCACGAAAATCATGCGCCAGCCGAACTGGCCTACGATAAAGCCTCCCAGGGATGGCCCCACTGCCGGGGCCAGGGCGCACACCAGCATGGCTGCCCCCATCATGGTACCGATTTTATTGAGAGGAGCCTGGTCCAGCACCAAGTTGAACATAAGCGGCAGGCCGATGCCTGTACCCGCCCCCTGGAACAGCCGCCCCAGCAGAAGCATGGGAAAACTTCCGGCCACCGCATCCAATACCGTCCCGCTCAAAAACAGCAGGTTCCCGACTACAAACAGTTTCTTCAGGGGAAAGCGATGCTTCAAAAAGCTGGAAGTGGGGATCACCGTGGCCAGCACCAGCAGATAGCCAGTGGTCAGCCACTGCACCGTGGAAGTCCCCACGGAAAATTCCCGCATCAGCGTAGGAAAGGTCACGTTCATGGCCGTTTCAATCACCACGCCCGTAAAGGAAAGCAGGCCGGCCGCTACGATGGAAAGGAACAGTTTGGCATCCGCCCGGCGGACAAATTCTTTGGGTTCTTTATTCATGGTATATCTCCTTTTCTGTTTCCGCAAAGCAGTCTTCCACACGGTCCATCACCTGAGCTACCTGATGGATCACCCGGATAGCCACCTCCACATCGGCCAGTTCCAGGCCTTCCAGTTCTCCATTGAGCCACTGATGGAACTGCCGCACATACCGTTCATAGAAGGCTTCTCCAGCCTGGGTCAGAGCCACCATATAGACCCTTCGGTCCTCCGGCAGCTGGTGCAGTTTTGCATACCCCATCTCCACCAATTCGTGGATCAGCCGGGTGATGCTGGGCTGGGTAATGCCCATGGCCCGGCCCACATCACCAGTGCGCACCTGGACTTTTTTCTCAGCCAGCTGGTGGATGGTGTCCACTACCCGCACATGGCCCGATTTCATGCCCCGGGGCAGACGGGGCTGCTTTTCAACAATGCCTTTTGCTTCCTGGCAAGCCAACAGGAAGCGTTTCGTCAATGCCAGTTCCATGATCTACTCCTTTATTTACCTCAAGTAATTACCAAAGGTAAATAATACGCCGTTTTCCCGTAAAAAACAAGGGGCACCGCTTATGCGATACCCCCTGTACAGGTCACTGTTTACTTTTTCACCACATCGATGCTGCCGTCTTTCAGCACTGCTTCGATGTGATCTCCGCTCTGGATTTCGCCTCTGACGATCTTGTTGCTCACCACAGTTTCCACCGTATGGACAATCAGTCTTTTCAGCGGACGGGCACCAAAGGCAGGATCGAACCCGGCCTTGGCCAGATAGGCCACAGCTTCGTCAGTAGCAGTCAGCGTCAGTTCCTGCTGGCTGTGCAGACGATCACCCAGGTGTTTCAGGATCAGTTTGACGATATCCTTCAGCTGTTCTTCCTGCAGCGGTCTGAAGACCACGATGTCATCCACACGGTTCAGGAATTCAGGACGGAAGAATTTCATCAGCATGCTGCGGACTTCTTCTTTGCTGATGCTGCCCTTCTTCTCCATGATTTCATGGGAACCCAGGTTACTGGTCATGATAATCAGAGTGTTCTTGAAGTCCACCATCCGGCCCTGGCCATCGGTCAGACGGCCATCATCCAGCACCTGCAGAAGCACGTTGAATACATCCGGATGGGCCTTTTCGATTTCATCGAACAGGATCACGGAATACGGATGACGCCGTACTGCTTCCGTCAGCTGGCCGCCTTCTTCATACCCGACATAGCCGGGAGGCGCACCGATCAGACGAGAAACCGTATGTTTCTCCATGTATTCACTCATATCGATACGGATAATGCTCTTTTCATCATTGAACAGCACTTCGGCCAGCGTCTTGGCCAGTTCGGTCTTGCCCACACCGGTAGGCCCCAGGAAAATGAAGGAACCGATGGGCTTATTGGGATCCTTGATGCCTGCCCGAGCCCGGATCACAGCCTCACTGACAGCTTCTACAGCCTCATCCTGGCCGATAACTCTCTTGTGGAGGATTTCCGGCAGGTGAGCCAGTTTTTTCTTTTCGCCCTCCATCAGACGGTTCACAGGAATACCCGTCCAGGTGCTGACCACCTTGGCGATATCATCCTCATCCACCTCTTCCTTCAGCAGGCGCTTGTCAGACTGCTCGGCCTT
Organism: Acidaminococcus sp.; assembly: GCF_050873445.1. Classification (GTDB taxonomy): domain Bacteria; phylum Bacillota; class Negativicutes; order Acidaminococcales; family Acidaminococcaceae; genus Acidaminococcus. Next base: position 43,078 of record NZ_JBNMIU010000009.1, on the reverse strand, counting down.
CTCCAGGGCAGCTAGCTGCTTCTGCAGTTCCGGCAGTTTGCCGTACTTCAGTTCTGCCAGCTTGTTCAGATCGTAGGTCCGTTCAGCCTCTTCCATCTCTTTCTTCACATTGTCAATTTCCTTTTTCACCTGACGGACTTTGGCAATGCCGCCTTTTTCTTCCTTCCACTGAGCCATGAGTTTGTCATTCTCGGCCTTCAGCGTAGTCAGTTCTTCCTTGATTTTCTCCAGCCGAGCCAGGGAAGCCTCATCGTCTTCCTTGGACAGGGCCTGTTCCTCGATCTGCAGCTGCAGCATCCGACGGCGGCTTTCATCCAGTTCCGTAGGCATGGAGTCGATTTCCACCCGCAGACGGGCAGCTGCCTCATCCACCAGATCGATGGCCTTATCCGGCAGGAACCGGTCATTGATATACCGATTGGACAGGGTAGCAGCAGCCACCAGGGCCGAATCCTTGATCCGGACGCCATGATGCACTTCGTACCGTTCTTTCAGGCCTCTCAGGATGGAGATGGTATCCTCCACACTGGGTTCCTTCACCAGTACGGGCTGGAAACGACGTTCCAGAGCGGAATCTTTTTCAATATACTTCCGGTATTCCTTCAGGGTCGTGGCACCGATGCAGCGCAGTTCCCCTCTGGCCAGCATGGGTTTCAGGATATTCCCGGCATCCATGGAGCCTTCGGAAGCACCGGCACCCACCACCGTGTGCAGTTCATCGATGAACATGATGATCTGGCCGGCGGAATCGGATACGATTTTCAGGACTTTCTTCAACCGTTCTTCGAATTCCCCTCTATATTTGGCACCAGCCACCAGAGAAGCCAGATCCAGGGCATACAGGGTCTTATTTTTCAGAGATTCCGGCACATCACCAGCTACGATCCGGCGGGCCAGTCCTTCCACGATGGCAGTCTTGCCGACACCGGGTTCACCGATCAGCACCGGGTTGTTCTTCTTCCGGCGAGACAGGATTTCAATGGTCCGACGGATTTCATCATCACGGCCGATGACCGGATCCAGTTTGCCATCCCTGGCTTTCTGGGTCAGATCCTGGCCGAATTTCTCCAGAGTCTTGCGGTTTTCGTCCGCATCCCCATTGTTTTCGTATTTATCGATAAGACCGCGGATGGCACTACGGGTAATCCCATACTTTTTACACAAGTTCACCACTTCGGTATCCCCATCCTCACACAGGGCAGCCAGCAGATGAGAGGCCGTCACCTGGTTCTGCCCTGCAGCCTTTTCTGCCAGAGCGAACACCCGGGCCAGGCCTGTGCTCATCCCCAATTGATCCGTACCTTTCACCGAGGGCATCTGTTTGACCAGATGGTCCACTTCCCGACTGAACTGGGTCTCATCCACATTCAGGCTTTTCAGTACGAACTTGAAGAACCCATCCGGCTGACCGCACATAGCGGACAGCAGATGGACCGTAGTCAGTTCCGGGTTATAATTCATGACGGCTTGCTGCTGGGCAGCTTCCAATAAACTTCTCACTTCATCACTCAAGCGTTCTGCCTGCATAACAAACACCTCCAACTCCATTTCCCTATCAAATGGATGCAATTGTTTCGTTTCAGAGCCTGTAAACAATAAGGCCCGGGAAGCCTTTTCCACTTCCCGGGTTTTATTCTACACGTTAAAAGTCAAAAAGTCAAATGATTTTTTCGATTTTTTGACTTTTCCCTGATTTTTTCTCAAAAACAGGTTCATGCCTTGTGTTTGACCATTTCCTTATAAAAGTCTTTTCCCGCTTTCCAGGCCCGTTTCCGGCGTTTTTCCGTGCGCAGCCCCTCCTGGCCGCACAGAGCTGCCAGAGCCAGGCTCAAAGGCCGGTCATCCACCTGTTCCGCCCCTTCTTCCAGAGTTCTGGTCCGTGCGTAACTGAGGCAGTGCTTCCACCACTGATCCTCATAGACCCGGCCCCGTTTCTGCAGCCGTTTTCCGCCCAGGCCCCAAGTCAAGGCCAGCAGGCCTTCCAGTTTCTCCATTTGTTCTTTCCGGTCCCAGGGATTGGTTTTACCCCCATCGGCCAGCAGCTGTTCCTCCTGCAGCCAGACATTCCACTGACGCTGGAGCAGGGTGCCCAGATCAGCAATTCCTGCTTTTGCATGGGCCAGGGTACACAGGTACAGCAGCTGCCACAGGACCGCCCGCACTTCTTTCCCGCAGGCCTCCGCTGCTTTTCGGGCTGCAGCTGCCCACTGGTCATCCAGCCATTTCCGTCCTGGTCCCAGAGGCAGCAGTTCCTCTGGAAAAGGTTTGGACTTCCCATCGGAAAGCCCTGTCAGATAAGCCAGGGGGGCCAGCTGTTCCTGAAGTCCGGTCAGAAGTTTTTTCCCTTTTTTCCAGGTTCTCAGAGACAGGAAGTCCTGTCCCACCAGCCACAGGCCTCTCAGCTGCCGCAGTGTATACAGCATACCCTGGACATCCAATTCTTCATCCACCTGCAGTGCCAGTTTGTCCAACGCCGTTCCAGCTGCTTTCCGGGCCAGGCTGCGCCACAGGATTACCGGATCCGCGTCTTTCGTCCAGGAGGGAATGTCCGCTCTTTCTTTGGTTTTGGGCGTGTTTTTTTCCAGCAGGGCCAGTCCCCGGCTGAACTTGCTCCGTTCCTCCGGCAGCAGGGGAATCTCCAGGGACAGTCCTGCCGTAAAACGCAGAAGTTCCCGTTCCTGTCCCTTCTTCAGTTCCAGTTCGATTTCCCCGATCAGGGCTTCTTTGCCCCCGGCTTTGATAGTCCCCGTATCCACAGCCGCTTCCACCACCGTCACGGCAGAAAGCTGCAGCAGGGCTACCTTCCGGGTAAATTCCACCGTGCACAGCGGCAGCAGCTCATCTTCCTGGAGCAGGGCCTGCAGTTTCTGATCCACCTGAGGATCAAAGCCCCGAAGCACTGGCTGATCCTGTTTTAGAGGCACAGTATATTCCGCCCGCCGGGAAAATCCATTTACGGTTTCGCCCCGGCTCTTGATGGTGGCTTCAAAGGTCCTGCCGTCGGTCCGGCGGATCCGGTAGGCCATCCCCGTCCGGGACAATTTCCGATCCCGGGTATCCAGATACTGGTTCCACAGCTTCAGGGTATGCTGGCTGCCTGCCACTATTTTTTTCTTCACCAGAGGCAGCTGGAAGAACTTCTTCCGGGCTTCTTTCGTAGAAGTCAGTTTGATTTCTTTTTCCTGTCCATTGGCCATTGCCATCACGCTCCCCTATGTTATCTTTTCATTGTAGCACAGACAGGAGACAAGCAGGATTCTCCATTTGGCTATACCCCGGGAAATTCATGGAATCAAAAAAGCTGCCGCCCGCAGGCGACAGCTTTTGACTCAAAACGGTCCGATTTTGGTGATCGTAGCGTACCACATCACTACGAATGCGAAAATCCATTCCAGGCCCAGCAGCGGGAAGGCGAATTTCCACCAGCGCCGCAGCGGAATCCCGGCCACGGTCAGCACCGTCATGGTGGTGCCGCTGGCAGGGGTCACCATGTTGGTGAAAGCATCCCCCATCTGGAAGGCCAGTACCGCAGACTGCCGGGTAATTCCCACCAGGTCAGCCAGCGGCGCCATAATGGGCATGGTGATGGCAGCCTGTCCGGACCCGGACGGCACCACCATGTTGAACACATCTTGTACAATGAACATGCCGAAGCCCAGAAGGGACTGCGGGAACAGGTTCAGGCCACCGGCCAGATAATGGATGATGGTATCCAGGATCTTGCTGTCGCCCATAAGCAGCGTCACCCCTTTGCACAGGGAAACCATCATGCAGGGCATGGCCATATTCTTCACGCCGCCGATGAAGGTATTGGCGAATTCATTGATGCTCAGCCGTCCCACAATGCCGGCGAATACGGCCATCATCAGGAACAGGGCAGCCAGTTCATCCATATAGAAGCCATATTTGATGACCCCAACCAGGATGACAGCGATGGTAACCACGAAGCCGCCCATAATCACTTTCTGGCGGCCGGTCATGTACTTGTCCTTCCCTTCGTAAGCAGTCAGATCCATGTTTTCCTTAATGATCTGGTCATAATCATAGGTATAGCTTTTCTCAGGGTTCTTCTTGATCTTCCGGGCATACCACAAGGTATAGATGACGTTGATCACAATCAGAGCCGCCAGCATCACCACACGCAGCTGGATGCCGGAAAACATGGGCAGCCCGGCAATGCTCTGGGCCACGCCCACGGTAAAAGCATTGGTCACCCCGGCGCCGTACCCGCCGCTGACAGCCGCCAGGGGCATAGCCACAGCCACAATGGAGTCGAAACCCAGAGCGTAGCTCACGGCCATGATCAGAGGCACAAAGGCAATATACTCTTCACTGCACCCGGCAAAGGAGCTGAGGCAGGTCATGATGGTAAGCAGCACGGGGATCATGAGCATCTCCCGTCCCTTCACCTTGGTCACCACATGGCCCAGGGCCCCTTCGATGGCACCGGTGGCCGCCATTACGTTCAAGGCTCCGCCGATGATCATCAAAAAGCCCACGATACTGCTGGCGCTCTTCACGCCGCGAGGCACTGCCTTGAACACATCAAAGAAACCAGCCGGATGCCTGGCGATAAAGTGGAAGGTATTGGGATCCACCACCATCCGTCCGCTGGAAGCATCCTTCACCCGGTCAAACACGCCGGCCGGGACGATGTAAGTAGCGATGGCCGTTAAGATCAAGATGAAGAAAATGATGATGATCGGACTGGGTACCGATACTTTTTTGTTCACCGGCTTCTGCACGGTGTCTTGCTTTGTTTCCGTCATAACAACTCCTCTTTGCCGTTACAGGCGACAGACAGCCACTGCCAGAAGCAGTGTCCGTTCAAACATGGTTTCCACATTGGCGTATTCGTGCATCGTATGGGCGCCGTCCCCCTGGACCCCTACGGAATCCAGGATGGGGATTCCCGCCTGGGCCATGAAAGAAGCATCGGAACAGCCGCCGGGATGGGCAGCCCCAAAGGCCGGAATCCCGAAGTCCGCCGCTACCTGATTCACCAGGGTGAGCAGTTTATCGTTGCCTTCAGTCCGTTCGAACACAGGCATGAAGGCCGGGAATTCCACCTCCGTAGTGGTACCGGGTACATGGTTCTCAGCGCAGATGGCCCGGATGGTCTTCTGCAGCTTTTCCTTGTCTTCATTGTAGTCGTAGCGGCAGTCCACTTCGATGCGGCAGGTGTCGGCCACCGCATTGGAGACGGTCCCTCCGGAGATGATGTCCGTACTCACGATCCGTCCTTTTTCCAGGTCCGTCAAGGCCCGCAGGGCAATGACCTTGTGGGCCATTTCCTCGATGGCGTTGGCGGAAATGGCGTAGGCGTTTCCCACATGGCCAGCTTTGCCGTGGACGGTGATCCACACATCCATGCAGCCCTTCCGGCCCACGGTGAGACAGTTGTCCATACGGCCTGTCTCAAAGTTAAAGGCGCACAGGCAGCCTTTGGACTCTTCCACCAGCATATCGGCTACCCGGGACCCCTGGTGGGTGATCTCTTCATCCGGCACGAAAACCAGCTTCAGCGGATGCTGGTCATAACCGGCTTCCGTCAGGATCTTGGCCAGGTACACAGCCATGACGATGCCGCCCTTCATATCACAGACCCCAGGTCCATAGGCTTTGCCGTCCTTCAGGGTAAAGGCCTTCTCCGGGTAGCTGCCGTTAGGGAACACCGTATCCAGATGCCCGCTGAACAGGATGGGCTTGCCGGGACGATCTTTGCCCACCCAGGCTCGGAGCAGGGGAACGGCGCCGGTATCCAGCAGTTCCGTTTCCATCCCTTCTTTTTCAAGCCGGGCAGCCACTTTTTCCATCAAGGCCTGCATCCGTTCCTTTTCCTTGCTGCCGGCCTGGAAATCGATCAGCTCCTTCCAGAAAGCCAGCATATCCTGGCGATATTTTTCCACCAGGGCTTTCAGTTGTGCTTCTTTTTGATCCATGAATTTTCTCCTTATGATTCCATGCAAATCACGAATTATGCACTGTCATTGTATAATTATGTTTATTTTATCGAAAATCCCAGCAGATAGCAATAAAAAAGCAGGGGATGCGGAAAATATTTTCCACATCCCGTCACTCATCGCTGCCCACTGATCACGACGCATCTTTTACATAAAGAGCAAGGCCAGCCCCGTAGTGATGATCCCGCAGACGCACAGGGAAATGGAGCTCATGGCCCCCTGGATTTTGCCGATCTCCAGTGCCTTGCTGGTACCCACTGCGTGGCTGCAGGCGCCAATGGCCACCCCCTCGGCCACCGGATCCTTGATATGGAACAATTTGGCCAGATACGGAGCGATCACCGCCCCCTCGATGCCCGTAATCACCACAGCCCCGGCCGTAATGCCCGGGATGCCGCCGCCATTTTCCGAAATCCCCAGGGCGATGGCCGTAGTCACGCTCTTGGGCAGCATGGAAGCTGAAAATACCGAATTGGTCCTGAACAGATGGCACAAGGTCAGTGCCGCCACGATACTGACCAGACTGCCCATGATGCAGCCCAGCAGCACCGGCAGAAAGTTTTCCTGCAGCACCTTCCGCTGCTGATAGATATTCAGGGCCAGTACCGCCGTGGCCGGTCCCAGCAGCATGGTAATGACGGATCCTCCTACATTGAAATGCTTCAGGGGAACGCCCAGTACTGTCAGAATCAGCACAATCATCAGAGAAGAAGTAAGCACCGGGTTGCACAGCAGCCAGCCGGTCTTTTTCTGGAGTTTCACCCCCAGTACCCAGCAGACAAAGATCAGCGTCAGGCCAAAGAACGGTGTACGGGTAAAAGCGTCAGGCATGATGGGCTCCTTTCCTCCGAAAATACAGGCACAGCTGGACCGTCCAACCGGCCACGAAATAGACCAGCGGCGTAGTCACCAGGGTAATCACCAGGAACGGCACCAGATAATTTGTCAAGGTTTCCACATATTCCATAGTCCCCACTACCGCCGGCACGAAAAAAATTCCCATATTCCGGATGAAGAAACCGCCTGCATCCTTCACCTGCTCCGGCCGCAGCCATTTCCGATAGAACAGAAAAGTCAGCACCAGCAGGCTGATCACACTGTACGGCACCATGAAGGGCAGCAGGGCCGCGATCCCGATACCAATCAGACAAACGCCAAAAATCAGCGCCAATTCCATGACAATGTTCATGACTCCCCCTAAAACCTTATCTTTCTTTGAAAATCCAACAGAGACGCACAATAGTTTTAGTATATAGTATATCCTCTCGGAAAGGAAGGAGAAATGTGATAAAAATGGCATATTTTCATGGATTTAGGCAAAATTTGTCTTTAAATCCAGTTAGGTAAAATAAACAAACGTCCCGTTTCAGTCTCCGGATTGTTCGTTATTTATTGAACTTTATGCATAATTTACTATTGATTGTTCGTAAAAATGTGCTATAATACGGACCATAAAAGAAAAATTAGGAGGATTATGGCAATGAGTCAGCAAAAAGTCGAACGTTTGGAAAGCGATTCTATCGGTAAGAAATACGTCCCTGCGGACGCCTACTATGGTGTGCAAACCCTGCGCGCCTATGAAAATTTCCACATTACCGGTCAATCCACCCATCCGACGATGATCAAAAGCCTGGCCCTGATCAAAAAAGCCTGTGCGATGGCCAATCGTCGGGCTGGCACATTGCAGCCTGCCAAGGCGGACGCCATCATGGCCGCTTGTGACAAAGTACTGGCAGGTGAACATCAGGACCAGTTCATCCTGGACCCCATCCAGGGCGGCGCCGGTACCTCACTCAATATGAATGCCAACGAAGTGATTGCCAATATCGCCATCGAACTGCTGGGCGGCGAAAAAGGAGACTATACCCTGGTCCATCCCAACGATGACGTAAACCGGGGGCAGTCCACCAATGACGTAATCCCCACCGCCGGCAAACTGACAGCCCTGTTCCTGCTCCAGGACCTGTACAGGAGCCTGCAGGCCTTGAAAGAAGCCTTTGCCCAGAAAGGTGTGGAGTTCGATTCCGTGCTGAAGATGGGCCGCACCCAGCTGCAGGACGCTGTCCCCATCCGGCTGGGCCAGGAATTCAAAGCCTATGCCACTGCCCTGGAGCGTGGTTTGAGACGGATCCGGTCCGCTGCTGCTGAAATGACTTCCATCAATATGGGTGGTACTGCCATTGGCACCGGAGTGAATGCCGCCGCTTCCTACTCCCGGCATATTGCGGATGATCTTTCCCAGCTGACCGGGTTTTCCTTTACACAGGCTGCGGATCTGATTGACGCCACCCAGAACATTGACAGTTTCGCCGCTGTTTCCGGCAGCCTGAAGGACTGTGCCGTTGCCCTGTCCAAGATCTCCAACGACCTGCGTCTCATGTCCTCCGGTCCCCGGACCGGATTGGAGGAGATCAACCTTCCGGCCAGGCAGAACGGTTCTTCCATCATGCCCGGCAAGGTAAACCCGGTAATCCCGGAAGTGGTCAGCCAGGTAGCCTTCCGCATCGTGGGCAATGACACCTGCATCGCCATGGCCGTAGAAGCCGGCCAGCTGGAACTGAACGCCTTCGAGCCAGTGGTCTTCTACTCCCTGTTCCAGAGCATCGACACCCTGCGGGAAGCCGCCGATACCCTGCGCATCAACTGTGTGGAAGGCATCACCGCCAACCGGGAGCATTGTCAGCACCTGCTGAAGCTGAGCGCCGGCATCGTAACGGCATTGAGTCCCTACATCGGCTACGCCAAAGCTGCCAAGCTGGCCAAAGAATCCCTGGCCAAGAACATCCCCGTGGTGAAGCTGGCCCGGCAGCGCCATTACCTGTCCGACAAACAGCTTGAATCTGTGCTGGATCCGTACAAGATGACCACGCCTGCAGTACGATAAAGATACCAGCTGATGCAACAAAAAAATAAAAGAACTGTGGAGAATTCATTTTCTTCACAGTTCTTTTTCATTCCCATATGGTGCGATTGGCGCGAGTCGAACGCGCGACCCTCTGCTTAGGAGGCAGATGCTCTATCCAACTGAGCTACAACCGCATAACAAAGTTATTATAACAACTCTGGCAGCTGTGAGCAAGAGGGGATTCTTCAAAGCTTTTGCGGCGTATCCCCTCCGGGAAGCCACTGACGGCTGACACAAAAGGGCACTGCAAGAATTCCACAGTGCCCTTTTCGATTTAGAATTTGTAGGAAACCCCCACGTTCACTTCGTGAGTCTTGGCATCGATATCGCCCTTGAAATCTTTGTACTTGCTGTCGTTGTAGGATACGTTGGCTTCCCAGTTGTCCGTGAAAGCATACCCTACGCCCAGTTCGTACTGGGTGATGTTGTTGCCGGTACCGAACTTGGCCCAGCCGGTAGTCTTTTCCGTGATGGGCAGCCGGCCAATGGCCCCCACCTGATACCCGCTGTTATTGTCATGGTACCCATGCTGTTTGATCCGGTTCCGCACATATCCGCCATAACCGTACAGGTACGGGTTGAACTGGTAGATCAGGCTTACCTGATGGGACTGCACGGAAGCATCTTCGTTGCCTTCGTGGGCAGAATACTGATAATCCAGGCCCAGGTTATCGGCAATCCCTACGGTGCCGCCCACCCGATACCGGGAATCACCATCATAATTGGTGGTATGCCCACCCTGTTTCCATTTCAGAGAAGTGCCCACTGTGACGTTGGCATCGATCTTTGCAGCGCCAGGAGCAATCTTGGCCAGGGGAGAAGCACAGGCCACGGTCAAAGGCAGCAGGCTCAGCACTGCAGTGGCCATCATCATTTTTTTCATGGGAAATCCCTCCTTCAATGGATTCGAATACTCATCATCTATTCATTATACACGTTTTCATCAATTTTCGCAAAATTTCATGCTTTTTGCCCCGAAAACTTCACAACTGCCACTGCTGCCACCAGGGCTGCCAGCGTCGGCAGCAGCCAGCTCATGCCTAGGCTGAACAGGGGCAGCTGGCGGTAAAGCCCAAGCAGGCCCTGGACAGCTCCCAGGCTCTGTACCCCTTTGGGCAGGGCGCTGAGCATATCACCGAAAGCCGCAATCCCGGCCAGCAGCATGGGCCACCGGTACAGCCGCCGGTCTTTTCCGAACAGGGCACAGGCAAAGGAGCTCAGGATCAAAGTGATGGCCATGGGATACAGGAACATCAGGATGGGCACTGCCAGCACGATGATCTGGGTCAGACCTACATTGCCGATCAGGAAGGATACTCCGGCAAAGACCACGCAGTAAGGTTTATACTCCAGGCTGCCGGGAAACAGTCCCAGGAACGTGTTGGAACAGGACGTAATCAGGCCGATGGCCGTCTTCAGGCAGGCAAAAGTGACGATGGCCGCCAGCAGCACGCCCCCCACAGGACCGAAATAGGCCTGGGTGATCTGGGCCAGGGCAATGCCCCCGTTGGCGCTGACAGGCAGCTGACCCGCGCTGGAAGTCCCCAGCCAGGTGATCAGGGTATAAAGCAGAGCCATAAGGAACACCACGATGATCCCCACCTTCAGCAGATCTTTCGTAATGTTCCCGGTATCGGTGATACCCAGATTTTTCAGGGTATCGATCACCACCACGGAAAATGCCAGCATGGCCAGCACATCCATGGTGTTATACCCTTCCTTGAATCCGGTAAGGAACGCATGCGCCACATAGTCCCCCTGGGGCAGGGCGGCACTGATGCTGCCCATGGGGGAAATCAGGGCCGCAGCCATCAGGATGGCCAAAAAGGCCAGAAAAATGGGATTTAAGCCCTTGCCAATGTACACGATCAGTTTGGATGGCTTCAGGGAAAACAGCAGCGCTACAGCCATGAATACAAAGGTGAATGCGGCCAGCAGCAGGGGCTGGTCACCCACAAAAGGTGCAATCCCGATCTGGTACGATACAGTGGCCGTACGAGGCAGAGCAAAAGCCGGCCCGATGGTCAGGTACAGCAGCACCGTAAAGATCCGGGCAAAGGCAGGATGCACATTTCCCGCCAGTTCTTCCAGGCTGGAACTGCCCGACAATCCGAAGGCAATCAGGGCCAGGAACGGCAGGAAGACACCGGTGGAGATGAAGCCAAAGTTGGCACCCCAGAAATGGGAACCGGCCAGCTGGCCCATATGCACCGGAAAGATCAGGTTTCCGGCACCGAACAGCATCCCAAACAGCATGGAGCCGATAAAGATATATTCTGCATGGGTCAATTTTTTATTCATGGCAACTCCTTATTTCGCCGTAAGCCCACCGTCCACAGAAACGATGGAGCCGGTCATGAACCCGTTCAGGGGCGAAAGGATGGAACAGATCACATGGGCCACTTCCTCTGGTTTGCCGATGCGGCCCAGGGGATAGACGGATGCCATACTCTCCAGGGAATAGCCGCCTTCCTCCAGCTGTTTCTGCACCAGGGGCGTATCCACATCCCCGGGGCACACGCAGTTCACTCTGACCCAAGGCGCCAGGTCCAGAGCCAGTGCCCGGGTGAAGGATACCACAGCGCCCTTGGCAGCGGCGTACAGGCTGCAGCCGTAATTTCCTTCCAGGGCAGCGTCGGAGGCAATATTGACGATGGAAGGACCTTCATCAGCAAAATGGGGCAGCAGCTGCTGGGTCAGAAAGAACGTGTCCTTCACATTCCCGTCCATAAGGCTGATGTAGTCGGCTTCGGAAACATCCTGCAGCGGTTTTTCCTGGTACAGCCCCGCACTGTTCACCAGAAAATCCAGTTTCTTCCCGTCTTTCCCCACAGTTTCCGCCACTTTCCGGCATCCTTCCAGGGTACTCAGGTCGGCCTGGATATAAGCCGCTTCTCCGGATTCTCCCTGCAGCTCATCCAGGGCCTTCTGCCCCTTTGCCGCATCCCGTCCCACCAGGTAGACAAAGGCTCCTTCCCGGACCAGATTGCGGGCTGCTGCCAGGCCGATACCCGACGTTCCCCCGCTGATGACACCTCGTTTATTTTCCATGCCATACTTGATCATAACTCCCACTCCTTTGTACAATGCTGTAACTTTCCTTCCAGCAAAAAAGAGGATACCGCCGAAGCGATATCCCCTCTGTGCAGCTGGTTGCTCGATGCAGATCTATATCTTACAGTTTCACAACGTTAGCAGCTTGTTCACCACGGTTGCCTTCGACAACGTCGAATTCTACAGCCTGGCCTTCTTCCAGAGTTTTGAAGCCTTCACCCTGGATTGCGGAGAAATGAACGAATACATCGCCGCCATCTTCGCGTTCAATGAAACCATAACCCTTTTCAGCATTAAACCATTTAACTTTGCCAGTCATCTTACATTGGCCTCCTAAAAATTATTGCGAAAAACGATCCAACTATATGTGATACCTGTATGAGTTCAACATTCAGTAAGTCCGTGTTTTCTGTGTTCCATTCTAGCATACCGGGGGGAGATTTACAAGCAGAAGAATTGTCAGAAGAGCCTTTTACCTTGAACTTTTGCGGAAAAATACCGTTACGGCTCAGTTCAGCCGGATAAAATCCCGCTGAACTGAAATCATAAGGCCAGCGGCCATGGTCAATTCTTCTCCACCCTGGCCATGAGCACATTCATCTTCTCTTCAATCCTCTGGATTTCTTTCTTCTGTTCTCCGATGGTGGCCTGAAGGTCGGCAATTTCATCTTTCTGTCTGGTAATCAGCTGGACCATGTCTGCCTTGGAATATCCCGCATAGACACTGCTTCGTCCCAGTTTGACACTGAAGCCTGCATTGAACATGTTCCGATTGTCTCCCATCGTCCAGCCCACGTTGAACTGGGTCCTCTCATTGGGACGGTAGAAAAGTCCCAGTGCACCGGCACTCGCATTCTTGTAACTGCCAACGCCAACAGCGATGTCCCATTTGTCTTTCGGATCATAGTCCAGCGGATGGAGCGCCGCCAGAGCGGCTGCGCCGGCGCCGACTTTATTGATCCGGTCATCCATCTCGCCTACGCGATTGTTCAAATCATAAACCGAATCACCCAGAGACGTGATGCCGTCTGCATTCCGTTTCACCTGCATATCCAGTGCAGTCAGGTTTTCGCCCGCTGTGTTCGATTTCTTCACATAGCTCCCATCGGCAGATACACGGGTTTCATTGTATACCGTACTGCCGATGATCAGGCCGTTATTGTTTTCTTCCACTTTTCCATCGGCCTTCACGCTGATTTTGTATTCAATCCCGCCAAGCTTATTTGCTCCTGTACCTTCCTGAATGGTCACATGGTCACCTGCTGCGACTGTGTTCCTGGTGTCCTTTGCCACTCCACTGCCGCTGGACACAAGGTCTTCCATATTGATCCTTCCGTTAATGGTCTTTCCCGTACTGTCGGTTAATGTCAAATTTAACTCTTTATTACTTTTATCATATTTTCCTGAAATTGCATCTATTTTCGTATCAGTGCCTGAATCACCTTCGTCTTTATTGATTCTTTCATTAATAACCTTTCTCGCATCAGCCGATTCTTTCATTGCTCTTTTCAGCTGAGCCACATTGACAGCATCGGTATCTTCCGTTCCTGCCGCCACGTTGGTAATCTGTCTGGTCACTCCTTTCGCATAGTTCCCTACAGAAAATTCACCTCCCGTAGGTTTCCAGACAGCAGAAGTAGCTGTAGAAGGATTATCTGTATCCGGATCCCAGCCCACTACATTTGCAGTCCCTCTATCTGCCGCACTAAGTGAACCAAGGGCGATCCCATTATTGACAGATGCTGTAGCTCCAGCCCCCAGAGCAATGCTCTGAACACCCTCTGCTGCAGATGAAAGTCCCATTGCAATACTTTTAGCACCGGCAGCTCTGTATTTATAACCTACAGAAATCGCACATACGTCTTCTGCATTAGAACCATAACCCATGGAAATTGTATAGTCGGATTTTGCATTCGTGTTAGCACCAACAGCAATCGCGTAACTACCATCAACGGTGGTCTGTGCCCACTTTCCAGCACCACCAATAGCGACTGCACCTTCCCCTTTTACAGTCAGCCAATTCCCTAATGCCAATCCCCATTGTTTGCCGTCTATGGTATTTCCATGTCCTAAGGAGGTACCCAAATCACCTGCAGTAGAGCTTGTCCCCACAACTATACTACCACCGTTTGACGTATTATTCATCCCTACAACAACATTTGCATCATCACCATGATCACTCAATTTAGTATATGTCCACTCAGTGCCATGTCGTTCCGTTGTATAGCCAACCACGTTTCCCACACCGAGAACAGTATTTTGATCCCCAGCAACTTTGGTTTCACGATGGTCATAATTATCATAATCAGTTCCAAAAACAGCATTGTGAATACCCTTAACTTCTAAATTAGTCCCTACAACTACGCTATCATTGGCTCCGTTTAGATTTCTTTCCAAACTATTATTCTTACCAATCACCGTACTATTAATACCAGAGCTGCTTGAACCGATGCCAATCACCATGCTGTCCGTTCCTGTGGCTCCATCATTGGCATAATTCTTATCTGTCGTTTTGCCACCCTTGATAGAAACAAAGTGAAGATCATCCTCTGCGGTTGTATTTTCACTGGCAGCAGCTGTACTGGCCGTCTTTGTGCCAGAACTTGCCGATATTTGATCTGCAGAGGCTCCCGCAGCATTGGTACCGGTTTTCGATTCATCCGGATCAGTATCCCCTTTGTACCTGAATATCTGCACCGCAGCTTCACTATCATGGTTGTCTGCTGACATTTCATTGGCATAAACAGAAACGGCACTGGTCTGGATACTCGCCAATACCAATGCCGATAATGTCAGGTGTCTGATCATCCTGTGATTCACTTTTGAAGAATGGTGTTTTGCCATATCAGAAAGAGCCATGCCTTCCTGCTTCACATGCTTCCAAATCGATTGTGATATACCGGTCATAAGAACCTTCTTCCTTCGCCCTCGCGAAATGATACATTTAACATAGATAACTACTATAGTTTGTTCTATCTTAAAATCAATTATAGTCCCCCCCCCGATTTTTCAAGTACTTTCCGTAAGGTCTATAAGAAACATTGGGAGCTTGCGGGCATTCTGTTCAAGAGGTTCTTTGTTTTATGTATAAAAAAAGAACGTGAGAAAATTTTACTCACGTCCATCTGCAGTGGATAATTTGAAATGGGTACACCTGCATTAGGCAAAGAGCTTTGTCATGAAATTTCAATCTTTTTCAGAAGTTTTCGAGAAAATCGCCGGACCAGCTCTTCTTTTTGTTTTTTTGCCAGGTGTTTCAGGGCATACTCCCGCTGCATCGCCGCACTCTTGTCGGGCAGTTCCTCGTAGTAGACCATGTCCACCGCCTTGAAGGCCCGGGTGTATTTGGCCCCGGACCCGCTGCGGTGCATAGCCAGCCTGTGGACCAGGTCATTGGTCCAGCCGGTATAGAGGGCGCCGTTGGCACAGCGCACCATATATACATAAGCGCTCATTCTTCGAGGATTTCCACTTTTTCCATGACCACGTCTTGCAGAGGCCGGTCAGCGAAGTCCGTAGGCGTGGAACCGATCTTGTGGACCACATCCATGCCTTCGGTGATCTTGCCAAAGATAGCATGATGGCCGTCCAGCCAGGGAGTGGGCACCAGCGTAATGAAGAACTGGCTGCCGCCGGTGTTGGGCCCTGCATTGGCCATGGACAGGATGCCTTCACTGTCATGGGCCAGCCCGGGGCCGAATTCATCATCGATGGAATAACCAGGACCGCCCATGCCCGTACCGGTGGGATCGCCGCCCTGGATCATGAAATCATCGATGACCCGATGGAAGAGTACGCCGTCATAAAAGCCTTTTTTCACCAGGCTGATGAAATTGGCGGCTGTTTTCGGAGCCTTATCCTCGAACAGTTCGGCGGTAAAGTCGCCCAGATTTGTATGGAAATGTGCTTTTTTGTTCATTGTTTCCTCCTCTAAAATTCCTTAATGACCAGATCGGACAGGTCCAGCGGCGTCCAGCCGCCGGGACTGGGATCCCGCACCGAAACCAGAGCAATGAGCTGGCCCTGTTCGTTGATATAGAAATTGTCCGGCTGGAGACGGCCACCCCGCCCCAGTGCTTCCAGGCGCGCCTGTATAATCTCTTTCTGCCCCGTTCCCAGGAAATAGCTCAGGTTCAGTCGGCTGCCGGTGGTCAGGTCAAACACCAGAGCGTACTGCAGGTCGATTTTTTCTGCCTGCATCAGCGTGGGATCCGCTCCGCCCAGCAGGGGCGACACATAAGCATACTTCTTCAGCCGGGCCCAGCTGGCCAGGTTATTCACCTCGCTGACCGGGACCATCCGGTACCGGATAGGGGGCGCCGTAAAGACGATGCTCAGCAGGTTGTTCCGGTTGTACGTCACCTGGCACTGGAGAGAACTGCCCACGGGGCCGGTCATGTACCGGAACACTCCGATATAGTTTCCCAGTTCCTGGTTGATCCGGTCCTGGGCCTGGGGTGATATTTCTCCCGTTACCTGGGGATAGGTGGTCTGGTAGTCATCCCTGGAAATTTTCAGGGCATCCCGTTTTTCCTTGGGAGAAGCACCCGGCCTGGCCGGTACCGCATACCAGCCGGTAATCCCGTCCCGGGTGGCCACCTTGGCCCATTCCAGACCGTTGATTTCCCGCTTGCCGAAAATCATGCCCAGGGCTCCTTCCGGAGCCGGCCGCAGGATCGTCTCCGGTTTTTCTTCCGGCAGATTCCGCAGATAGCCACCGACGAACTGGATCCGCTCCATGGAATGCTGCCGGGTGACGAATTCAACCCGGGCTCCCTGGATTCCTTCGCCAGGCGCGATGGCCTTGGTTTCCTGTCCCCGGCTTTCCTGGCTCTCTGCCTTCCGGGGCAGTTCCCCTGCCGGTTCCGGCTGTGCCTGTTTCTGACAGCCGCTGAGCAGCAGGCACAAACACAGGAGCCAGGCAGCCCTGCACTTCTTCATATCCGGTTCTCCTGCAGCCAGGGAGCCGCAAAAGGCAGTATCTTCTGCTCTCCTGCAATGGCCATATCATATACCATAGCAATACTCCCTTACTTTTCGGTCAGGACTGCCTCCAAGGACAGTTTGGGGACGTAATAATCCCGTTTTTCATCCACATAATAGGCCAGTGGCTTCTCCTCTTCCGCCGGTACCAGGGTACTCTTATGGCTGGGATGTCCCAGCGCCAGCACCACGTTTACTTCCAGCCCTTCCGGCAGCCCCAGCAGCGCAGCGATTTTCGCCCGGTCCACAGCTGCCAGGATGGCACTGCCCACTCCCTGCTGCCAGGCAGTGATGGCCATGGCATCCAGGGCAATGCCCAGGTCGATGTTGCTGATGATGGGATTGGCATCCTTGGGTTTGGCCACCACCACAAAGGCCGTGGGCTGTTCCCCTTCCCTGGGAGTACCGATTTCCTTCGGCAGGGCCGCCGCCCAATGCAGCAGCGGCTGCATGGCTTTCACGTTCTCCGGGGTGGTCACGGACACATACCGCAGCACCTGACCGTTCCGGCCGCAGCTGCGCTGCCGGGCCACATCCACCAGTCCCCGGACCAGTGCGGCCGGAACCGGTTCCTGGGTAAAACGCCGGTACGTCCGACAATCCCTATATAATTCAGCAAGTTCCATTTCTTTCTCTCCTTTGATTTGTTCTATTCCACGCCCACGGTATACCCATTCTCACCGTCCGCCTGAATGGTCAGCACATGGGGTGCCTGTTCCAGGAACAGCACAGCTTCCTGCTGGCGGATCTGCAGCGGACTGTTGAATACATCCGTGGGAGCAAAGCCGGCCACCGGCAGATTCCGGATCACACCCAGGGAATCTTCGCCGATGACGGCCACATCGTTCAAATGGGTCCGGCCCGTGCCCTTATGGCCGTAGCTCAGCACCAGGATATCCTGTTTGCCAGGGCGGAAGTCCAGTTTGTACAGAGCATACTCCACGCCCTTCTGAAAGGTGGCCAGGCCTACACTGTCCTCTACCTGCCAGCCCAGCACCAGTACCTTTTCGCCCGTTGCCGGGCCGGTCAGGCCGGCACTGATCTTTTGAGGATTCCCCCTGGTGAATTCCACCGTCAGGGGAGGCTGCAGCTGTCCGTTGCTGCTCAAATTGTACCGGGGCGCAAAATACTGGGCAGCGTCTGCTGCCTGTACGCCCAAGCCCAGCAGCAGTGCAACGAGGGCTATGCCTCTCAGGATCTTCATAGCAACACCTCCTGCGATGGATTGGATCCGAAATTCCCTTATCTTTGTATTATACCGTAGGAAACAAGGAAAACACAATTGGCATTTCAGGTTCAGTCGGCTTCCAGGGCTGTTTTCAGGGCTTTGACCCCGTTCTGGATCTTCTCTTCGGCAATCCCTGCGAAAGAAAGCAGGAATTCCGGCCATTTTCCAGGAGCAGCCCCCTTGACCGGGATAATTTTTACCCCGCCTGTCAGAGCCTTTCGGGTCAGTTCCTCTGCCGTCCCCGCCAGATGCAGAGCAATGTGCAGATGGAGCCCGGAGCCATAGCTCAGCAGCTCCACCTTACTGCCAAACACCTGCAGCAGGGCTGCCTGCAGCTGCTGGCTCTTGTTCCGGTACGAGGTTCGCAGTTTCCGGATGTGCCGGGTGAGATGGCCTTCCTCGATGTAGGCGGCCAGGGCCAGCTGTTCCACCGTGGAAGAAGTCTGGTTGTACTGATTCGCTATGGCCCGGTAGGCAGGCAGCAGCTTTTCCGGCAGCACCAGATAGCTGATGCGCAGAGAAGGCAGCAGGGTCCGGGAAAAAGAACCCAGATAGATGATCTGCTCCCGGTTGCCGAAGCTGTGAAGGGCTGGCGTGGGCTGATGCAGATAGCGGAACTCCCCGTTGTAATCGTCCTCCAGCAGGTATACCCGTTCCAGCTGGGTGGCCACGATCAGATTGTTCCGTTCCCGTTCCGTCAGTGCCCTGCCTTTATACGGATTGGTAGGGGAAATCATGAGCAGCCCGGGCCAGTCGGCCTTGGGATCCCCCGGTTCAAAGCGCCGAATCCCCCAGCCCATCAGACGGAAAATCTGCTCCGCCTGGGGGAACCCGGGAGCTTCCAGCCCCACCGTCTTTTCGGGCAGAGGCAGGAGCGGCAGCAGGACCATCAGCAGGGTCTGGAGCCCGGCTCCCACCAGGATCTGTTCCGGCCGGCATACCACGCCACGAGAGGCATAGCTGTACCGTGCCAGCACCTGGCGCAGCTCCGGCTCCCCCTGCGGATCCCCATACCCGGCGATGGAAGAAGGATTGCGCAGCACCGCATTCAGGCAGCGCCGCCAGAGCACCGTGTCAAAGGTGGAAGTATCAATGTAATTGTTGGAAAAATTATAGAGTACAGCGGCCCGTTTTTCTTCGGGCTGTTCCGGAACAGTTTCCGTTCCGTGCTCTTCCCGGGGCACGTAATCTGCCACCTGGTAGCCCCGGTTGGGCAGGTTATGGACCACGCCCTGATCAATAAGGATCTGATAGGCAGCTTCCACTGTGGTCCGGCTCAGTTTCAGGTTCCGGGTCAGCTGGCGGATGGAAGGCAGGAATTCCCCACTGACCAGATGTCCCTGAGCAATCTCCTGCCGAAAATAATGGGCCAGCTGCTTATACAGGGGTCCCTGCTGGGATTGCGCCCGGAAGGTAAAGATAGTTGCCATAACCGTGCTCCTTTTTTCATGATTTTATAAAGAAAATATCATCACGGTCATTATACCATAAAAGGGAGTGTGAAAAATCCACACTCCCTTTGCCGTTGCCAATAAGACTGTCAGTTACGCCTGTTTCGCCATGATTTCCTTGGCTTTCATCAGACGCACCGTACTGGCTCTTTCGTTTTCGCTGAGCTTCATGGTGATATATTTGATGCTTTCCTGCATTTCCGGGATCATGACATATTCCAGCGCATTGACCCGCCGACGGGTCTTTTCGATTTCATCCGCCAGCATGTTGCAAGTTTTCTCCACCTGGGCCAGTTCCAGCAGATCCGGCAGACAGGTAGTCAGTTCCGTCACGGCTGTATCCAGTTCCCCGGTGGTGAACACGAAGGAATAAGGTACCTGGGCGGCATCATCCGCCGTGGCCCCGGTATAGGTCAGCGTGGGTACATCTACGCTCATCACGTTCTTGCTGCCCACTTCGAACTCGGCACTCCGGGCCGGATAAAGCAGTGCTTCGTCCATGGTCAAAGACCCCATATGGGCCCGGGCCACCACAAAATGGTGGGACACATTCTGCAGGGCTTTTTCCATCTTCACCCGCAGCTCGTGGTTCCGGCGGATATAGATCATGAACTGCCGGACCATTTCATCCCGTTTGTCTTTCAGCAGTTTATGTCCCCGGACGGCAGTAGCCAGCCGGCGTTTCAGCCGGGTCAGTTCCATCCGGGTCGGGTTTACGTTCGTAGCCATGGGTTATTCCCCCTCGCTGCCGTCCGCCGGTTTATAGTATTTATCCAGATATTCATCCCGGATCCGTTTCAGTTCGCTGCGCGGCAAAATGCCCAGCAGCTTCCAGCCCAGATCCAGTGTTTCCTCGATGGACCGGTTGGTCCGATACCCCTGAGAAACATATTCCCGCTCGAAGGCATCGGCGAATTTGGCATACAGTTTATCCACTTTGCTCAGGGCCGAATCCCCCAGGATAGTAGCCAGTTCCTTGGCCTGCTTCCCGCGGGAATAGGCGGCGAACAGCTGGTTCATGGTATCAGCATGGTCTTCCCGGGTCTTGCCCTTGCCCACGCCCTTATCCTTCAGACGGGACAGGGAAGGCAGCACATCGATGGGCGGTGTCAGCCCCTTTCGGTACAGTTCCCGGCTCAAGATGATCTGGCCTTCCGTAATGTACCCGGTCAGGTCGGGGATGGGATGGGTCTTGTCATCTTCGGGCATGGACAGGATGGGGATCATGGTGATGGATCCCTTCTTGCCCCGGATCCGGCCGGCCCGTTCATACATGGTAGCCAGGTCCGTATACAAATAGCCCGGATAACCACGGCGGCCCGGCACTTCCTTACGGGCAGCGGACACTTCCCGCAGGGCATCGGCGTAGTTGGTAATATCGGTAATAATGACCAGCACATGCATATCCAGTTCGAAAGCCAGGTATTCAGCAGCGGTGATGGCCATACGAGGCGTTGCGATCCGTTCTACAGCCGGGTCGTTGGCCAGGTTGATGAACATGACGGCACGGCTCAGGGCACCGGTGCGGTTGAAGTCCTGCATGAAGAAGTTGGCTTCTTCAAAGGTGATACCCACAGCAGCAAATACCACGGCAAACTTTTCGTTGGTCCCCAGTACCTTGGCCTGCCGGGCAATCTGGGCAGCCAGCTGGGCATGAGGCAGGCCGGAGCCGGAGAACACCGGCAGCTTCTGGCCCCGGACCAGAGTATTCAAGCCGTCGATGGCGCTGATCCCGGTCTGGATGAATTCCGAAGGATATTCCCGGGCAGCCGGGTTCATGGGTTCCCCATTGATATCCTTGTATTCTTCCGGGATGATGGCAGGGCCCCCGTCAATGGGTTTGCCCATGCCGTCGAACACGCGGCCCAGCATGGAGGGGGCCACCCCCAGCTGGATGCCGTGGCCCAGGAAACGGGCCTTGGCAGTGGAGGGCTGCAGGCCCTGGGAATCTTCGAACAGCTGCACCATGGCTTTGTCCCCGTCCACCATCAGGACCTTGCCGTTCCGGACTTCCCCGTTGGCCTGATGGATTTCCACCAGTTCATCGTAGGTGGCGCCCTTGACCTGATCCACCAGCATCAGAGGACCTACCACCTCGCGGATGGTCTTGTAATCCTTACGCATCTTGCTCACCCTCTTCCGTCAGTTCTGCAAAGGCCTGTTCCAGTTCCTGGTTCAGCTGGGCGAACTTTTCCTTCCGTTCACTTTCCGGAATGTACTTGGCACGGCCGATCTGCTCCCGAATAGGCATTTCGATCAGCTTGTCCAGCTTCACATGCTTGGTCATGGCATCCAGTGCCTTTTCATACCAGGTGATGATCAGCTTCAGCATATCGTACTGCTTTTCCAGGGAAGTATAGGTATCCACTTCATGGAAGGAGTTCTGGTGCAGGAAGTCTTCCCGGATGGACCGGGCACATTCCATGGTAATCCGATCCTTGAAGCCCAGCGCATCGATGCCCACCAGACGGACGATTTCATTCAGGCTGGATTCCTCCTGGAGGATTTCCATGGTGGTCCCTACCAGTTTAGACCAATCGGGTGCCACTTTTTCATCGTAGTATTTCCGCAGCCGGTCAGAATACAGGGAATAGCTCTGCAGCCAGTCGATGGCCGGGAAATGGCGGGCATAGGCAAGGGCGGAGGACAGGCACCAGAACACCTTGACGATCCGCAGGGTTGCCTGGGAAACCGGTTCGGAAATATCACCGCCGGGAGGCGATACAGCCCCGATGGCGGAAACGGCACCGACCCGCTGGTCTTTGCCCAGGCATTCCACTTCACCGGCCCGTTCGTAGTATTCAGCCAGACGGGAGGACAGGTACGCCGGGTACCCTTCTTCGCCGGGCATTTCTTCCAGACGGGAGGACATTTCACGCAGTGCTTCGGCCCACCGGGACGTGGAGTCAGCCATGATAGCCACTTTGTAGCCCATATCCCGATAATATTCAGCGATGGTGATGCCCGTATAAATGGATGCTTCACGGGCAGCCACCGGCATATCGGAGGTATTGGCGATCAGCACCGTCCGCTTCATCAGCGGCAGGCCGGTGCGGGGATCCTTCAGAGCCGGGAATTCGTTCAGTACATCCGTCATCTCGTTGCCCCGTTCGCCGCAGCCTACGTAGACGATGATGTCTGCGTCAGCCCACTTGGCCAGCTGATGCTGGATGACGGTCTTGCCGCTGCCGAAAGGTCCGGGCACGGCGGCCACGCCCCCTTTGGCAATAGGGAACAGGGTATCGATGACCCGCTGCCCGGTGACCATGGGTTCCTCCGGCGGCAGCTTGGTCTTATAGGGCCGTGCCACACGCACCGGCCATTGCTGCAGCATGGGATATTCCTTCACTTCGCCCTTGCTGTCTTTTAACTTGTACACCGGATCCAGGATGGTGGCTTCCCCTTCATAGACCCATTCCACGGTACCGCTCTTGCCGGGAGGCACCATGATTTTGTGCAGTACGGCCGGAGTTTCCTGAACCGTACCGATGACATCGCCGCCGCTGACGGCGTCGCCCACTTTGGCTGTGGGCACGAACTGCCATTTCTTTTCCCGGTCCAGCTTGGGCACTTCCACACCCCGACTGATCCGATCGCCGGCCAGTTCATAGATTTTTTCCAGAGGACGCTGGATCCCGTCGAAGATACTTTCAATCAAACCGGGAGCCAGTTCCACACTCATGGGAGCCCCGGTGGATTCCACCGGTTCCCCCGGGCCCAGGCCGGCCGTTTCTTCGTAGACCTGGATGGAAGCTTTATCGTCACGAAGCTCGATGACTTCACCGATCAGACGCTTGTCACTGACGCGGACCATATCATGGAGCTGCACGTCCTGCATCCCTTCGGCGACAATCAGCGGACCGGATACTTTTACAATCTTTCCACTCACGATTGTTCCCTACCCTTCCTTGAATAGAATATCGGCGCCCACTGCTTTTTCCACGTTTTCCTGAACACGCTTCAAGCCCAGTCCCAGGGATTTGCTCCCGGCAGGGATGGGAATGATAGCGGGAAAGGTAGCGGTAGCATATTCATCGATCACTGCCTGGGCCTTCTGGGCAGCGGTTTCCGTGATGTAGATCACGGCATAGCCCGCATCGGCCAGGTGGTGGATCCTGCGCTCTATCTGTTCTTTTTCTTCCTCGTAGAATACATCGAACCCTACGGCTTTGAAGATCATCACGGAGCTGGGATCACCGATTACTGCAATTTTTTTCTTTTCCATGTTGCTGCCTCCCATGCTTCCTGTGATCAGGCGTAGACTTCCGGCAGCTGGGGTTCGAATCCGCCCTGGATGGCCCCGAAGATCATCCGCAGGGCTTCCGCCTCGGTTTCCCGGGCTTCCAGATAGCCTACAATGGGACCCAGGGAATGGGTATCCCATTTGGCCCGGCGCAGGATCAGGCTCAAGCCTTCCTTCATCCGTTTGGGAATGACGGCCAGCTCGTTTGTCTGTGCAAATTCATTGATGGCCTGGACCAGTTCCGCCCCGTGGCTTCCCCGGTTCAGACGCGCTCCCAGCTGTTCCGGCGGTACGTCCAGGCTCTCTTCGAACACCGTACGAGGGATTTCCCCGCAGTCCACCAGGACCAGCCGCAGCTGAGACAGCTCCCAGTGCAGGTTCTGGGCCCTGATTAGGCTGATGGTGTTCTGATAGTCAGCCCACAGGGAGAAGTAATTCCGGATGAACCCGTTCTCTTTTTTCCGGTCCAGCACCTCTTTGGCCTGACGGAACATTGCTTCGTCCAGCAGAGCACTGAGCCGGAAGGGATCTGCCTCCCGGGTCAAATCCGCCTCGATTTCATCCAGCGTCTTACAGTAGACAGGCGGCAGATCCTCATAGTATTTGGTCTGGACCATATCCTTCAGCAGGGACAGGTCAAAATTGCCCCCTTCCCGCAGGATGTTATCAGTGCTGGTTCCCAGCATCCGGTCCTTCAGCAGGGCTTTCAGGTTGTGGGTATCCACCGGAAGCAGGAACAGACCGGTCAGCTCTGCA
This sequence comes from Acidaminococcus sp., assembly GCF_050873445.1. GTDB lineage: Bacteria > Bacillota > Negativicutes > Acidaminococcales > Acidaminococcaceae > Acidaminococcus. The sequence continues at coordinate 18,495 of NZ_JBNMIU010000009.1, read as the reverse complement.
TCCGGAGTCAGTTCCCGGATCCGTTTCCGGGTCAGCTGGAGCTGATCCCGGATGATGAAGTCGATTTCTCCCAGGGTGATTTCCTGTTCCGTGGCCATATTCTCTCCGTAGCCGGTCTCCAGCAGCAACTTCATGGCTTCTTTCGTAGTAGAAGCCTCCGCAATGCGCCGGAGCTGGGCTGCGGTAAGCAAATGGGTGGACAGGACGCTGATGCGACCCAGGGCATATTCATAACTGGGCTGGGGCATATCATTTCACCTCCGCGCCAAACAGAAGCTCTGCTACGCGATATTCCTCCCCGGTCCGTACCTCTTCCAGCAGCGTGGCAAAAGAGCCATCGTAATCACAGGTTTCCCCCTGGATCAGCACACCGTCGGAGAAATCCGCCGCCGTGTCGGACAGGGTCATTTGACCTTTCTTGCCTGCCTGTTCCAGGGCGGCATTGAGCTGTTCCAGGAAGCCGTCTTCATACCGCTTCCGATCCTTGGCCGGTACCACCAGGGTTTCCTGACCGCTCAGATCCGCACTCAGGATAATCTGGCCGATCAGGGTCTTCCACTGGGCTTCCGGCAAAGCTGCCAGCTGGCTGGCCGCCTGGTCAAAGGCCTCCTGAAGCACCTTCCGCTTGCTGGCCAGGTTTTCTTTCCGGCTCTGCAGTTCCGCAATCAGCTGCAGCCGTCCCACAGCCTCCCTGGCGTCCACCTGGGATCTGGCCTGGATTTCCCGGACTTCTTCCTGGGCCTTGGCCAGGATCCGGTCTTTTTCCTTCCGGGCTTTATCCCGGGCTGCTGCCTGGATGGCGGCCGCGTCCTGCGTGGCTTCCTCTTCTATTTTTTGAATGATTTTATCGCCAGACACGACAATCACCCTTTCTTATAATTTAATCCCATTCACCATGATGAAGGAAATCAACAGGCTCAGTACGGCATAGGTTTCGACCATGGCCGTCAGGATGATGCCCTTACCGGTTTCTTCCGGACGTTTGGCCGTCAGGTAAATACCGGAGGCAGCCACCTTGCCCTGATAAATGGCGGACAGCAGTCCGCCGATGCCCATGGGCAGAGCAGCGAACAAGTATGCCAGGCCCTGGAAGGTAGTCAGGTCCTTCACATTGCCGTCAATGACCCCCAGATTCAGGATGATGATGAAGGCAATCAGCAGGCCATAGATACCCTGGGTACCGGGCAATGCCTGCAGTACCAGTACATTACCGAATTTATCCGGATCTTCACTGACCACACCGGAAGCGGCCTGCCCGGCGATCCCAACGCCGATGGCACTGCCAACCCCTGCCAGAGCTGCTGCCGTTGCCGCACCGCCAAATGCCAGAGCTGTTCCTAAAGTAATCATAATGATTTCTCCTCCCTTATTTCGTTATATCCGTATACTTGGTCCGGAGTGCCAAGGGCAGGAATGCCCGGCCACCGGCTTCATAGAACTTGCCGAAGAACTCGATGTACTGCAGACGGCTGCTGTGCACGAAAGCACCCAGCACGTTGATGACAATGTTGAAATAGTGGCCGGCCAGCAGTACCAGGATGGCTGCCACGATGCCCACAGGACCTGCACTCCACAGCATCTGAGCCACGGTATTGATGACCATGGCGATGACGCCGGTGGCCAGTCCAAGAGCGAAGATCCTGGAATAGCTCAGGAGATCACTCAGGTAGCCGCTGATGTTGTACAGGCTGAGCAGGCCGCCCAGCAGACGGCTGACAATGCCCTTCTTTTCTCTTCCACCGAACAGGATGATGATGCCCGCACCCAGCCAGGCCAGGTACTTGCCAATGGGCCCCGGCACCAGAGCCATCAGGAAGAATCCCAGGAACATTATGAGCCAGCTGATCTGGTCACAGACCGCACCCATCACATCCCCATCCCGCAGCAGCATGTAGACTTTCACCAGCATGCCGGCCACCAGATGGATGGCTCCCAGACCAAAGCACAGAGCCAGCATCTTCAAAGGTTCCTTCATGGGTACGAACAGCAGCGGTTTCCATTCCAGACCGAACCAGCCGCCGAACATGGCTCCCCACAGTACTGTGGAGATACTGCCAAAAAAGATGACCATTGCCAGCTGCCGGGCAAAACCTGCAGGTTTGAATTTCTTCAGTGCGAAATAAAGCATCACCGTCAGGACCAGCCCATAACCCGCATCGGACAGCATCATCCCAAAGAAGATAAAGTGGAAAGGTGCCATGATCAGATCCGGGTCTATGGACCCTGCCTTGGGCAGGGAATACAGTTCTACCACACTTTCGTAAGGTTCCACCAGTCTGCTGTTTTCCAATACGGTAGGCGGGATTTCACCTTCTGCCGGATCGGTAAAAGTGAGCTGATAGGCATCCGTGACGCTTCGGATGACTTTTTCCACCTGCCGGGCCCGGTCTTTGCGCACCCAGCCCTGGATCTTAAAGGCACTCACCGTTTCCACACCCCCGTTCTGGAGGCGTTCATGGGTGGTGCTCAGCTGATCGTAATACAATTCCACCTGCTGCTTCTGAGGCAGGATGTCCCTGGTTTCCTGCTGCAGGCGGATGATCTTTTTCTCCCGTTCTTTGGCTTCCTGGAGAAGCTCCTGCTGCACCTGGGCAGCCGTCCCGCTGCGCTTGGGCAGCACCGCCTCGCTGAAGTCATGTTCCTTCAGGAGGTGCTTCACAGCTTCTTCGTCCCGATTATAGGTCAAAATGACCAGAGCTCGGCCATCCTGGCCGTCCCCGTACGTCTTCCAGTCGGCCAGCAGATTCTGCATGCCCTCCTGGAACGCCGGCAATTCTTTTTCCGGAAGGAAGCCCACATGGCAGTGAGTGGTTTCCGTGAAACTCAGCTGTTCCAGCGGGATATCCAGCTGTAGCCAGGGTTCCAGGCTTTCGGCCTGGGTCCGGAGGGCTGCCGCTTCGCTTTCCAGAGAAGCAATCTTGCCGGCAGTAGTGTCCAGCTGTTCCGTCAGTCTTTTCCCCTCTCCGGTTTCCTTCAGGAAATCCGGATAGGAGACCTGTTCCTTCTGGGAAAACAGGGAATTCTTAGCTCCGTTCTGTACCAGGAACTGGAGTACCGCACCGGTCTTATCCAGTTGGGCACTGACGGCTTCGGCCCCGGGCAGGGTCTTGCTCCCCTCTTCCGGTTCCAGCATGACGCTGCCGTCTTTCTGCAGGGCCAGCAGCAGGGCATCGCGATCGGCTTTCAAGGCGTAAAGCGTTAGTTTTTGCATTGGGACTAACATTCGATCACGACCTTCTTCATAATGTACTGCACGGCCTGGTCCAGATTCTTCCGGGCTGCATCCGCCCGGGCTCCATCCTTGGCCCGGTTTGCTTCCACCAGAGCGTCAGCTTCCTTCCTGGCCTGGGCTTCCGCCTGGGCGACAGCCGCAGCTGCCTGTTTCCGGGCTTCCGCAATCAGGGCTTCCGCTTCCTGATGGGCTTCCGCCTGGGCATCCCGCACCGTGTTCCGGGCATCCAGGGCAGCCTGTTTCTTCAGAGCATCCGCCTTCTGCTCGGCATTTTTGATGTCTTCCAGCATAGACATGATCTCACCACCTTTTTCCCATCCAGGGCCTTTCGGAAAAGATTCCCTGTGCAAATTTACAAAATCAATGAAATCGCAGATACAATGTAAGTATTCCACAAGAGCATGAAAAATCCTGCTGGCATGCTTACATAAAATCATTATACTATACTGTACCCGTTCCTGTAACATTAATTTTACTGTTTTTTACAATATTTTTACACTTTGTTCTGTTATACAATTATTTTTCATTTTGTGATACAATAATTATTCAATGGTTAGTGATCAGTGGCTGAGGTTAGTAGCTAAGGACAAAGACGCAAGCCTGCTGTCACCTGCAAAGGAGGCTTCCATGGATTTTCGTGAATTGCAATATGTGGTCACGGTGGCCGATCGCCGAAACGTGACTCAGGCCGCCAAACAATTGTATATTTCCCAGCCCTCCCTGAGCTACGCCCTGGGCCAGATTGAAAAGGAGATGGGTGTGAAGCTGTTCGACCGGTCCCAACAGCCCCTGGCCCTCACTGATGCCGGCCGGATCTATGTGAAAGTCGCCCGGGAGATCCTCCAGAAGCGGACCGAACTGAAGAACCGGCTGGCTGATCTGAAAGACGGCCGGGGCGCCCAGATCAGCCTGGGGATCCCGGCGGAACGTGCTGGATTCATGCTGCCGCCCATCATCAACCGGTTTCGGGCCAGATTCCCCGATTCCGAATTTGCCATCCAGGAAGCCGGTACCCGGAAACTGCTGGAGCTGCTCCAAAACAACCGGGTCACGTTCCTGATCTGCCCTCTGGACGCCCGGGAAATCCCGGTCTCCATGACTTCAGAGCTGATTTACATGGAAACCATCCAGCTTGTGGCCGCCCCGGATGCTTTCACCGATGATATGTTCCTGGACAAGAGCCGTCGGCTGGTAGATCTGAAGAAGCTGGCCCACATGCCCTTCATCGGTATCAAGAAGGCCCACTCCATCAACTGGAAAGTCCAGGAAATCTTCCGGACCTACGACATCGCCCCCCAGACCCTCATGGAAGTGGAAAGCAGTTCCACCGCTGCCCAGCTGGGAGCCTGTGGCCTGGGCTTCACCCTGGTGCCCCGCCGCGCCCGGAAGATCCTGGGCCCGGATGCCGACAAATATTGCTACGATTATTCCCCCACCACCCCCGTCCAGTGGGAAATCAATGCCATCTATAAAAAAGGAGCCTATCTGAACAGGGCTGAGCGATATTTCCTGGATCTGCTGAAAGAATATTTTCAGAAAGAAACCACTGTCCAGTTATAGGCATACGAAAAAAGCCTTTGCACCGAACTTCGATGCAAAGGCTTTTTCCGTGTTGGTTTCAATCTATGGTTTGGGAAAATCGGGGTCGGGCCGAGAGGGCGGCTCTCCCCCGGAGGTACGCTGTTTACAGCCCTTTCTTGGCCCGGTTGAAATTGATCAGGCATCCGGCCTTGATGATGGCTCTTTCTTCCTCATTCAGCGGTTTGATATACAGTGTCAGAGGGATGGCGGCACCCGTCTTCACCACATAGGCTTTGATGTCCTGCATATCCCCTTCCAGGGCCTTCCGGACTTCCGGAACGTAGATGTAGTCACCCACTTCAAAGTCCTTGGGTTCCCCTTTCAGGTGGAAGGGCAGCATGCCCCAGTTGATCACATTGCTGCGATACCGCTTGGTGGCATAGTCCTGGGTGATATTGGCCAGGGCCCCGATGACCCGCTGGCAGCTGGCAGCCTGTTCCCGTGCGGAACCATCGCCAGGTTTGTTGGCGTAGATGGTGGAGCCGATTTCCGTGTTGGCCATGCTGGCATTGCCGGGCAGGTTCTTCAGTTCGTCGAACACAGCCTTCAGATCGGCATCGTCAGCCGTTACATCCCTGCCGTCTTCCCGGGCCACTTCCACTTCTTTCACGGCCTTTGTACGACCCACATATTCCGGATCCCGGCGGCTCAAGGTGAATTCTGCCAGGCCCAGGGGATTGGACCGATAAGAAGACGTTTCCCCAGAGGGGATCAGTTCATCGGTGGTGGTCACCGGATCCAGGATCTTGGAGCACACTTTCAGCAGGATGTTCTCACCCAGCTGAGGCAGCGTCGGCCAGTCTTTGATGTTGGGTCCGTAAATCAGCGGCTTTTCCGTATCCGCTTTGCCGAAGCCATAGTATACACGGGCTTTGTATGGACTTTCATCGAAGTGGTATTCCGGCACATCGCCGAAAGCATCCGCATATTCTTCAGCAGAAGTCAGTTTTCCGCCGTTGGCAGCCGTGGCAGCAATGCTGCGGGCATCCATCAGTGCTACAGCGGCCATCTGTCCCTGGCCCGGTTTGGAGCCTTCCCGGTTGGGGAAGTTCCGGGTGGTGTGACGGATGGACAGGCCATTGTTGTTAGGGGTATCGCCGGCACCGAAGCACGGGCCGCAGAAGGCCGTCTTCACAACGGCACCGGAAGCCATCAGCTCGGTCAGGCAGCCTTTGCGCATCAGGTCCATGTACACAGGCATGGAGGAAGGATACACATTCAGGGTGAATTCTCCGGCGCCGATGAACTTGCCTTTCAGCAGGTTGGCAGCTTCCACCACGTTGGTGTAGTTCCCGCCGGCACAACCGCCGATGACGCCCTGCTGCACCTGCAGTTTGCCGTCTTTGGTGATTTTGTCACGCAGGGTAAAGGCAGCCCGGCCCTGAGCCACTTTGGCAGCGGCCTTTTCTGTTTCAGCCAGGATATCATCCAGGTTCCCGTTCAGTTCGTCGATTTCATAGGCGTTGGACGGATGGAAGGGCAGTGCGATCATGGGTTTGACAGTGGACAGGTCGATGGACACCACTCCGTCATAGTAAGCCACATCTGCCGGGTTCAGTTCTTTATAGTCGGCTTCCCGGTTGTGCTCCTTCAGGAACTTGCGGGTATCCTCATCCGTCCGCCAGATGGAAGACAGACAGGTAGTTTCCGTGGTCATCACGTCCACGCCGTTCCGGTAGTCAGTGGTCATGCTGGCTACGCCGGGGCCTACGAATTCCATGACCTTATTCTTCACATAGCCGTTCTTATACACTGCACCGCAGATGGCGATGGCAATATCATGGGGGCCTACCCAGGGTTTTGGAGCCCCGGTCAGATACACGGCTACCACGCCAGGATACGGGTTATCCCAGGTATCTCCCAGGATCTGCTTGTCCAGTTCGCCGCCGCCTTCGCCCACGGCCATGGTACCCAGGGCGCCATACCGGGTATGGGAATCGGAACCCAGGATCATCTTTCCGCAGCCGGCGTACATTTCACGCATGTACTGATGGATGACAGCCACATGGGGCGGTACGTAGATGCCGCCGTATTTCTGGGCAGCGCTCAGTCCGAACAGATGGTCATCCTCGTTGATGGTGCCGCCTACAGCGCACAGGGAATTGTGACAGCAAGTCAGGATGTAGGGCATGGGGAATTTATCCATGCCGGAAGCCTTGGCCGTTTGGATGATGCCCACATAGGTAATGTCATGGCTGGTCAGATCATCGAAGCGGATTTTCAGATCATCCATGGTATCGTTCAAGTTGTGTTTTTTCAGGATGCCATAGGCGATGGTACCTTTTTTTGCTTCTTCTTTAGAGACCTTGCGGCCCAATTTTTGTTCGACGGCAGCTGCTTCCTCTTCCGGAATCATTTCGGTTCCATGGAGCAGATAGCCTCCGTTCTTGTACAGTTCGATCATAGTGTTCCCTCTCTCTTTCACAGTTGATTTTCCCGTACGGCTCCGGGCTCTTGCCGAAGCTTTCCTTGTATTCTCTCTTTCGGTGGTTCCATTATAAGAAATTTGTCAGGCAATTCCCAATACTTGTGTTCCCATAAAAGGTATTGGATGGATTCTATGGGGATGCAGAAGGCGGAACGCCTCCTGCAGTTCCTGCTTTCCTATTATTCCATATCCTTCAGTGTATCCAGCAGGTAATCGGTGAATTCTTCTGCAGTGGCGCCGTCTTTGTCCGTGGTGATGACCACTTTCTTTTCTGTGCGGGTGCAGATATCCAGGGCCTTCACCAGTTTTTCCTTTTTGCCGGCATAACCGATATGGCTGACCATTTCACCCATGGCCCGGATCAGGCTGCAGGGATCAGCATACTGGGCCCGGTGATGCTGCACCAGGAAGTTCCCCACCCCGTGGATGGCTTCGAACAGAGCGTACTGGTCTCCGATATTGGAGGAGCTGGCCGTGCCCAGGCCACCCTGGTATTCAGCCGCCACGTCAGTGACAATATCCCCGTAAAGGTTGGGCAGCAGGAACACCTGCATCCCTTTGGTGAATTCCTGATCCGTGATCTTGGCGGCCATGGAATCCACCAGCTCTTCCCGGACGGTGATGCCCGGATATTCTTTTTCCACCGCATGGGCCATTTTCAGGAAATTGCCATCCACCAGTTTCACGATATTGGCCTTGGTGACCACAGTCACATTGGTCTTGCCGTTGTTTTTGGCAAATTCGAAAGCGGCCCGGCAGATCCGTTCTGCACCGGGGCGGGTCAGCACTTTGAAGTCCACAGCCAGATCATCATTCACCTGGATGCCCTTGTTGCCCCAGATGTATTCCCCTTCGATGTTTTCTCTAAAGAAGGTCCAATCGATACCCTTTTCAGGGATCCGCACCGGCCGTACGGCGGCGTACAGCTGCAGGGCCCGGCGCAGCAGGCTGTTGGCACTGACCATATTGGGCCAGGGATCGCCGGCCCGGGGCGTTACAAAGGGTCCCTTCACCAGTACATCGCAGGCTTTGCAGGCCTCCAGGACTTCCGGCGGCAGACTTTCATTTTTTTTGGCCCGCTCTTCGATGGTCATACCCGGGATGGTCCGGAATTCCACCTTGCCTTCAGCGATTTCTTCAGCCAGCAGGTACTTGCCCACCCGCAGGGCCTGTTCCATGATGTAAGGGCCGATGCCGTCCCCGGGCAGGATGCCCACGGTGATGTGACTCAATTTCTTGAAGTCCTTCCGGGCCGGGGCATTCTTGATAGTCTCGATCCGTTGAAAGTCCTCCCGGATCAGGGCGCCGAAGCGTTCCATGGCTTTGCGGATCACTTCTTCCTGTGCCTGTTCGTCATATTCCTTCTGGTTCATCAGTTCCATGATGCAGTCTCCTTTTCTCTCAAGCCGGTCTGTGCCGTGCCTATGTTCCTGTTGCTTTCCATGGTTCCAGTCTATCCGATTGTTCAGACGATTTCCAATACTTGTACTCCCATGAGGATTATTGGAAAGATTCTATGGGAGCACATGCCCTATACCTCCGGCAGCTTTTCTGCTTCCGACAGGGCCAGCAGTCTCCATGCCACCCTGGCAGCCTGTTGAGAATACACATTGGCCAGCAGCCCCTCCGCCTTCTGCAGCGCCGCTTCCTGGCTGAAGGATTTCCGGCAGGAGCCGGTGGGGTCTTCGACGAACTGCTCCAGGACCCGTCCATCCTTCAGATGTACCTTCACCCGGCAGCTCCAGTGCCCCGGATAGGCCGCCGTCAGATCAGCCGCCTCCCGCACCCGTATCCTCCCCAGCAGGGTCTGGACAGCCGGATCTGTCACCGTTTCCAGAGTAAACAGGCTCTGGTCCACCTTGCCATACAGCAAAGCTCCCGCCAGGGTAAAGGGCAGGGAGAACCTGGCATCCAGAGGATTCTGGGGATGCAGGCACCCGGCACTGACCGCACATTGCTGATACCCAATTTTGTAGGTTTCCGCCTCCAGGCCCACCACCTGATCCACAATCTGCTGCTTCGCATTTTCCAGAGACATGATCCCTGCACCCAAAATGGCATTGCGCAGAGACAGGGCCCCGTCGATGCCTGCATGGGCACTGCGGCAGCAGGGATACGGTTTCATATCCATGTTCAGGATTTCCCAGCGGATTCCCAGGCCTTCCGTCAATTTTTCCAGGTGGCCGCCGTCACTCATGGCCCGAAGCAGTCCCCCATCTTCCGTTTCCAGTACATGGACCGGCCCCCGCATCCCCCATTTCGCCAAATAAGTACAGCGCAGGCCTGTCATAGCTGCCTGCCCCGGATTCAACACCTTTGAGTTAGTACCATCTCTCAGGAACGCCCACACCCCGGTAGTCTGAGAGCCGGCCAGACTCAGGGCCGAAGCTGTGGTTTCTTCATCAAGTCCCAGTAGATGGGCACAGGCCGCCGCCACCCCAAAGGTGCCACATGTGGCCGTAGCATGCCAGCCCCGTTTCCGATGGGCCGCCACGCCGAAGGCCATACCCACCCGGTGAGCCACTTCATACCCGGCCACCAGGGCTGTCAAGAATTCCTTCCCGCTGCTTCCCAGCGCATGCCCCAGGCACCAGGCTGCCGGGATCATGCTGGAGGAGATGTGGGTCTTGGACCCGGGATGCACATCATCCAGTTCCAGGGTGTGGGCCAGCATAGCATCCAGCATCGCCGCATCGGTCACAGACCATTTTTTCTCCAGGGGCTGTCCGAAAAGAGCCACCCCCGTACGCCGTTCTTCCGGGTCCAGGTCCCGGAGGGCCTGTTTCATGTTTTCTACCAGAGAGTCACCTACAGCCCCCACAGCTGCACTGATCAGATCAAGAGTCCGATAGACTGCCGCCTGTTGGACCGCTTCAGGGAGCGTATCCCAAGAAAGGCTGGCCGCAAAAGCAGCCAGCTTTCCCAGAGGTGCCTCCTGCACCATTTGTTCCATTTTCCGTGCCTCAGCTTTCTTTGAACAGGTTGATCATGGAACCGGCCAGCAGGGTCTTCCGTTCTGTGTCATTCAGGATCTTCAGATCCAGATGCAGAGTCCGGGTACTGCCATCGGTGCCGATTACCACAGCATCGATGCCGCCTTTGTTTTCAGCAACGATTTCACGGATATTCGGCAGCCATACCCATTCGCCCACTTTCAGGTCGATATGATCGTCCGGGTTGGTGAAGGGCAGCATGCCCCAGTTCACACAGTTGCTGCGATACCGTTTGGTAGCATATTCGATGCAGATGTTGGCCAGGCCGCCCAGCACTTTCTGGCAGGAAGCCGCATATTCACGGGCAGAACCATCCCCCGGCCGTTTGGCGTACAGCACAGAGCCGAGGCCAGTGGTAGCGAGCAGAGTGTCCAGCTCTCTGTCTACATCGACGCCCACATTCTTCAAAGGAGCATAGAATTCCGCTGCCATCTTCCGGTCACCGGCCAGGCGGGCCTTTTCACAGACCTGGGCCGCTTTGGCACGTCCCACGTATTGCGGATCCTTCCGCAACAGGGTGAATTCGGAGATCTTGTAGGGATTAGACCGATAGGAAGCCGTTTCCCCGGAAGGGATCAGTTCGTCGGTGGTAGTCACCTCGTCCCGGATGACGGAAGCCACCTGGAGCAGCAGGTTGTCGGTCAGTTGTCCCATGGCCGGCCAGTCTTTGATAAAGGGCCCATAGACGATTTCTGTATCCGGCTGGGGTTTGCCGAAACCGTTGTAGACCACGTTGTCATAGATTTTCCTGTTGAAAGTGAACGCTGGAATATCCGCCGGTTTGAATACATCCTTGATTTCCTCGGCGGAAGTCAGGTACCCGCCGTGAAAAGCCGTAGCCGCAATGCTCTTGGAATCCATCAGGGCTGCGGAAGCCACCTGGCCCATATTGGGTTTGGACCCTTCCCGGTTGGGATAGTTCCGGGTGGAATGGCGCAGTACAAAGGCATTGTTTTCCGGACAGTCGCTGGCCCCGAAACAGGGTCCGCAGAAAGCAGTCTTCACCCGTACCCCTTCGGTCATCAGGTCATTGACGATGCCATCCTTGTTCAGTTCGGTGAGCACTGGCTGGGAAGCAGGGTAGATATTTAGGGGGAACATGCCCAGGCCCCGGTTCTCAGCTTTGGCCACCTGATCCACATAGGCGATGTTTTCGAAGGAACCAGCCGCGCAGCCGGCGATGGCAGCCTGATCCACCAGGATGCGGCCGTTCTTCTGGATCTTGCTCAGCATATCCGGATGGATGTCCGGATTATTCTCGAAGACAGTTCTGGCATTGTCTTCCACATATTCCATATATTTTTCCGGATTGGCAATCACGTCCCTCAGGGGGAATGCGTTGGACGGATGGTAAGGAAGAGCAATCATGGGTTCCACCGTATCCAGATCGATATGGATCAGACGGTCGTAATAGGCCCTGTCCCCCGGTACCAGATGCTTGTAATCCTGCTCCCGTCCATGGATTCTGTAGTCTTCCCGCACCTTGTCATCGGTTTCCCAGATGGAGGTCAGACAGGCGGATTCCGTGGTCATGGTATCGATGCCATTCCGGGTATCCATGGACAGAGAGGCGATGCCGGGCCCAAAGAACTCCAGGATCCGATTCTTCACGAAACCGTTCTTGAAGGTAGCACCGATCAGAGTCAGGGCCACGTCCATGGGACCCACCCAGGGTTTGATGGAGCCTGTCAGATACACACCTGTTACTTCCGGATATTTCAGTTCGTAAGTCTTACCCAGCATGGCTTTGGCCACTTCCGGGCCCCCTTCGCCGATAGCCAGGCAGCCCTGGCTGCCGTACCGGGTGTGGGAGTCGGACACGATGGCCATGCTGCCGCCCTTCACGATCATTTCCCGCATGTAAGAATGGATGACAGCTTCATGGGGCGGCACAAAGATGCCGCCATATTTTTTGCAGATGGTCTCCGCATATTTGTGCACGTCGGAGTTGATGGTGCCGCCTACGGCGCACAGGCAGTTATGACAGTTGGTGAATACGGTGGGCACCGGAAATTTCTTCAGCCCGGAAGCGCAGGCTGTCTGCATGATGCCCACATAGGTGTTGTCATAGACACCGATGGCATCGAATTTCAGCTGCAGATTGGCCGGATCGCCGCTGGTGTTGTGATTTTCGATGATCTGATAGGCAATGGTATGCTTCCTGCCTTCTGCCGCATCCAGTTCCGGATGATCCTTGACCGGTACAGGGTTGCCATTTGCCAAATAATATCCCTCTGCAAAACATTCAATCATGATTCAATCTCCTCTGCTTTTATCGAATGTATACGTAACCGTCCATAATGCGCCGGGCTGTCCGTACCACACCTCCCTGGAGGACTTTTTCACCGTCCAGCTTCATCATCACATCAGTGACCCCGCTGGAATGGCCCAGCCGGACACAGTCGCTGTCATGCTGCCCGATGATATCACTGACGATGGTACCAGGAATTTTGGCCGCAGCGCCGGTAGCCACAGCCACCGTCATGGGATAGGCCTTGTGCAGAGAGCCTACGGAAACGGCCCGGACGCACAGGTCCATATCCTCTTGCTTTACGATTTTTCCATCCATGTTCTTATAGTCCTGAGCCGGACTGATGATGGCCACCTTAGGTGCGGAGGTAGATTCCGTCCGAGCCTTCATGAAGTCATCCACAAAGCCGAATTTCTGGGCAGTGATGCCCCGGATCCGCTCGATGTGTTCCATCACATCCCTGTTCTGGTTCAGTTCGGTCAGTTCCGTCCCCGTAATGCCCAGGTCGGAAGCTTTGATGAACACCACAGGATTGGAACAGTCGATCATGGTGACTTCCGCTTTGCCGTACCCCGGTACATCGATGGTTTCTTTCTTCAGTCCGGTAGGGAACAGTTTGCCGGTCTTAGCACCGGCCGGATCTTCGAAGTACATATCAATGCGGGAACCGGTTCCCGGTACGCCCTGGATGCTGGCATCCCCGTTGACACAGGCCATGCCGTCCTGCACCCGCACATGTTCCTCGATGACCTTCCTGGTGTTCACGTTGTAGACACGCACTTTCGTAATGCCCTCCATCGGCTTTACCAGACCTTCGTCGATGGCATAAGGGCCCACAGCGGAGGAAATGTTTCCGCAGTTGGCGGAATCATCCACCCGGGGGATCACGATATCTACCTGAAAGAAATGATAATCCACATCGATGCCGGGGCGGTCGGACTTGCTGATTACCGCCACCTTGGACGTAGAACTGACAGTCCCACCCATGCCGTCGATCTGTTTCACATCCGGGGTCCCCATGACCTTCAGGAAAATATCTTTCCATTCCTTTTCGTCCGCCGGCAGATCTTCCTTATGGAAGAACACCGCCTTGCTGGTGCCGCCGCGCATATACACACAGGGAAATTTCCGTTGTTTCTGGTTCATTCTGATTGCCTCCTTTAAACTTCCATCCGTTTCTCTTTTGATGGTTCCAGTATAACGCTTCTCAGTTATTATGAAAAATGATAGAATATGGTAATAAGTCATTCCTATTTAGAATAGAAAGGATGGGACTGCCGTGGATGAACGGGATATCCAGATTTTCCAGACCCTGATGGAAACGAAGAATGTAACAAAAACAGCCCAGACCCTGTACATGACCCAGAGTGCCATCACAAAACGGCTGCACAAACTGGAGGAAGAACTGGGAGCGCCGCTCTTCCTGCGCTCAGTGAAAGGGCTGATCCCGGCGCCTTCCGCTGATGCCATTGCAGTGGAAATGGGACAGCTCCAGACCACTCTGCAGCGGCTGAAAAGCCTGTCCCAGTATGCCCAGGGCCACATTGCCGGCCATCTGAAGCTGGGAGTATCAGTAAATTACGCCCGCTATACCCTGCCAGACCTGCTGAAGCAGTATATGACCGATTATCCGGAGGTGCAGATTTCCGTCACCACCGGCCAGAGCCTGGACCTGTTCACCCGACTCCAGGAAGGAAAACTTTCCATGGCTGTACTCCGGGGCCATTTTCCCTGGTCCGGCCAGAGCCGACTCCTTTCCAAAGAAAAAGTCTATGCAGTCACCAGCCGGGACAACGAAGGAATCCCCTTTTCCCGACTGCCCTACATCCACCGGACCTCGGACAAACCCTTTATGGCCCGGATCCAGCGCTGGAAGCTGGAGCAGCACATCACTGACTCCCCTTCTTCCATCCAGGTGAACGACATTGCCACCTGCCTGTCCATGATTACCAGCTGCATCGGCTGGTCCGTGCTGCCGGAGATCTGCCTGAAAGGCAGGGAAGACCTGGTGAAAAAGCCTCTGACCTTCCGGGATGGGACCCCCTTCACCCGTTCCACCTTTGTGTTCTACCAGGAAGAATACGCCCATCTGCCACAGGTAAGGATTTTTCTGGAGAGGCTGGAAAAGGCAAATTCTTTATAGCTTCCACACCACGCACACAGGCGAATTCTCCCGGATTTGCTCAGGTTCCTGGATTAAACTGCCATCTGCCTGGACGGTAAACCGAGTCAGCGTATGGCTCAATTCGTTGGCAGCAACCAGAGTCCCGCCCCCCGGTTCCACATCGATGAACCGGGGTTGTTTCCCTTCCGTGGAGATGTTTTGCCGATAACTCAGCCGGCCGGTCACCGGATCAATAGCAAATATCGTCACCGTATCCTGGGTCCGATTGGAAACATAAACACATTTTCCCTCCGGGCCCATAACCATACCGCTGGCCCAGCCCGGTCCGAAATAATCCTCGGGCAGCGTAGAGAGGATTTGCTGAGGTTCCAGCTGTCCCGTTGCTTCATCAAAATGGAAGAAAATAGCCGTACTGTCCTTTTCATTCACCAGGTACACCCATTTCCCATTGGGATGGATAGCCACATGGCGGGGTTCTGCCCCTTTCCGGGCTGTCCACACAAATGCTTCTTCCAGAGCGTTATCCACCGGATCAATGGCATATACCTCCACCTTGCCGATGCCATGGTCCCTGCCCTGACAGGGTACCAAAAGCCATTTTCCATCGGGATGGAGACAAACTTGATGAGGATGGGAAATATACCCGTGGGCTTCCTGCCCGGGTACGAACACCACCTGCTGTACAGGGCCCAGGCGGCCGTCTGTTTCCAATGCCAGCCGGGTAATACAACCTGTTTCCAAATTGCCCACATACAGGTTCCGTCCGTTGGGGCTTATCACAAGATGCACTGGATTTGTGCCATAAGTGGATGCACTGTTCATTTCCCGCAGCATGCCGTTTTCCGCCACCGCAAATGCCGTCACGGTGCTGAAATCCCCGTGGACCGCATAGAGCCGATTCTGGGCTTCATTAAAACAAAGGTAGGACGGATTTTCCCCGCACGAAACCACCTGGACTTCCTTCCATACACCTTTCTGCAGTTGGTACACCGTAATGCCCCGACCGATGGCTTTTCTTTCTTTTGTCGTTCTGGACCCTACATATGCAAACATATTATCCCTCCCAGATTAATGTAAAAAGCTGAGTCCGCCCACCAGGGTGAATACAAAGATGATGGCTACACACAGAGCCGAGACCCCGAACAATTTGGCAAACAAGGACGAATCGCTGTCCGTCTGCTTCCCTTTCTTTTCCTGAGAACAGCTGGCCATGACCAGGGAACCCCCAGTGGACATGGGGCTGATTCCCGCCACTGTAGCCGAACACACAATGGCCGCCACCATCTGGAGCTGAGAAGTACCTCCCACATTGACTGCCACCTGGGGCACCGTAGGAATCAGTGTGGGAAATACTACGCCGTTGGCACTGGAGAACCAGCTCATGATGCCGCCGGTAAAACCCATCAAGGCCGGTGCTGTAGCCGGACTCATAAAAAAGGCCAGGCCCCGGGCCAGCAGATCAATACCGCCCAACAGCTTCACGGCGTTCATCAGTACACTGATGCCACAGATCAGAATCAATGTATTCCAGGGCAAGCTCTTCACAGCCTTCTTTTCATCTACCTTTCCGGTAAACAGCAGGATAAAGGCCAGAGTGAAGCATACGAAACCTACATCCTGGGAAAAACCTACTACGGAAACAAACAGAGCCACAATCAGCAGCAGGCTCAGCTTTTGGCTGGAATCGAACCGGATGGGGTCTTCCGCTGCCTGGACTGGCTGTCCCCGCAGTTTCCAACCTTTGAATACTATATAAACCACCAGGGCGCACAGGGCATTGGCCACTGTTACCCCGGCAAAGATTGCCATGCCGGGCATGGCCAGCCGCATCTGTCCCAACAGATCACCCACGATAATTCCTGTCAAGGCAATGGGTGACGCCGTACCTCCTACGGCGCCCAAAATGGCCATGGCTCCCAGAAGGATGGGGCTGGCATCCAGGTGGAAAGCCAGAGGAACAGCGAACAGCACCATGACCGTCTGCACACTAATGGCCCCGGGTCCGATAGCGCTCAGGACAAAACTTACCACATAGACTACGATGGGAACCAGGAACACTTTCGTGCCGCAGAGCCGGGTCAGCTTCTTAGATGCCTTATCCAGAGTCCCATTCTCCTGGAGCAGTGCAAAAAAGAACATGGTTCCCAATAAGGTCAGGAACAGTTTCCCCGGAAATCCTGCGTACATCTTTTTCAAGGGCAGATTCCCCATTTTCCCCAGGAGCAGAACCGCACCCAGACTGATGAGCCCCACATTGGATTTCTTTACGAAACCCAATGCGATGGCTCCAAACAAGAACAGCAATGCAACAAACGACATGGACATAATGCATCTCTCCTTTCAGATAATTCCGAATCTATTTCTGACTCCATTATAGAGAACAGAATATATTCTGAAAAATGACGAATAAGAAGCCAAATGCATTCCCCAGGGGAATTGCTGCGTTTCCACCTGGAAGGATTTCCTGTATAATGGAAACAAATGCAATTCAAAGGAGAGATTCCCATGACCATACAAGAAACCCTTGCCCGCCAGCTTCCCCTGTATGCCCGAGTGTTGCTGAAAAAAGGCATCAACCTGCAGAAAGGCCAGATCCTGGTGATCAATGCGTCGGTGGAAGCCAGCCCGTTCGCCTCTTTGCTGGCGGAAGAAGCGTATAGAGGCGGAGCCGCCCAGGTGGTGTTCAACTGGTACTGCAACGCCACCACCCGGCTGCGTTACCAATATGAAACCCAGGACAAATTCGAAACTGTACCCCAGTGGCGCAGCGAATTCAACCTGTATTATTATCGGAAAGGCGCTGCCTTCCTGAGCCTGATCTCCGCCGACCCCTACAGCATGCAGGACATCGACCGGAAGAAGATCTTCGCCTGGCAGAAAGCTTTCCACCAGGCCGTGAAGGAGTATTCTGATGGCATGATGGCTTCCCGCACCAACTGGCTGGTGGCTGCCGTACCCAGCCCTGTGTGGGCGAAACTGCTCTATCCGGAGCTGCCGGAACAGGAAGGGCTGGACAAACTATGGCTCCAGATCCTGGACGTTTCCCACTGTCTGGGTACAAATCCCCTGGCCGATTGGGACCAGCATCTGGAAAATCTGAAGCAGCGGCGGCAGTGGCTGACCTCCCAGCAGTTCACTGCCCTGGAATATACCAGCCCCAAAGGGACGAAGCTCACCGTAGGCCTGCCGGAGCATCACCTCTGGCAGGGCGGCGCCGAAAGCACCACCCGCGGATTCCTTTTCAATGCCAATATCCCCACGGAAGAAGTGTATTCCGCTCCCCAGGCAGACCGGGTAGACGGCGTAGTCCGGAGTACCAAACCCCTGGTCTACAACGGAAACCTGATCAAAGATTTCCAGCTCACTTTCAAAAGCGGAAGGGTAATAGCTGTACAGGCGGCAAAAGGCGAGGCTGTCCTCAAAGACCTGATCCAGATGGACGAGGGAGCCTGCCGCCTGGGCGAAGTGGCTCTGGTACCCTACCATTCCCCCATTTCCCTGACCAGTCAGATTTTCTACGAAACCCTGTTCGACGAGAATGCCGCCTGCCACCTGGCTCTGGGGGATTCCTACCCCACCTGCCTGGAAAACGGTCCGGAACTCAGTGATGAAGAACTGAAAAAAGCCGGTCTCAACGATTCCATGATCCACGTGGATTTCATGGTAGGCAGTCCGGATCTGAACATCACCGGAATAAAGAAAGATGGGACAAGAGTCCCTGTGTTCATAAACGGAGATTGGGCGTGAATCAAAACTACCCGTATAACGGGTAGTTTGCTCTGCGGCTATAAGCCGCGTTACCTGCCTCGGCCTTAAGGCCCTAGATTTAAAGGCTACCAACCGCACTACATTTCCTGGCAGCCCCTCACTCGAGGGGCTTATTTT
>NZ_JBNMIU010000008.1:0-60623 GCF_050873445.1 Acidaminococcus sp. | reverse complement strand
TATCCATTCAGGATATCCTCCTTTCAAAATGAAGTGGTTGGTAGCCATCTTCATTTTACCAAAGGAGGATTTTTTGGTATAGCTAAAAGCTTTCCAGAACCCCACGCATAGCGTGGGGTTTTCAAACCCGACAAAAAAGGCAATGGATTCCGGAAAATCCGGGATCCATTGCCTTTTTTATGGTATACCTTTTTATTTTCTGTTCCGATACTTCTCGGCCCATCCGGCGATGTTCACCTGACGGCTGCGCCCCACGCCCAGGGCGTTTTCCGGCACATCCTTGGTGATGGTGGAACCGGCGGCGATATAGCTTCCCTTCCCGATGGTCACAGGAGCCACCAGGTTGCTGTTGCAGCCCACGAAGGCATCGTCCTCGATGGTGGTGCGATGCTTCACTTTGCCATCGTAGTTCACAGTGATGGTGCCGCAGCCCATGTTCACGCCGCTGCCAATGTCGCTGTCCCCGATGTACTGCAGGTGGGGCAGCTTGGTACCCACGCCCACACTGGAATTTTTCACTTCCACGAAGTTGCCCATCTTCACCCTGTCACCGATCACCGTATTGGGCCGCAGATGATCATAGGGTCCCATGTGGACGCCGCTGCCCACCTGGCAGTCATGGGCATAGGCGAACTGGATATGGGTATCACTGCCCACTTTTACATTGGTAAACCGCACCTGGGGCCCCACTTCGCAGTCTTCCCCGATGACGGTATCCCCTTCCAGCCAGGTAAAGGGATAGAGCACCGTATCCCGGCCCACTTTCACGCCTTTTTCTACAAAGGTGCTGTCCGGGTCCATGACGGTGACGCCTTCATCCATGAGTTTCCCCACGATCCGAGCGTTCATGACCTTCTGGGCCACGGCCAGCTGCCGCCGGCTGTTGATGCCCATGACCATGTCGAAGTCCCCGGTCTTGATACCGGCCACGGTACGGCCCTTCTCCAGGCATCCCGCCAGGATATCCGTCAGATAGTATTCGCCCTGGGCATTGTCGTTTTTCAGATCTGCCAGCAGGTCGAACAGAAGCGGCAGTTCCACACAATAGATACCGGTATTGATTTCCCGGATCTTCCGCTGTTCCGGCGTGGCATCTTTTTCCTCCACGATGCCCGTCACCTGGCCGGCATCATCCCGCAGGATCCGCCCATAGCCGAAGGGATCCGGCGCTTCCGCTGTCAGTACGCTGACACCGGCACCGCTCTTCAGGTGGGTTTCATAGAACTTTTTCAGTTCAGCCCCTTCCAGAAGCGGCGTATCCCCGCACAAAATCAGTGCCGTACCCTGGGTGTCACCCAGCAGGTCCTGGGCCTGCAGCACTGCATGGCCGGTGCCCAGCTGTTCGTCCTGCATGGCCACCCGGGCCCGGGTACCCAGAAATTCCGTGACCTTTTCAGAGCCAAAGCCCACGATCACGATTTTATCGTCCGCCCCGGCTTCATCTGCCGCGTCCAGTACATGCTCCAGCATGGGTTTCCCGCTCAGTTTATGCAACACTTTGGGGAGTTTGGATTTCATCCGGGTCCCCTTCCCTGCAGCCAAAATAATGGCAGCCAATTCCGACATGGTTCTGATGCCTCCTACAAATTATCTCAGTTCAATCTTATAACCGGCCTTGCGCAGCGTATCCGCCACTTCCTTGGCGTGCTGGGCATTCCGGGTTTCCACATCCAGTTCTACCCGGGTAACGCCCAGGGGTACCGACCGGTCGGCCCGGTCGTGGTTGATATACAGGATGTTGATTTTCATCTGTTCCAGATGGCTGACGAATTTCAGCAGTTCGCCCGGACGGTCCACCATCCAGGTGACCATCCGTACCCGGCGACCAGTACGTACCAGCCCCCGTTCGATGATCTGGCTGATGGTGTTCACATCGATGTTCCCGCCGCTGATCACAGCCGCCGCCCGGTCGCTGCCGGGGACGATGCCGTGCAGGAGAGCTGCCAGGGGAGCTGCCCCGGCGCCTTCCACCACCATCTTGCCCCGCTCCAGCATGAGCAGCATGGCAGCGCAGATGTCTTCTTCGTTCACCAGCACCATATCATCCACGTACTGATTGATCAGCTCCCAGGTCAGTTTGCCGGGCAGCCCTACGGCGATTCCGTCGGCAATGGTCTTGCCCACGCCGTGGCTCACCCACTTACCTTCTTTTTTGCACAGGTACATGGCCGGAGCCTGCTCCGTCTGCACGCCATACACTTTCACCTTGGGATTCACCTGCTTCACCGCAGCAGCGATACCTGCCAGCAGACCGCCGCCCCCTACGGGCACCACGATACTCTCGATGTAGGGATTCTGTTCCAGGATTTCCAGGCCGATGGTCCCCTGGCCGGCGATGACCGCCGGATCATCGTAGGGATGGACAAAGTAGGCGCCCGTTTCTTTCTGGATTTCCTGGGCTTTTTTCAGGGATTCGTCAAAAGTCTTGCCATACAGCACCACTTCCGCCCCGTAGCCTTTGGTGGCTTCCGCCTTGGCCAGGGGTGCCCCTTCGGGCATGACCACGGTGGATTTGCAATGAGCCATACGGCTGCCCAGGGCCACACCCTGGGCGTGGTTGCCGGCCGAAGCGGCAATGATTCCCTTGGCTTTCTGTTCCTCGCTCAGGGTCATGATGCAGTTGGACGCACCCCGTACCTTAAAGGAACCTGTCCGCTGCAGGTTCTCCAGTTTCAGATATACCTCCCGGCCGCTGATCTGGCTGAAGGTATGGTTGCTTTCCAGAGGGGTCTTGTGGACCAGCTTTTCCAGGCGTTCCTGGGCGGCCCGAATGGTCTCCAGAGGGATCCTTTCTGTCATGAGTTCAATTCTCCTTGTTTACAGTAATTCGGGCACAATATCGATGGCCCTGGTGGCGTCGTCCACCCCTTTCAAGGTCATCAGTGCCGCGTAGTCCTTTACCACTTTCTGTTCCGGTTCCCTGCTGGCGATGAACAGGTAGGTACCCACCACCTGGGCACCCACTTCCTCAGCCAGTTCCTGCATGCCCTTGGCCGTACCGCCGGCCCGCATGAAGTCATCCACCACCAGGACCCGTGCCCTGGGCGGCAGGGCTTTCCGGGGCAGGCTCATGGTCTGGATCTTTTTGCTGGAGCCGCTCACATAACTGATGGAAACGGCCGGTCCTTCGGTAATCCTTGCTTCCTTCCGGGCCATGACCATGGGGATGTTGAAAGCCCGGGCCGTACTGAGTGCCAGAGAAATCCCCTTGGCTTCCACGGTCATGATGAAATCGGGCTTCAATTCCAGGGTCCGCTGCATGATGATTTCGCCCAGCCGGGTAGAGATGCCCGGCGTGAACAGGATATCGTTCATATAGATCATCCCGCCTGGCAGCAGCCGGGAGGGGTCATTCAGTTTCTTGGCCAGGGACCACAGGAATTCATTGTCCGCCTCCGGAGAATGGTAGGGAATGAACCGCACCCCGCCGCTGGCCCCGGCCACGGTCTCGATGATTCCCAGATCATAGGCGGCCAACCCGTTGCGCACAGTCTGGACATCTTCACTGAGGGTGGATTTGGCGACCGTGAACTTCTCACAAAAATAAGAGAAGGGGAACAACTGGAACGGGTGATCATTCAGTTCTTTGGTGAGCGCTACGATTCGTTCCAGGCGCTTGATTCTTGCCATTACGCTTTACCCTCTTTCTTCTGTTTCTCTTCTGAAGCCTTCTCGTTGGCTTCAATGACCTTCAGCAGTGTCCGTTCCGCATTCTCCATATGGGTGCGTACGGCCTTCTGGGCCTTGTCCACGCTCCGCTGGGAAATGGCTTCGTAAATATTCTCATGTTCCCTGATCATATCCGTCAGACGGCCGGGATACGGCATGGAACGGCCCCGGATCGCCGTGATCTGTTCCCGCAGGTTGCTGATGATATTCATGCACCGCTTGTTCCGGCTCGCCTTGTAGATCACATCATGGAATGCCGTATCGTTTTCAATGATCTTGGGATAATCCTTGGCAGCCACCAGAGGCTTGTCCGCATCCAGCAGTTCCTTCATCTGCTTGATTTCATCATCATCGATCCGTTCAGCAGCCAGTCCGGCAGCCAGTACATCCAGAGCCGTACGGATTTCGTACACTTCGTTGATGTCCTTGATGGAAATGTCGGCTACGTAGGCACCCCGACGAGGGATCATCACCACCAGGCCCTCCAGTTCCATCTTACGGATGGCTTCCCGTACCGGAGTCCGGCTGACCCCCATCTCTTCTGCCAGCTGCAGTTCCATCAACCGCATACCGGCCGGGAACTGCCCGCCAATAATGGCCTGGCGGATGTTATCCACCACCACATCCCGCAAAGGTCTGTAACTGTCCAACGGAATCTGTTTTAAATGCTGCACCATGTTGCTCTACTCCTCCTGCACCGTATGTGCGATTTTGATTTGTGCATCTCTCTCTATTTCCCGAAGCCGGTCAGCCGCCTGCTGGGCTTCTTTCCGGCCTGCAAAAATTCCAAACAACGTGGGGCCGCTGCCGCTCATAAGCACCTTTTCGGCGCCCTGGGCCGCAATGGTCTCTTTCAGTGCCTGGAGTTCCGGATGGGCCCTCAGGGTCACCCATTCCAGGTCATTGGCCATCAGTGCCAGCAGCTGTTTCCGATCACCCTGGCGCAGGGCTTTTTCCAGCCCGTCCATGTCTACCGGCTCCCGGTCCGTGGCCTTGTCGATCTGTCCATAGACCCAGGCTGTGGAAACCCCCAGATCACGGGGTTTCACCAGCACCAGCCACAAAAGAGGTGCCGCCGGCAGTACTGTCATCTGCTCGCCGCGGCCACGTCCCCGCTGGGTGCCCCCGTAAATGCAGAAGGGCACATCGCTGCCAATGGTGGCGCCCAGACGTTCCAGTCCGGCCCGGTCCAGAGGCCTGCCTGAGAGGTCGTTCAGACCCCGCAGCACAGCCGCCGCATCCGTACTGCCCCCGGCCAGCCCTGCGGCCAGGAAGATCCGTTTGGTGCAGGACAGGTGGTAAGCGGCAGAACAGCCGGCAGCCTGAGCAAAAGCCCTGGCCGCCTTCACCATCAGGTTGCTGTCATCACAGGGCAGATCCGGACAGTCCGTTTCCAGGCTGAAAGTATCGGCTGGAACAAAAGCGATGGTATCCGCCAGAGAAATGGATTGCAGGATCATATCCACTTCATGATAACCATCCGGTCTCCTGCCCAATACCCTGAGCCCCAGGTTGATCTTGCCATAGGCCGTCCGTTCCATGTCTTTCCGCCTCCTGTTGATGGAATGTTCCCCTCTAAACGAAATGTATTCTGTATCCATATTATTGTATCGTGAAAACGCCCGCTCCGCAATAAGTTGGGAGAAACTTTATGAACATTTTTTGAATCATTTTTGTCGAACGTTCTAGTATCATAAATTTCTGTCAGCAGCAGTGGAAAGATGTTACAATAAAAGGAATGCTGAAAGAGGAGGTCATGCCTATGAAAAAGCTTGCCATCCGTTATATCATGACGGCCCTGGGATGCCTGCTGATGGCTCTGGCCATCAACGCATTCTTTGTCCAGCACCGATTCCTGTCCGGTGGTATTTCCGGGGTCTCCATCATCCTGTACTACCTGACCGGCTGGCCCCCCGGCATCACCAGTTTCCTGTTCAATATCCCGCTGTTCTACGTGGCCTGGAAATACATGAGCCGGCAGTTCTTCATCGACAGTGTCATCGGCACAGTATTGTTCTCCGCCGCCCTGGACGGCACCGCCTTTGTGCAGGACTACGTGGATATCTCCGACCAGCTGCTGTGCTGCATTGCCGGTGGGGTACTGGGCGGCCTGGGCAGTGCCCTGGTGTACCGGTCCGAATCCTCCACCGGCGGCGTTGACATCATTGGATTCCTGACCAAAAAATACTACAACATCTCCGTAAGCACGACCAACTTCCTGTTCGACACCTGCGTCATGCTGGCCGCTGTGGTATTCCTGGGGCTCACCCCGGTGCTGTACAGTATGGTTCTGTTCTTCATCACCTTCCAGGCCACCAATGTATTCATGGTGGGCTTCGACTACAAGAAGCAGGTCATCATCGTCTCCATCCATGCCGAAGAAATCGGCCGGCGGGTCATGGACGAGGTCAACCGGGGCATCACCATCCTCCACGGGGAAGGCGGATACACCCGGCAGCCCCTGGAAATTCTTCTGGTGGTGGTCAAGCTGACCCAGCTGGCCCACCTGGAAAAGATCATCAAAGAAGTGGACCCCATGGCTTTTGTCACCATCCAGGATGCCAACAACGTGTTCGGAAGAGGTTTCACCCAGCCCAACCTGGATATCGAAGAAGAGCAGAAATTCAAAAAAGCGTCGCAGTGAAGCGGCGCTTTTTCCATGTCAAGCAGGTTCTATTATTCCTTTACACTTTCTTTTTAGCGCATTCCATGAACTTTTCCAGCATGCTCCACTGGTAGTTGCCGGTACGCCAGCCGAAACAGATGGGATAACGCAGATCTTCTCCCATAGGCACCTGCAGCAGCTTTGCCCGCTGTTCCGGACGCAGGAACCCTTCTACCAGATAATCAGGTGAAAAACATACGCCGGCTCCCGCTACGCACAATTCCAGCAGCAGTTCCAGGTTGTGGGCCTTGACCTTCTGCCGGGGCACGAACTGCAGACGGTTCAGCAGCTTCATCACCAGGTAGCCGGCCAGATCGGCCACATCGGTCCGCAGAAAAGGACAGTCCCGCAGCACCCGGGGATCCCGGCTTTCCCGCAGCTGCCGGATCACCGTCTCTTTCTCTTTTCCATAGACCCGTTCCAGCAATTCGTCAGCCACTACCAGCTGGATTTCCTCCATCTGCAGCATCCGGGTCTGGATACCGCTCACAGGTTCGGGAAAGTATCCGATCATCAGATCCGTTTCCCCCTCCTGGAGCTGGAGCAGAAGTTCCGCATTGCTTTCTTCTGCCACTTCCACTTCCATGAGCGGATACAGCTGCTGGAATCGCTGCAGCAGAGGCGGCAGCAGGATATGGCCCCTGGTATAGGCGATTCCCAGCCGCAGGCAGCCTTTTTCCTGGTGCTGGATATCCTGAAAGGCCTGTTCCATGCTGCGGTACCGTTCCTGGAACTGGCGGGCGTATTCCATGAACACCTTGCCCCCATAGGTCAGTTCCAGAGGTACATGACGCAGGAACAGCCTGCATCCCAATTCTTTTTCCAGGGCCGCAATCTGCCCGCTCAAAGTCTGCTGGGTAATGTGCAGCCGCTGGGCCGCCCGGGAAAAGCTGGCTTCCTGGGCTGTCATCAAAAAGTAACGGATATGGTTGAAATTCATCCGGTCTCTCTCCTTCTCCGATATATCGTCTTTTCCCTGTATTATATACTCAAATAAACAGTTTTACAACAGTATTTCTCTTTTGCTACAATAAAGCCAGGAAGCATCCCAACATCGATGGAACAGAGCCAGAAACAGAAAAAGAGACTGTGGAGAAATGAAAATCCATTTCTCCACAGCCCTTTTGTGAAAAACTGTGTTCCGGTTATTTGAACAGGTTGATGAAGATCATCAGGATACCGGAGTTGGCGAAGTCGATGAACATAGCCCCTACCAGAGGTACGGCGAAGAAAGCACGGGGTGCCGGGCCGTAGTTGGCAGTGATGGCGCTCATGTTAGCCATGGCGTTCGGGGTTGCGCCCATACCAAAGCCGCACACTGCGGAAACTTCAACAGCTGCATCGTAGTCCTTGCCCATGACATTGAATACCACGAAAGTGGTGAACAGAGCCATGAAGATAGTCTGGCAAACAGCGATGATGGCCAGAGGGCCGGCGATGTCGAACAGTTCCCAGATCCGCAGGCTCATCATAGCCAGGCTCAGGAAGATGTTCAGGCCAACATCCCCAACGGTGCCGATTTCCTGCATGGGAACAGGCAGACCGCCGTTGGCGTGGTCAGAGATGTTCCGGATGATGGCAGCGATGATCATGGAGCCGATGTAACCAGGGAACGTCAGACCGACGCTGGTGAAGAACTTGCTGACGATGGTGCCGAGACCCATGGCAACCAGGACTTCGCCGGTAGCCAGCATGAAGTTTTCAGGAGTCATAGCCAGGGAAGCATTTTCTTCCATGCTCTGGGCTTTTTCGTTAGCCCCTTCCTGGTCTTCCTTGGTGCTGTGCAGATGGAATTTTTCCAGCAGACGGTGCGCCACAGGGCCGCCCATCAAAGAGCCGCAGATCAGGCCGAACGTAGCCATGGCAATGGCCACGGTGTTGGCACGGCTCACACCCAGCTGTTCCAGCATGGGACCGAAGGCACCGGAAGTACCATGGCCGCCCACCAGAGGAATGGACCCTGCGCACAGGCCCAGCAGCGGCTGCAGGCCCAGTACGGAAGCCAGCCCTACGCCGATGATATCCTGACAGCTGATCAGCACGGCACAGAGAATAGTCAGGATGACCACGTCACGGCCGCCCTTTTTCAGCAGAGCATAGCTGGCACTGAAGCCAACGCTGGTGAAGAACATATTCATGAAGAAGCTTTGCTGTACCGTATCCAGTTTGATGGCGCCGGTGCCTGCTTCGAACAGAGCCAGGTTGATCAGTGCGAACAGCACGCCGCCGATAACCGGGTTAGGAATACAGTAGGTCTGGAAAAATTTGATTCTCGTTTTGAGCCATTTACCCAGGTAGTACAGCAAGATACCAACAGCCAAGGTTTGGTAAGAATTTAATGCAAACATTCCCTTAATCCTCCTTCAAATACCATATTGAATTTTTTACCTTTCAGCGACCAGTTTTACCAAAATTTCTTCCAGGCGGGACCAGGTGCGTCCGTTCTTTCGGGAGTCTGCTGTCATCCGGGCCATTTCCACCATGCATGTCTGTAAGGATTCACGTGAAAAATGATTGCTGTGCTGCATGGCCATTTTAACCGCATAAGGATGCATTTTCAGCGTAGACGCTATGGTCTCCTGTCGAGCACCTTTTTCCATCAGTTCCTTTACCTGGAGCATTCGCCGCAGTGAGGAGACCAGCCGCATGGTCAGGCTGTAAAAGCCGTCACTGCCACTGTTCTTTTTCTCTTCAGCCAGCAGAAGGAGAACTTTTCCCAATTTTCTCTCTTCTACTGCATTCCCCAAGGCAAATCCGGAAATCTCCGGCAATTGCGAAAACATCTGTGCCACATCCTGTGCCTGCCACAGTTTCCTCTTTCCCGCATACAGGGCGATCTTGCCGATCTCCTGCTGCAAGAACAGCAGCGGCGCCATATCTGTCGCCGATACATACTCCATGATCAGGCTCATGGCCTCCGGTGTGAAGCGGGCACCATACTGATCCGCCTGCTGCCGCAGCCAGGGCTGCAGCTGGTAGGGACGCAAGGGACTGCATTCTACCACCTGAACTTTCTTGCTCATGGTTTTATAAAATGTTTGCCTTTTGTCCAATTTACTGCAAAGACAGATCAGAAAA
This sequence comes from Acidaminococcus sp., assembly GCF_050873445.1. Classification (GTDB taxonomy): domain Bacteria; phylum Bacillota; class Negativicutes; order Acidaminococcales; family Acidaminococcaceae; genus Acidaminococcus. Next base: position 51,211 of record NZ_JBNMIU010000008.1, on the reverse strand, counting down.
GAATACTCCGGCATATCCGTCAGCAGCGTCATGAACTGCTCGATGGGAGCCTGTTTCTTCTTTTTCCCTTTTGCACCCGTTTTTTTTCCGCCGTTTTTTTCCTTATCGGTCAGGATTCTGGGGTCTTCGATGACGATCCAGTTCCCTCCTCCAAAGAAAGGCATACTGTTGATGGCTTCCGCCAAAGCGTTCAGTTCAAAATCTCCCCTGAAGTTCCATTCTGTGGGTTCCTCCCCGGAAGCAAAGGCTTTCCGGCGAAAGGCCTTCTGAATGGCCTTCTTATAGTACTCTTCCTCCCCCCAGGCAATGACAACATGAGGACAAGCTGGATTTTTCCGCAGATTTTCCAGAAACACATCTGCTCTATCGTTCACAATAGATCCACTCCTAGAAAGAATCTCGCTGCCAACGATAACTATACCATATGGGAACAGCTCCGTCAAAAACGATCTTCACGGCTCCCTCCTGATCCGTCCGGATCAGGGGAATCCTGCGGGCTTCCAGTTTTTCGATTGTCTCCCTGTGGGGATGGCCGAAATGGTTCCGCCTGCCGGCTGATGCCACGGCCACCTGTGGCCGCACAGCCTCCAGGAAGACTTCCGCAGAGGAAGTCCTGGAACCATGATGGGATACTTTGAGCACATCGCTCCGGATGGACTTTGCTGCCGCCAGTTCCTCCACGTCCGCCGGAGCATCTCCGGTAAACAGAAGACTGTGGCCATCACAGCTCACACGTACGATGGCAGAGTTCTCGTTCCCTTTGCCTCCTTTCTCTTCCCATTTCGGTGCTTCTACAATTTGTATTATACTCTCTTTTTTTCTTATTTTCTGGTTTGTTTGCATTTTGTATACAATTTTACTGATATTTTTAAATTGTATCAATTGCATCGCTTTTCCTATATCCTCACTGGGGTTTTCGTTGGGCAGATAAATGGTTTCCACCGGCAGCCAGCGCAGCAGTCCGGCCAGTCCGCCCGCATGGTCATGGTGTCCATGGCTGACGAAGACCGCATCCACCCGGTCCATCCCCAGATAGCGCAGGAAAGGCACCAGGATCCGTTCGCCCGTGTCAAAATGCCCGCTGAGACCGCCCGTATCGAACACGAACACCTGCCGCCGGGGCGTCACCACCACGGCACAGTCCCCTTGTCCCACATCCAGGAAATAAGCGGTAAAAGGCTGGGGACGGAAATGCCGGGCACCCAGCACCATAAGGAGAGCCAGCCCCGAAGCCAGGATTCCCGCCCGCCGCAGACGGGGCCGTTCCGGCTGGAACCAGCCCTGTTCCAGCAGCGCCAGGAGCAGCAGGAGATACAGAGGCCACACCCAGAAAGGCACCTGCCCTGTAATCCAGTGGGTACCGGGCAGGCGGCAGAGCCATTCTCCGCCCCACAGAGAAAAGCCCAGCAGCTGCCCCGCTCCCACCAGGCACAGCCGGGCGGGGATGAAGAGCCCCAGAGTACCCAGGAAAGCTCCGATGGCGCCGAAGGTCAGGCAAAGGGACAGCAGGGGGATCAGCAGCACGTTGGCCAGCAGGGACACCAGGGACAGCATATGGAAATGGTGCACCAGAAACGGCAGGCCCAGTGCCTGGGCTGCCAGGGGCACGGAAAAGCCCCGGGCCAGGGGAAGAGGCAGCCAGGCTGCCAGCTTTCTTTCCATGGGACGACGCAGCAGCAAAAGACCTCCGGATGCTGCAAAGGAAAGCTGGAACCCCGGGTCCCACACCCACCAGGGCTGCCAGGCGAGAAGGAGCAGCAGTCCCAGGCCCAGGAAAGCCGTGCTGCTGGCCCGTTTCCGGTGCACCCGGCCCCACAGGGCTCCCAGACCCAGGAGCAGTGCCCGGCACACGGACGCCCTCATCCCGCACAACAGCCCATAGGCCAGCAGCAGGACAGTCACCAGCAAGGCCCCCATCCTTCGAGGCAACCGCAGGAAAACAGCGCCTCCGGCAAACAGACTCAGGAGCAGTGCCACATGGCTGCCGGAAACAGAGAGCAGATGGCTGAGACCGCAGCGCTGGAACAGCCGCAGCCGATCCGGAGCGATGCCGCTGCTGCCGCCCAGCAGCATGCCTTCCAGCAGGGCACTGTCTTCCGGGCTCAGCGTCTGGTGCAGCTGGCTGCGCAGTTTTTCCCCAAAGGCAAAGATCCGGTCCGGCCAGAGGGGCAGCCGGTCCACCAGACGGCACATCCGCCCCTCTGTTTCCAGGCTGCCACCTTCCCCGGCAATGGCTGCCCGTATCTCCGGATCCAGCTGGCCCGGGTTATAGAACCCGTCCGGAGCCCGGAATATCCCCCGCACCTCCACAGTACCCAGCCGGGGCTGGAATTTCCCGGATTTGCGGACAAGTACCCGTACCCTGCCCCGTGGTTCCTCCAAAAGGAAGAAACAGGAGCCGGACCGCCCGGTGCGGGCAGAACCGGGCACGATCCTGCCCGTAATGACCGTGTTCTGATCCACCAGAGGAGCCATCCGCTGCTGGGCAGTGGAAGACAGTGCGGCCCGCAGGCCGCCCAGGCAGAAGATCAGCAGACAGCAGCCCAGTTTCCAGCTGTCCCGTCCCTTCTGTTTCCGATGGAGCCAGAACAGCAGACAGCTGCTGATACCTGACGATATGCTCCACACCCACCAGGACAGCGGTTTCCCCAGTCCCGCTGCAATGCCCAGGGCAAAAGCCAGACCGGCTTCCAGGACCAGGGCCATGCTACACCTCCACCCGTCCTGCCAGGTTCCGGAACTTGGCCGAGCCGATGCCGGATACCTGCTGCAGGTCTTCCACACGCCGGAAGGGCTTCTGCTGCCTGTAGAGGATGATCCGGCGGGCCAGGGAAGGGCCGATGCCCGGCAGGGCAGTCAGCTGGGCTTCATCCGCTGTGTTCAGATTCACTCTGCCGACTGTGTCAGAAGCCGCAGAAGCCTCCCCGGATGCAGTGGCGGCACTTTTCTCTTTCCCGTCCTCACCCGGTGGATTCTCCTTTCCCCTGCTCCGGCGGCTGCTCTTTTTCAGGAAGGGTACATTCACCTGGCTGCCGTCCCTGCATTTCTTCGCCAGGTTCACCCGGGCCAGATCCGCCTCCTCCGTGACCCCTCCAGCTGCCTTCAGGGCCTCCTGGTACCGGATGCCCGGCTCCACCTGATACAGTCCCGGATTCTGCACTGCCCCGCTGATGTAGACGGTAGCCAGTGCCTTCTTTTCCTGTCGGGGCTCCGCCATCTGCGCCTCCGCCTGACCGGTACCCGTCTCCGGCGTCCGGTTCCGGCTCTGCCACAGGCCGCCCGCTACGCAGCAGAGCACAATGCCCAGCACCACCAGCCATTTTTTCTTCTCCCATGGATCCATACAAAAATAACCTCCTTTTTGCAGAAGCAGTCTATCCACCCCATTCGACACGAAAGAGCGGATTCCTCCCACCCTGCAAAAAGAAGGTCATTAAGTGCAAAGAAACGTCAAGAATGGAAAAAGGAGGATGCGTCTGCACCCCCCTTCCATTCTATTTTTTTATTTCGCTACGATATTCACCAGCCGTCCCGGCACAGCGATGACTTTCAGCACTTTCTTGTCTCCGATGGCAGCCTTCACTTCCGGCTGTTCCAGAGCCAGTTTGCCCAGTTCATCCCGGCTGATGTCCGGTGCCGCCATGATCCGGTCCTTGCCCCTGCCGTTCACCTGGATCAGCACTTCCACTTCGTCCACCTTGATGGCTTCCGGATCGTAGGTCGGCCAGGCTTCCTTGTGGATGCTGGTTTCGCTGCCCATGGCATCATGCCACAGTTCTTCCGTGATGTGCGGGGTAAACGGAGCCAGCATCAGCAGCAGTTTGGAAATGGCTTCGTAAATCAGGCCGGCATTCACGGTCTCCGCCTTCTCCTTGTACGCATACAGAGCATTCACCAGCTCCATCAGCGTGGAAATGGCTGTGTTGAAGTTGAACCGGTTGTCGATGTCCTCGGTCACTTTCTTCACGCTTACATGAAGGATGTGGCGCAGTTCCTTGTCCTGTTCGTTCAGGTTCTTCGTATCATAGCTGGTCACTTTCTGGGCCAGGATATCCCTGAAGTGGTATACCAGGCGCCATACCCGGTTCAGGAACCGGAAAGACCCTTCCACGCCCTTGTCGCTCCATTCCAGTTCCCGTTCCACAGGAGCGGCGAACATGATGAACAGGCGGGCCGTATCAGCCCCGAATTTGCCTACGATTTCTTCCGGAGAGACCACGTTGCCCAGGGATTTGCTCATCTTGGCCCCGTCCTTGATCACCATTCCCTGGGTCAGCAGGTTGGTGAAGGGTTCGTCGGCTTTTACCAGGCCGGCGTCATGCAGCACTTTCATGAAGAACCGGGAATACAGCAGATGCAGGATGGCGTGTTCGATACCGCCGATGTACTGATCCACCGGCATCCAGTGGTTCACAGCTTCTTCGCTGAATGGTGCCTTGTCGTTGTGGGGATCGGTATAGCGCATATAGTACCAGGAGGAGCACAGGAAGGTATCCATGGTATCCAGTTCACGCTTGGCCGGACCGCCGCATTTCGGGCAGGTGCAGTTCACGAAGCTCTCGCTGGTAGCCAGCGGGGAGCTGGCGCCTGCATCGAACTTCACGTCCGTAGGCAGTTTCACCGGAAGGTCTTTTTCCGGTACCAGCACTTCGCCGCAGTGAGGACAGTACACCACTGGAATCGGGCAGCCCCAGTACCGCTGCCGGCTGATCAGCCAGTCACGCAGACGGTAATTCACCCGGCGCTTGCCCAGGCCCTTTTCTTCCATGTAGTCGATAATGGCTTTCATGGCCTTGTGCATTTCCATGCCGGTGAACGGACCGGCATTGACCAGTACGCCTTCCTTATCTTCATAGGCGTCAGTCATTTCTTCCAGTTTCAGTTCATGGTCTTTGGGCTGCAGGGTCAGGATCTTCTTGATGCCATATTTGGTGGCAAACATCCAGTCACGATGGTCGCCGGTGGGCACGCCCATGACAGCGCCGGTCCCGTAATCCACCAGTACATAGTTGGTGATCCAGATCTGGACTTTTTCGCCGGTCAGCGGATGGATGCAGTCCACGCCGGTATACATGCCCACTTTTTCCGATTCACTGGAGGTACGTTCGATATCAGAGGTATTCTTCACCTGGTTGCAGAAAGCTTCCAGTTCGGCTTTCTTCGGGTTGTCTTTCAGCAGTTCTTCCACCATGGGATGTTCCGGCGGGATGACCACAAAGGTAACGCCGTAGATGGTATCCGGCCGGGTGGTATAGACCATCAGCTTCTTGTGCAGGCTGGGCACATCAAAGCCGAATTCCAGACCTTCGCTGCGGCCGATCCAGTTGCGCTGCATGGTCTTGACCCGGTCAGGCCAGCCCTTCAGCTTGTCCAGGTCATCCAGCAGCTGTTCAGCGTAATCGGTGATCTTGAAAAACCACTGGCTCAGCTGTTTCTTCTCTACCGGCTGGTGGCAGCGCCAGCATTTGCCGTCTTCCACCTGTTCGTTGGCCAGTACGGTGCCGCAGGTGTCACACCAGTTCACGGAAGCTTCCTTCTTCACAGCCAGGCCCCGTTTGTACATCAGTTCAAAGAACCACTGGGTCCATTTATAGTATTCTTCCTTGCAGGTGGTCACCTGACGGTCCCAGTCGTAGGAAAGCCCCAGTTCCCGCAGCTGCCGGGTCATGTTGGCAATGTTTTCCATGGTCCATTTGGCAGGGGGGATGTGGTGCTTGATGGCCGCATTTTCAGCCGGCATCCCGAAGGAGTCGAATCCGATAGGGTGCAGTACATTGAAGCCCCGCATGGTGCGGAAGCGGGCCACTACGTCCCCGATGGAATAGTTCCGCACATGCCCCATGTGCAGGTTGCCGGAAGGATAGGGGAACATTTCCAGCACATAGGATTTGGGCCGGGGGTCATCGTTCTCCACCTTGTAGGTTTTGTGGTCTGCCCAGTACTTTTGCCACCGGGCTTCGATCTCATGCGGTTCATACTTTTCCTCGAACATGAACATACCTCCTATTGAGAAAACCTGTCTGAAACACCTTGCATAAGTTGCCGGGATTCAGTAACATATGTGTATTACAGTGGTTTTTATCATGTGTAATAGATTCATTATATATTTCACAACTTATAAAGTCAACGCAGGAAGGAGTGGGAACTATGGCAATCTATGCCATGGGAGACTTGCATTTTTCCGGAGAACCTCCCACGAAACCCATGGAAGTATTCGGAGAACAATGGCTGAACCATCGGGAAAAAGTGCTGGAGTATTGGAAACAGACGGTAAAGGACGGCGATACGGTGCTGCTGGTGGGCGACACCTCCTGGTCCATGGAACTGCCCGATGCCGCGGAAAGAGACCTGGAAGTCCTGCAGGACCTGCCGGGCGAACTGGTAATTTTAAAAGGGAACCATGACTACTGGTGGACTTCCCTGAAAAAAATGGAAGAGGCCCTGCCCCGAATCCATTTTCTCCACAACACATTTTACCAGACCGGGGATGTGGCCCTGTGCGGCACCCGGGGCTGGAACCTCCCCAGCATGCAGGGGTTCAGCGAACACGACCAGCTGATCTATGACCGGGAATGCCAGCGGCTGGGACGCAGCCTGGAAGGGGCCCGGGCGGCCGGAGCGAAGCATCTCATCGCAGCCCTCCACTATCCCCCGCTCTACCATCCGGATGAAGTCACCGGTTTTACGGAACTGTGCAAAGAATACGGTGTGGAACAGTGCATCTACGGCCACGTACACGGAGATGCGGCGCATTTCCTGAACCTGTTCCAGGGAGTACGGGACGGCACCCGGTATCGTCTGGTGGCCGCCGATTACGTGGATTTCCGGCTGGTACGGATATGGTAGTGGTTAGTGGTTAGTGGTTAGTGGTTAGTGGTTAGTGGTTAGTGGTTAGTGGTTAGTGGTTAGTGGTTAGTGGTTAGCGGCTAGTGGTTAGCGGCTAGTGGTTAGTGGCTGGTGACTGGTGGTTAGTGTATGAAAGGACGCTTCAACTGTGCATCAATATCTGTTTTTCATTGGAGGCTTTCCCATCCGCATGTATGGGCTCATGCTGTGCCTGGCTATCTTTATGGCCACATCCGTGGCCTATTTCCTGGCCTGGCGGGACGGCCGGGGCTGGGAAAAACTGCTGCCCGACATCGGCATCTACGGCGGATTCGCCGGCCTGGTGGGTGCCCGGCTGTGGGATGTATTTTTCTTCGACTGGGGCTACTACAGCAGCCATCTGCTGGAAATCCCTTTCGTCTGGCAGGGAGGCATGGCCATCCAGGGAGGCATCCTGGGCGGCGTCGCTGCCGGGGCTTTTTACTGCTGGCGCCATAAGGTGGACTGGATTGAAATGCTGGACGTCATCTGTCCGTCTCTTTTCATCGGCCAAAGCATCGGCCGCATGGCCAATCTGCTGAATGGAGACGCTTTCGGATCTCCCACCGGCGGTGATTTCGGAATCCTGTACCCGGCCGGTACCCTGGCCCGCAGCACCTACGGGACCCAGCCTCTGTGGCCGGCAGAAGTGTGGGAAGGACAGATCGATGTGGTCCTGTTTGCGCTCCTGCTGCTGTTCCAGACCACAAAGCCAAAAAAAGGGCAGCCCTGCTGCTTGTATGTGATGCTCTACAGCGGGCTGCGGTTCTTTCTGGAGTTTTTGCGGGGCGATTACGTACAGCCCATGTTCCTGGGTTTGAAAAGTGCCCAGGTGACAGCTCTGTTCTCCTTTGTGATCGCCCTGCTGCTGTTTATCTGGGCAGGCTTCCGCAAACGCAGAAAAGCCAGTAACTAGTGGCTGGTGACTAGTGACGGGGTGTGAAAAAATATTTTTCACACCCCGTTTTTTTACAGTACTTTCACCAGTTCGTCGTTGCTTCTCCGTTCATTATGGAGATGGGCGGCATGCACCCCTTCCGCAGTATAGCCCATGGGCATCAGCAGCAGAGGTACTTCGTTCAGTTCCAGACCGAAGGTATCGGCCACTTTCGTCACCGGGAAATAGTTCACCCAGCAGGAGCCGATGCCCTGTTCCCAGGCTTCCAGCATCATATGGGTGGCCACGATGCTGGCATCCTGTTCACCGGCCCGGATGCTGTGTTCAAAGGGATTCACCCACTCCTCATCCTTACGCACGGTCACCATCAGCACCACTGGTGCGTTGAAGGCGCAGCGGGTCAGGCTGCGGATTTTTTCCAGGGCTTCTGGGCTCTGGAGCACGTACACCCGGTAGGGCTGGTAGTTATGCCCGGTAGGAGCGATGCGTCCCGCTTCCAGGATGGCATCCATTTTTCCTTTTTCAATGGGTCTGTCACTGAATTTCCGGACCGAATATCTGGCCCTGGCCAATTCCATAAATGTCATGTCAAGCATCCTTTCCTGTTTGTCAGCGGGCGCATCGGACGGCATCGCTACGCAAGTCCTGGTGCGCCCCTTCGGATTTCCTGCAGCAATCTGGGCTTACCAGCTCAACACTTCCGGTTCTCCTTCGGTGATCAGCAGAGTATGTTCCCACTGGGCACTGTCCCTGCCGTCGGCAGTATGTACGGTCCAGCCGTTCATTTCATCGATCCACAGGTCCGCTGTCCCTTCGTTGATCATGGGCTCGATGGTGATCACCATGCCCGGTACCAGCAGCATACCCGTCTTCCGTTTGCCGAAATGGGCCACAAAGGGGTCTTCATGCATTTCCAGGCCCACGCCGTGGCCGCCGAAATCCCGTACCACACTGTAACCGTGTTTCTGGGCGAACTGCTGGATGGCCGCCCCTACATCCCCCAGGGTGTTCTTCCAGCCCACGGCATTCTCCATGCCCCGTTTCAGGCATTCTTTCGTGATGCCCACCAGGTTTTTCCGGCTGGCCGGCACCCGGCCCAGCATGAACATCCGGGAAGCATCCCCCACATAGCCGTTGTAGATCGTGGTGGCATCCACGTTGACGATATCCCCGCTCTTCAGCACCTGATGGGGATCCGGAATGCCATGGCAGATGACATCGTTGACAGACGTACACACCGATTTGGGGAAGCCTTCGTAGTTCAGACAGGCCGGAATGGCCTTCAGTTTCATAGTCGTATCATAGACGATGGTATTGATATCGTCAGTGGTCATTCCCACTTTGATGTTCTTTTCCACTGCATCCAGCACTTCCGAGTTCACCTTACCAGCTACCCGGATGCCTGCAATCTGTTCCGGAGTCTTGATCATGTCCATGCGGGGCACCTGGTATCCTTTGGCCGCATACTCCATCAGTTTCAGTTTCAGTTCGCTTCTATCCAATCTGCATCCTCCTAGCACCGGGAAATCCAGCGGATTTCCCCTTTTCTATTCAAAATTGCGTCAAAATACGATATAATATGGTTTTGCTGCGGACTCCTGGAAATCAGCAGTCCGATGTATCATTATAACACAATTTTTTGCGGAAGTATTTTACTTTTGTTTTCAAATTGTTTATGACCCTTTCCTATACTATAGGAAAAGACCTCTTCTGACAAGAGGATTTGCAAAGGAAGGTAGAAAGATATGGATCTGTTCCTGAATATGGTGCGGGGCTTCTGCATGGCCCTGGCCGACAGTGTCCCCGGCGTTTCCGGCGGTACCATTGCATTTGTGCTGGGCTTCTACGATGAATTCATCGGTTCCCTGTATGTGCTGACCCACGGCACTCTGGAACTGAAAAAAGAAGCCATCCGGTTCCTGGGCAAACTGGGGATGGGCTGGCTCATCGGCATGGGTTCCTCAGTCCTGGTCATTGCCAGCCTGTTTGCCTCCCACATCTACGAACTCAGCTCCCTGTTCCTGGGCTTTTCCATTTTTTCTCTTCCCCTTATTATTAAGGAAGAAAAGGAATGTCTGCAGCGGACCAGCCGGATCCTTTTCATGATCCTGGGCATTATCCTGGTGCTGGTCATTGCGGCTGTGAACCCCACCGGCGGTCAGGGCACCAACGTGGAAATCGGCTCTCTTTCCCCTCTCCTGGCCCTGTACATCTTTGTCTGCGCCATGATTGCCATCTGTGCCATGGTGCTGCCGGGCATCAGTGGTTCCACCATGCTGCTGATCTTCGGATTGTACGTACCTGTCATCACCGCCATCAAGGAATCCCTGCACATGAACCTGTCCTACTTCCCGGTGCTGTGTATCTTCGGCTGCGGTATCCTGGCCGGCATCATAGGCATCATCAAACTGGTGAAGAATGCGCTGGACAATCACCGGGCTGCCATGGTGTACTTCATCCTGGGACTGATGGTGGGTTCCCTGTACGCCATCGCCCAGGGTCCCACCACACTGAAGGTCCCTCAGCCTGCACTTTCCTGGGATACGTTCCACGTGTTCTGGTTCCTGATGGGCGGCGTTTTCCTGGCTGCCCTGAACGGGCTGAAGGCCTTTACAGAAAAGAAACTGCATCCGGAAGGATAAGAAAGAATAAGAAAATCTCAAAAGGAACTGCCGCCCGGCAGTTCCTTTTTTTGTCACACCCCATTGACTCGATTGTTAGTATGTGCTAACATACTCTGTATGGAAGTTGCTTTCCATGAATTCAGTGAGAAAAGAGGTAGCATCATGCCCTTAACGTTTGCGGATGAAGGCGTGTCTCTGACAGTCCAGCGGGTAGGCGGTTCTCCAAAGGTACGGACCCACCTGGAAAACCTGGGCATCACCCAGGGTGCGGTGATTTCCATCGTACAGCATACGCCCAGCGGGCTCATCCTGAACATCCGGGAATCCCGGGTAGCCATCAGTATGGAAATGGCTGCAAAAATCATGGTTCAATAAAATAATAGGAGGGGAAAATTCAATGGCTACATTGAAAGACGCCCAGACGGGCAAAGATTACGAAGTCGTGAAACTGCACGGCACAGGTGCCATCAAGCGCCGGATCATGGACATGGGGATCACCAAGGGTACTCCCATCCATATCCGTAAAGTGGCTCCTCTGGGAGATCCTGTCGAAATGACGGTTCGCGGTTATGAACTTTCCCTGCGGAAAGCAGACGCAGAAATGGTAGAAGTGAAAGAGCTGTAACATTTTTATCATTTTGTTAGTTATTTCTAACTTATTTTTGTTAAAGTAAGATTTGGGAAAGAAAGAAGGTATTTTTACATGGAATTCAAGATTGCCCTTGCCGGCAACCCCAACACCGGTAAAACCACCCTGTTCAATGCCCTGACTGGTTCCAACCAGTTCGTCGGCAACTGGCCCGGTGTTACCGTAGAAAAAAAGGAAGGGAAACTGACCGGTCATCCGGATGTGATCATCCAGGACCTGCCCGGCATCTACTCTCTTTCCCCGTACACCCTGGAAGAAGTAGTATCCCGTACGTATCTGGTCAAAGAACGGCCGGATGCCATCCTGAACATCGTGGACGGCACCAACCTGGAACGGAACCTGTACCTGTCCACCCAGCTGGCTGAACTGGGTATCCCCATGGTCATGGCCGTGAACATGATGGATATGGTCCGGGAAAGCGGCGATATCATCAACATCGACAAACTGAGCCAGCGGATGGGCTGCCCGGTGATTGAAATCTCCGCCCGTACCGGCGAAGGCATCAAGGAAGCTGCTGACCTGGCTGCCAAAGTAGCCAAGCACCAGCAGGTCATGGTCAGCAAACACTCCTTCGACGGTCCGGTGGAACATGCCCTTGCCCACATCGAAGAAGCCACCCAGGGCATGCTGCCCGCCCATCAGGAACGGTGGTATGTGATCAAGCTGTTCGAACGGGATGACAAAGTACAGGAAGCCCTGAAGCTGCCCCAGTCCGTCCTTGACCACATCGACGGCGACATCGAAGCCGTGGAGCAGGAACTGGACGATGATTCTGAATCCATCATCACCAACGAACGGTACAAATACATCAGCTCCATCATCGGTGAATGCAACATCAAGAAGAGCAAAGGCAAACTGACCACTTCCGATAAGATCGATAAAATCGTGACCAACCGGTGGCTGGCCCTCCCCATTTTCGCTGCCATCATGTTCCTGGTTTATTACATTTCCGTGACCACCATCGGCGGCGATGCTACGGACTGGGTGAATGATACCCTGTTCGGGGATATCCTGATCCCGGCTGCTGACGACTTCATGGACAGCCTGGGTGTAGCCGACTGGCTGCACGGCCTGGTAGTCGATGGTATCATTTCCGGTGTGGGCGCCGTCCTGGGTTTTGTACCGCAAATGGTCGTCCTGTTCATTTTCCTGGCCTTCCTGGAAGCCTGCGGCTACATGGCCCGTATCGCTTTCATCCTGGACCGTGCGTTCCGGAAATTCGGTCTGTCCGGCAAATCCTTCATCCCCATGCTGATTGGTTCCGGTTGCGGCGTGCCCGGTATCATGGCTTCCCGTACCATCGAGAACCAGTCCGACCGCCGTATGACCATCATGACCACCACCATGATCCCCTGCTCCGCCAAGATGCCGATCATCGCTCTGATTGCCGGTGCTTACTTCGATGGAGAATGGTGGGTTGCTCCTTCCGCCTACTTCGTAGGGATCTTCTCCATCATCATTTCCGGCATCATCCTGAAAAAGACCAAACTGTTCGCGGGGGATCCTGCGCCTTTCGTCATGGAACTGCCCCCCTACCATATGCCCACCCTGGGCAACATCGGCCGCAGCGTCTGGGAACGGAGCTCCTCCTTCATCAAGAAGGCCGGTACCGTAATCCTGCTGTCCACCATCCTGGTGTGGTTCCTGTCCAGCTTTGGCTGGGAGGACGGCGCCTTCGCCATGCTGGATGAAGATGCCCTGAACGAATCCATCCTGGCCTTCCTGGGCAACAAAATCGCCTGGCTCTTCTCCCCGCTGGGCTGGGGCGACTGGAAAGCCGCTGTGGCTGCTTTCACCGGCCTGATTGCCAAGGAAAACCTGGTAGGTACCTTCGGCATCCTGTATGGACTGGCTGATGCCGCTGAAGACGGCGAAGAATTCTGGGGTACCTTTGCTCAGGACTTCTCCGTGCTGAGTGCTTATTCCTTCCTGGTATTCAACCTGCTGTGTGCTCCCTGCGTAGCCGCTATGGGTGCCATCCGGAGAGAAATGAACAGCGGCAAATGGACCCTGATTGCCATCGGGTACCAGTGCGGTTTTGCTTACTGCATGGCCCTGATGTTCTACCAGTTCGGCAGCTTCATCTCTACCGGTGCTTTCACCCTGGGTACGGCTGCTGCCTGTGTGGTACTGGCTGTCATGGTTTACCTGCTGCTGCGTCCGGCTCCCAAATACAACGGAGAAATCAAGATCGAAGATACGGCAGATGTGATTGACTGATGATATATACGAAAGGGAGGTATCCAGAGGGTACCTCCCTTTGGCTTACTTGAAAAGGAGATGTTTTTATGGGCACGTTCATCGTAGGAATGGTCCTGCTCATCATTGTAGCGGCCGTGATCCGCTCCATGTACCGGGACCATAAAAACGGAAAGAGTTCCTGCGGCGGCAATTGCGGCAGCTGCGGGTTGTGTCATAAAAAATGAGGCGCCGAAAGGCGTCTTATTTTTTGTCAGCTTTCATCTGATTTTTCCATTGACAAACGTATCAGAAAAGAGTACTATTTGATTGTAAGATATAATAATTATTAAAATAATTTAATTCTTGTTTTTAGTCTTGTCATCACGTAAATGATTTTCCACTTTTATGATAAGAGGAGGTAGTACCATGTTATTCACCACCACACAGGATCATGAAGAATTCCGCGCTACAGTCCGCGGTTTTGCAGAATCCAAAATCAAACCCGTTGCGTTCATGCTGGACAAGGAAAACAAATTCCCCGATGAACAGGTAAAAGAAATGGGCGAAATGGGCCTGATGGGTATCCCCTTCCCCAAAGAATATGGCGGTGCCGGTCTGGACTATATCGACTATGCCATCGCCGTAGAAGAACTGGCTCGTGTAGACGGCGGTGCAGGGGTGATTCTATCCGCCCACGTTTCCCTGGGTTCCTACCCCATTTTCGCATTCGGTACCGAAGAACAGAAACGGAAATATCTGGTGCCCCTGGCTTCCGGCAAAAAGATCGGTGCCTTCGGACTGACCGAACCCAACGCCGGGTCCGATGCCGGTGAAACAGAAACCACTGCTGTCTTCGACGGCACCAGCTGGATCCTGAACGGCAATAAGATTTTCATCACCAACGCCGGCAAGGCAGATACTTACGTGGTGTTTGCCGTAACGGAACCGGGCAAGGGTACCCGGGGCATCAGCGCCTTTATTGTAGAAAAGGGCATGCCGGGCTTCACCTTCGGCGACCATTACGACAAACTGGGCATCCGCTCCTCCGCTACGGCTGAACTGCTCTTCAACAACGTAAAGGTTCCCAAAGAGAACCTCCTGGGCAAACGGGGCCAGGGTTTCAAGATCGCCATGGCAACCCTGGACGGCGGCCGCATCGGAATTGCTGCCCAGGCACTGGGTATTGCCCAGGGCGCCTACGAAGCCGCCCTGAACTACTCCAAGGAACGGATCCAGTTCAACGCCCCCATCTGCCAGAACCAGGGCATATCTTTCAAGCTGGCTGACATGGCCACCAAACTGCGGGCAGCCCGGTTCCTGGTCTACAGCGCCGCAGAACTGAAGCAGAACCATCAGGAGTACGGCATGGAAAGCGCCATGGCCAAGATGTACGCATCTGACGCCGCCGTCTCCATCACCAACGATGCCCTGCAGATATTCGGCGGTACCGGTTACCTGAAAGGCATGGATGTGGAACGATTCTATCGTGACGCCAAGATCACCACGATTTACGAAGGCACCAACGAAATCCAGCGGGTAGTCATCGCTTCTCACATCACCGACAAGATGTCCGTAGCCAAACATGGCGGTGCTCCCAGGCAAAATGCAGCTGTCACCGGCTCCCGCAAGAAACAGATTTTCAAGGATGGCACGCCGGAAGAACAAGTGGCGGCATTGGTCCAGGCTCTGAAAGACGACGGCTATGACTTTACCGTAGGCATCCCCGTCGACACCCCGATTTCCGATGCGGAACGGGTGGTCAGCGCCGGCAAGGGCATCGGTGAAAAAGCCAACATGAAGCTGATTGAAGAACTGGCCAGACAGGCCGGTGCCGCTGTAGGCTCCTCCCGTCCTGTGGCTGAGACGCTGCAGTACGTACCCATCGACCGGTATGTGGGCATGAGCGGCCAGAAGTTCAATGGCAACCTGTACATTGCCTGCGGCATCTCCGGAGCCGTGCAGCACCTGAAAGGCATCAAAAATGCTACCACGATCGTAGCCATCAACAGCAACGCCGGCGCTCCCATTTTCAAGAACTGTGACTACGGTATCGTAGGCGACGTAAAGGTGATCCTGCCGCTCCTGGCCAAAGCCCTCAACAACGGCCAGCCCAAGAAGCCGGCTCCTCCCATGGTAAAGATGAAGAAGCCGCTGATCCTGAAGGATATGCCGGAAGGCCGTTACGTCTGCAAGGGCTGTGGGTATGAATACAACCCGGAGCTGGGAGATCCTGATGCGGATGTTAAACCGGGCACCAGGTTCCAGGATCTTCCAGAAGACTGGGTCTGCCCGCTGTGCAACTCTGCCAAGTCCGAATTCGTAGCCGTAAAGTGAGAAAAGGAGCGTAACTATGGAATGCGTTAGACAATTAACCAAAGACTTGTACTGGGTCGGTGCCGATGACCGCCGTTTGGCACTGTTCGAAAACATCCACCCCATTCCCCGGGGCGTATCCTATAACTCATACCTTCTGCTGGACGAAAAAACCGTTCTGTTCGATACGGCCGACTGGTCCGTGTGCAGGCAGTTCCTGGAAAATGTGGAAGGCGTACTGAAGGGCCGCAAACTGGATTACCTGGTGATCAACCACGTGGAACCGGATCATGCCGCCTCCATTGAAGAAGTGCTGCTGCGCCACCCGGAAACTGTGGTCATCAGCAATGAGCAGGCCTTTACCCTGATGGACCAGTTCGGGTACCGGATGGAAGACGAAAAAAAGGTGGTAGTCAGGGAAGGCGACACCCGGAAATTCGGAAAACACACCATCGCCTTTGTGGCTGCTCCCATGGTTCACTGGCCGGAAGCCATGGTTTCCTTCGATTTGACCACCGGAACCCTGTTCTCTGCCGATGCCTTCGGTTCCTTCGGAGCCCTGGGCGGCCGGATTTTCAACGACGAAGTGGATTTTGACCGGGACTGGCTGGATGATGCCCGCCGGTACTACACCAATATCGTGGGCAAATACGGCCCCTTCGTCATGGACCTTTTGGGCAAGGCCAGCCAGCTGGACATTAAGATGATCTGCCCGCTGCATGGTCCGGTATGGCGGAACAACATCCCCTACCTGCTGGACAAATACGTGCACTGGGCCACCTATGAACCGGAAGAAAAAGGCGTGCTGCTGGTCTATGCTTCCATGTACGGCAACACGGAAAGCACTGCTTCCGTACTGGCGGCCAAGCTGGCGGAAAAGGGCATGACCCGTATCCATATGTACGATGTGTCCAAAACAGATATTTCCTATCTGATTTCCGATGCTTTCAAGTACAGCCACCTGGTGCTGGCTTCCGTAACTTACAATCTGGGCATCTATCCCAAAATGCTGAGCTTCCTGGAAGACATGAAAGCCCTGAACCTGCAGAAGCGGATCGTGGGCATCATCGAAAATGGCTCCTGGGCCTGCACGGTGGGCGGCCTGATGACCGACTTCCTGGAAAGTAACATGAAGGCCATGACCGTGCTCCAGGACGGCGTGACCATCAACTCCCGGATGACCGGAGGCCAGGAACGGAGCATGGACGACCTGGTGGATGCACTCATCAGCTCCATGAAAGAAAAAAAGAAATGAAGATGAAAAATAAGGCTGCCTCGATGGCGGCCTTATTTTTTAGTGGGTAGTGATGATTAGTGATTAGTGGTTAGAAGATCGGCATAACGCCAAAGGTTCGTATCCCATTCGTAGGGACGACCCGTAAAGGGGCGTCCGAGCCCAAGTCGCCCGGCAGGGCTGTTTCAGTTGTTAATAGTTCGATCTGGCATCGATTGTTCGACAACCAGCCAATGGTACGCATCCATTCGTAGTGGCTTACCAAGACCGGCGCAGCCGTGTCGCCCGGTGAGCCAATCCCTTGCCTCATAGATGACAAACCTGGCAGGGAACATACCCCTCGCTGACAGCCTCGTCTCGATCTTCGATTTCCACGAAATTCCCCCGGTGCCTGATGGTCCGGCAATCTTCATTGTGGAATTTCATATGTGTCATTTCTATTTTATGCTGTTGTTGCATTTAGATTGCAAATCCACTTTAAATGACTTCCTTTCCTTGCTTCCAAGCCTTACGGGCTTCATTCAGAGACATTTTATTGGCACCACCAGGGAAATCAGGATTTTCCGCCTGTACAGGATCGTCTTCCCATCCACAAACACCACAAATATCATAGAGTTGGTTTCCTTCTACAACACCCTCCCCACAACAAAGACAATTGTGGTACTTACTCTTTTTCACCATGTTCCAAGTCTCCTCGTACTTTAAAGTTTCCTTCTCCGAACCCTAACGCTGGCAAATGCCGCCAGGCATTTGCCAACCTTTAGCCCGAAATACAAACTTTCCTCTTCACTAAAAACGAGGCTGCCATTGAGGCAGCCCCGTTATTCATTTCCCCAGTTTCAGACTGGGATCCGCATTCAGATCCAGATCGGCAAAATCTTTGTTCAGATACTGGTAATACCCCCGCACCCCGATCATCACCGCATTATCGGTACACAGGATGGGCGTGGGATGGACCAGTTCGGCCCCCACTGCCCTTGCTCCTCTGGCCAGAGCTTCCTGCAGATGCCGGTTGGCTGAAACACCGCCGGCCAGTACGATTTTCTTCAGTCCGGTAGCCTTCAGTGCCTCCTGTGCTTTTTTCACCAGAACGTCCACAATGGCCTGCTGGAACGACGCTGCTACGTCTTCCCGGCGGTAATCACTCTTGCGCTGTTCTTCCGTATGCACGTAGTTGATCACCGCACTCTTCAGCCCGCTGAAACTGAAATCATAGCAGCCGGGCAGGAGAGGCCGCGGAAAATCAATGGCATTGGCATCGCCGTTTTTGGCCAGCCGTTCGATTTCCGGGCCGCCCGGGTAGGGCAGACCCATGAACCGGGCAATCTTATCGAAGGCTTCGCCCGCCGCATCATCCCGGGTCTGCCCCAGCAGCCGGAACGTGTTGTAATCGTCCACCACCAGAAGGGACGTATGCCCCCCGCTGACCACCAGAGCCAAAAACGGCGGTTTCAGATCCGGATCCGCCAGGAAATTGGCAAAGACGTGTCCTTCCAGATGGTTCACCCCGATCAGAGGCTTGCCGCTGCCCAGGGCCAGCCCCTTCGCAGCACTGAGACCCACCAGCAGGGCGCCTACCAGTCCGGGTCCGTAGGTCACGGCAATGGCGTCCACGTCCTGCAGGGTCATCTTTGCATCCGTCAGGGCTTTGTGGATCACCGGCATTACATGTTCTATATGTTTCCGGGAAGCGATTTCCGGCACCACCCCGCCGAATTTCCGGTGGACCAGGATCTGGGTGGACACCACATTGGACAGGACTTCTCTGCCGTTGCGCACCACCGAAGCTGCCGTCTCGTCACAGCTGCTTTCGATTCCCAGGATATTGATGTTCTTGTTTTCCATGTTCTCCTCTATCTTACAGGTCGCAGCGCATCAGGATCGCCGCTTCCCCATTATCTCCGTAATAACCTTCCCGCCGTCCGCATTCCGTAAATCCCACATGATCATAGGTGCGCCGGGCCGGGATATTGCTTTCCCGTACTTCCAGCGTCATTTCGAAGGCTTCCAGGCGCCGGGCTTCCTCCTGCATGGCTTCCAGAAGGCGCAGGCCCAGTTTCTCGCCCCTCCGTCCGGGATCCACCGCCAGGCGCATGACCTGGGCTTCCCCGGCCACCAGCCAGAAACCGCCGAACGCCACGGGTACCCCATCCTGCTCCAGAGCGATGTAGTGCCCCAGCCGACCAGCCAGTTCATCCCGCCATGCAGCTTCCTCCCAGGCTTCCGCAAAGGAGCCGGCATCCAGCGGCAGCAGCCACTCCAGATCTTTTTCCACCAGGGGTCTTACCGTCCCTGTGGATGTCTCTTTTCCCATAATTCCTCCGCTTCCGACCGCCGGATGTAGAAGGGATCCATCCCGAAATAGGCATATTTATCCACTTCCGGGTCGAACTGTTTTGCGCCCAGGATCGCTGCAGAAGAACCCCGGGGCAGACGGGCGCTTTCCGGTGCCATGGATACCTTCCTGAATTCTCCCTCCATGGGTACCCGCTGGCACTCACCCATGAGGACGGCCGGTGTATCCCCTGCTTCCAGTCTGGCAGCCAGTTCCTTGCCGGCCACGATCTCTACGGGCGCCAGTTCCACCAGCTGGCCATCCTTCCAGGCATAGCTGCCCACATACAGGTTACCCTTCTGGGCATCCAGGACAGGTGTCAGACGCACCCCGGACACCGGCAGATTATAGGCGATGGCCTTCAGGGTATCCACCGCCACCAGAGGCTTGTCCAGGGCGTAGGCCATGGCTTCTGCAGTCGCCATGCCGATGCGCAGGCCCGTAAAGGAACCCGGCCCCCGGCTCACCGCAATCAGGTCCAGTTCTTCTTTTTTCACCCGGGCCAGCTTCAGCAGGGTCTCCAGCTGGGGAACCAGCCCCTCGGAGTGCGTCAGCCCCACATTGATGTCCAGGCTGCCCAGGATCTTCTCATCCTTACAGACGGCTACCGAGCACACCCGGGTCGCCGTATCCATTCCTAATATCAGCACGTCATTACCCTTCCTGGCCGTACTCTTTCATGAGAGCCCCGGCCAACTCCTCATACCGTTTTCCGTGGGGCAGGAATTCCACTTCCCGTCCCTCTCCTTTGCGGGAGAATTTCAATTCCAGATTTTCTTCCGGCATGGCATCGGGGAACAGCTCCGCCCATTCAACG
Organism: Acidaminococcus sp.; assembly: GCF_050873445.1. Taxonomy (GTDB): domain Bacteria; phylum Bacillota; class Negativicutes; order Acidaminococcales; family Acidaminococcaceae; genus Acidaminococcus. Next base: position 31,296 of record NZ_JBNMIU010000008.1, on the reverse strand, counting down.
AACGTCACCCCGTCCCCTCCGGCATATTCGGAAAAACCAATGTCTTCCAGTTCTTCCGGCCAGTTGATCCGGTACAGATCGAAATGTTTGATGTTCAGTTCTTTTCCATGATATACGTTCATCAAGGAAAAAGTCGGCGAAGTGACCTCCTTGGGGTCCACTCCCATGGCCGTGGTGGCCGCCGTCACCAGGCAGGTCTTCCCCGTTCCCAGGTCTCCGTTCAGAAGGAACACATCCCCCTCCCGGCAGAGCTGGCCCAGGCGCCGTCCCAGTTCTTCTGTGGCCGCTTCATCCGGACAATATACAGCTGCCATTGTTCCACCCCTCTCGCTCATCATTCGCAATATCTTATTATAACATAAAAACGGGACTGCCGCACCGGACAGTCCCGTTTCAGTTCCGTATTCTGTTAGTCAGCCACCGGACCGGCGGACGCAATATCGTCCGTCACTTTGCCCTGGAATTTCTTGAAGTTTTCCTGGAACAGTCTGGCCAGTTTCCGGGCTGTTTCGTCATAGGCAGCCTTATCTTCCCAGGTGCTTCTGGGGTTCAGCACGTTGCTGGGCACATTGGGGCAGGATTTGGGGATGGAAACGCCGAACATGGGCATGGTCGTCCAGCCTTCCTTGCCCAGTTCTCCATCAAGCGCCGCATGGATCATGGCACGAGTGTAAGCCAGTTTCATCCGGCTGCCCACCCCATAAGGGCCCCCGCTCCACCCGGTGTTCACCAGGTACACGTTGGTTTCATGCCTGGCGATCCGTTCACCCAGCAGTTTGGCATAGGTCAGCGGCTGCAGCGGCAGGAAGGGTGCCCCAAAAGCCGTGGAGAAGGTAGCCTGGGGTTCCGTGATTCCCCGTTCCGTACCGGCCACTTTGCTGGTGTACCCCGTCAGGTAATGGTACATGGCCTGTTCCTTGGTCAGTTTGGAAATGGGAGGCAACACGCCAAAGGCATCGGCCGTCAGGAAGATGATGTTCCTGGGATGGCCGGCCATGCTGGGCAGCTTGGCATTGGGGATATAATTCAGCGGATAAGCCACACGGGTATTTTCCGTGATGCTGCTGTCGGAGAAATCGGGTACCCCGTTCTTGGGATCTACCACCACGTTTTCCATGACGGCACCGAACCGTACAGCGCCGTAGATTTCCGGCTGGCTGTCTTCCGTCAGGTCGATGCACTTGGCGTAGCAGCCCCCTTCGATGTTGAACACACCGTTGTCGCCCCAGCCGTGTTCATCATCGCCGATCAGGCTGCGATGGGGATCAGCGGACAGGGTGGTCTTGCCGGTACCGGACAGGCCAAAGAACAGGGCCACATCACCCTTGGGCCCTTCGTTGCAGGAGCAGTGCATGGTCAGGATGTCCTGCAGAGGCAGCAGGTAGTTCATGACGGAGAAAATGGATTTCTTCAGTTCGCCGGCGTACAGGCCGCCGCCGATCAGGACCACTTTCTTGTCAAAGTTCAGGATGATAAAGGTTTCCGAATTGGTGCCGTCCACAGCGGGATCCGCTTCCACGCCGGGCAGGGAAATCACAGTGAAATCTTCCTGTACAGTGCTGGGCTCATCTGTCTTGATGAACAGCTGGCTGACAAATACGGTCTGCCAGGCTTTTTCATTGATGAATTTCACCCGGATCTGGTATTTGGGATCAGCCCCGGCCTTCACGTTTTTCACATAGACCTTATGGGTCTTGATATACGCTTCACATTTGGCATACAGCTTGTCGAAGGTTTCCTGGCTGCAGGGCTGGTTGTTGTCCCAGTTCACCACGTTATGGGTGAGCGGCGTATCAACAATGAATTTATCCTTGGGAGAACGGCCCGTATGGGTACCGGTAGTCACCCGCAGGGCGCCCCGATCAGAAAAAGTCCCCTCTCCATTACGGACGGCTTCTTCAATCAATTCACGAACGCTCAAATCTCTTACAGTTTCTTTCGCTTCCGCTAACAATCCGGCACTGATCATATTGTATTCCTCTCCTATATCCACTCTTGGCTCCTGCATCACCCCGGAGCCATCATTGTATACAAGACTCATTATATGCTATTTTCCGAAAATTGACAACCAGATAAAAAAATTGCCGCCCGCAGGCGGCAATTTGCTGATCAGTACAGGATCTTGTTGGCAATGACCATACGCTGGATCTGGTTGGTTCCTTCGTAAATCTGCAGGATCTTGGCATCCCGCATCTTCTTTTCCATGGGATAATCTTTCATGTACCCATAGCCGCCCATGATCTGCAGTGCATCGGTAGCTACTTCCATGGCCACATCGGAAGCGAAGCATTTGCTCATAGCAGCTTCCTTGCCGAATTCCACGCCCTTATCACGCATCCAGCAGGCTTTGTGGACCATCAGACGGGCCGTTTCCACTTTCATAGCCATATCGGCGATCATGGCCTGAACCATCTGGAAGGAAGCAATGGGCTGGCCGAACTGTCTCCGTTCCCGGGCATAGTGAGCAGCGATATCCAGGCAGGATTGTGCCAGACCTACGGCTACAGCAGCAACGAAGGGACGGGCACTGTCCAGGGTGTTCATGGCGATACGGAAGCCCTGGCCTTCACGGCCTACCCGCATGCTCTCGGGAACCACCACGTTTTCCAGGATCAGTTCACAGGTATTGGAAGGACGGATCCCCATCTTGTCTTCTTTGCGGCCTACGGAGAAACCAGGAGTGCCTTTCGGTACGATGAAGGCCGTCAGCCCGCGGATTCCACCGGTTTTCCGGGTATTGGCAAAAATCAGGAAACTGTCGGCGATGCCGCCATTGGTGATGAACACTTTGTTCCCGTTCAGCACATAGTGGTCCCCTTCTTTTACAGCCTTGGTGGAAACGGCACCGGCATCGGAACCGGCACCCGGTTCGGTCAGGGCGAAGGCAGCCAGTTTTCCGTCATTCAGCAGGTCACACTGGTATTTTTTCTGTTCGTCGTTGCCGGCGATCAGGATAGGATAGGAAGCCAGCGCATTGGCCGCAATGGAAGTTGCGATGCCGGCGCAGCCCTTCCCCAGTTCTTCATAAATGGTTGCGATGGTGATGCTGTCCAGGCCAGGACCACCATATTGTTCAGGAACCACCAGGTTCAGCAGCCCCATGTCGCCGGCCTTTTTGAAGATTTCCGGTCTGGCATGGTTTTCCCGGTCCATTTCTTCGGTATAGGGTACGACTTCCTTGTCTACGAAATCCTTAACCATTGCCTGCAGTTCCAATTGCTCTTCGGTTAATGCGAAATCCATAAGGTTCCTCCTGTTTTATCGTTATTGCTCACGTTTTTAAGCCTAAATGCAGGCTTATTTTACCACTTTTTCGGAATTTCGTCAAAATGACCGATCACGAACATGGTCCCTGTCACATCAGCCATTTCCTTTCCCGTATGGTCATAGATCATGACTCTGACCACCATGGTGGAACGGCCCGCATGGATCAGTGAAGCCTTGGCCCACACCTTTTCCTTGGCGCTGGTATTGCTGATGAAGTTGATGGAGCTGGACAGGGTCACCACCTTGCAGCCTATGCTGTACCCTACGGCTCCCATGGCCGTATCCGCCAAGGTAAACAGAGCACCGCCGTGGATCACTCCGTACCGGTTCCCGTGTTTGTGTTCCGGGTCGGCATCCATACTCAGTTCGCAGTACCCGCAGGTCACTTTTTCCAGTTTCACATCCGCCAGCTTCATGAAGGAGTTCGCATCGAACTTCTGTTCCATCCAGCCCGGGATTTCTTTTGCCGTCAGCAATTCGTTCACTCCTTTAAAAAGGGGCGCTCTGCAGCGTCCCCCCATCTGTTCTTGATATGCCTATTATACCGCACTTTTACAGAATATACACGCGTACCCGCCGACGGCCCCATTCAAGCGCCTGTCCGCGGTTGTCAAATGCCAGGTCGATTTTATTGCCCTTGATCGCCGAACCGATGTCGCAGGCATATCCTTCGCCATAGCCCATAATATACATTCTCGTACCCAGAGGGATCAGTACCGGATCCACGGCCACCACACCCCGCCGCATGGGGATCCCTGAATAGGTGATTCCCGTCACACCCGGGTCCTGGGGGCTGTACCCCGTGGTTTCCATCATCCATGTTTTCCGGAACCGGCCAAAATCCAGTTTGCTCTGTTTGCTCATCAAATTGTAGATTGACCAGGTAACCTGCCCGGTCTGGGGTTTCCGGTTCTTTTGCTGAAATTTCCTGACTGCAATCTGTGTCCCTGTTCCGAACTCTCCATCTATATCGCCGTGATAGTAGTTTAATTTGGACAACATAGCTTGTACTTCTTCCACCTTTTGACCCTTAGACCCCAAAACCGCCACTGGTTTCACAGTGGCGGCTTTTCCGGTCAGGGGCGTCAGGAGAAGGAGCAGGAGCGCCAGCAGGAGACCATTGGTCTTGTGACGCACTGTGCGACTTCCTCCTTTTTTGCCTGCATCCTCTTCTTACAGGATGTTGTTTTTGTAGTCGGTATACAGGCCTTCCAGTTCTTCCATCTTGGCATCAAGGGTCTTCTGCAGATTGGAAGCCTTGTCGAAGTCTTCCTCAGCAAAAGCTTTGCCGATCTGGGTGAACAGGCTGGTGCTGGTATCCGTATCTTTGGCGATCAGGATCCGCAGTTCCTGTACTCTCTGCCACATGCCATCGTCCCAGGCGGTGCTGCTTTTGCTGACAACCGGTTTCATGGAAACGATCTTCGTTCTGTAATCAGGGATGATGTGTTTCAGCAGTTCGGTCTGCCACCGGATCAGAGCACCGGTTTCAAAAGATTTCAGGTAAACCGGTTTGATGATGTCGCCCTGGGTCAGCACAGCAACCTTTTCAGGATAGGCATCGAAAGCTTTGCAGTTTTCCCATACGGTCGCAGGCGGTTTGCCGAAGTATTTATTCCGTTCGTCTTCCGTATAATCTTCGAACACATCGTTTTCGGAACGATATTCACGGTCTTTTTCCAGATAGAAGCCTTCTTCGCCGGTCTTCTTGGACAGTTCAGCACACAGGCCATCGGTGCTCTTGCCGGAACCCAGAGCGGCTTTGATGCCGTCCAGGGCAGCCATGTAGAAACCAGCCAGTGCCATATAGGTGTTGGTGAAGGGGTTCGGTGCACGCATTTCAAAACGGGTGGCTTTCGGGTTGTCCAGATCGCGGATCAGACCTGCCAGGATGGTACGGTTCCGGGAGGGGATGTCCGGAGCCTTGCCCAGAGAAGTCACGATGCAGATCGGAGCTTCAAACCCGGGTTTCAGCCGTTTGAAAGCATCGGTGGTGCAGGAAACAATGGGATTCAGGACTTCGTAGTTCTTCAGGATACCCATCAGAGCACCATACCCTACAGCAGACAGGAAGTCCTTCGTCATGTCAGCAGGGCTGAACAGGTTGTGGAACTTGCCGTCCTTGGTGATGCAGCCCATGCCTACATGAGTATGTTCGCCGCTGCCGGCTACGCCAACAATGGGTTTTGCCAGGAAGGAAACTTCCAGGCCGTTGGCACGGAAGATTTCTTTCACTACGGTGCGGACCAGGATTTCATTATCAGCAGCCTGCAGACCGTTGGAATATTTCCAGTCGATTTCCAGCTGTTCGTTCACATGGGTCATATTGCCGTTGGCATCCAGCTGGCCGCGGACGCCGCCCACTTCTTTATGGCCCATTTCCGGTTCCAGGCCATAGAGATCCAGGACTTCAACGGCCTGTTCCAGAGCGGTACGCACGTTGCCGCGGGTACGGGCCCAGTATTGTTCCTGCATGATCTGGGAGGAAGACAGGGCTTCGGTAGAAACATTTTCCGTGGGGGTCTTTACCCAGAATTCCAGTTCCGTTGCGCTGGTGAAGGTGACTTTGTCCACATCATCAGCAGCAAATGCCAGGCCGGGGACCTGGCCTTCAGCCTTCATGGCTTTCAGGGTTTCATCCGCAACGTATTCCAGGGTCTTCTTCAGCAGATACCGGGAATCCACAAATTCACCGTTGTGTTTCAGGAAGCAGGGAACCCGCAGGGTGCCTACCAGTTTGCCCGTTTCCGGATCGATGTGTTCCAGGTTGTAATCGATGAACCAGTTCACGGACAGGTCAGCCACCATATCTACACGGGCATCATTCAGAGAAGCGACGCCAGGCAGCACCACAGAAGAACCATCGGTCTGTGCGGTATGATGGTACAGCATGGTATCCATGTCATCCAGCAGTGCGCTGATGGGAACCTTTTCATCCGTATCGTTCCCAGCGAAATCGATGCCCATAAAGGACACGAATTTGATTTCAGGATGTTGAGCCAGCAGAACCTTTAACGTATCCGGTGTTAATTGACTGGGTTTAATGACGTACAGTAAATCTTTTTCGTACATAATTGAAATCCCCTTTCCCCTCGATAACTTGAAATTCTTTTCGAATACCTGGCTTGGTTAATGGAACCCTTCCAAAACCCGTATCCTTGTTTACGTGCCTTATTATAGCACAAAGGATTCCGTCTGCCTAGAGGGAAAACGATTTTTTTCGAATTATTTTATTGCTATATTTATTTAATGTTCGATTTTATTAACGATGTTTTGATGATTCTACTATAAAACATTGATTATAATCAATTACAGGCTTTATTTCCGAACTTTAGTTGAGTAAAGAGGTTATGAAATACGCCTCTGCAGCTCCTGCACTTTGGCTGGCATCAGCGAAGTTCCGCCAGCCAGTGAAGCAGTGCCTCACCTTTCCACAATCTGTCTGTAATGCTGCCTTGCATCCCGGTAGGCAGCCAGAATGGCTTTGCCGGAGGAGCCGAAATACCTTCCGTTCACTTCCTGTTCCAGGAACACGGAATCCAGGACCATGGAATGGTTCAGGAACAGCTTCCGGATGAAATTCCGGGTCAGTTCCAGGGTCGCATTGCAGTCCACGTCCACGATCTCCCCGGTGCTTTCCACCACCTCGAAAGCCATGTAGAACACTCCATAGATCTTGGTGATGGCATTGTCCATATTCGTCCGTGCTTCTCCCGTAATATAAAGAGTCCGTTTGTCCATATTCCAGTTTCTCCTTCAGCCATATTCGGCCCACATAAAAAGAGGGGGTGTGAAAAACATTTTTCACACCCTCTTTGATCTTTCCAGCCTGGATGTCTTTCTCATTATACCCCTCAGGCCATCATTTTCAAGATATAGCCGCAGATCAGACCGGCAAAATTCCCGACGGCGGCACCCAGCACCCCCATCAGCACGCCGATGCCGGCGTAGGATTCATTATAGGCCGAAGCCACGATGGGCGCCGATGCTGCCCCGCCGATGTTGGCCAGGGATGCTGTGGACACCATGCACAGATCCCAGTGGAACAGCTTGCTGAGCACGTACATGAGGACTACATGCACCGCCAGGATGAAGAATCCGTACACCACCCACATGGGCGCACTCAGAAGGTCCATGACGGAAGCAGTGGAGGCCAGCAGGGACACTACGGCATACAGGTATACGCTGGACAGTTCCTCCACTGCCGGTACCCTGCCCAGAGGACTCATGGCGCAGATCAGCCCCAGTACGGTGACGAACACCGTCGTCATGGTGCCCTTATCGAACATCCCAAGTCCCACAGCCTTTAAAGAAGCATTCAGGGATGCGCCCACGCTCTGGCTGATGGCAGACACCAGCAGGGACACACCGATCAGGAAGATCCAGTCAGCCGCCCCGGCTTTTTTCTTTTCCTTGGCCACTTCGGCTGCAGCCGCATCTGCCACGGCCTGCAGCTTGGAAGTGTCGGCCTTGACAGCGTTATTCCATCTGGAGGCGTATTTCACCATGAGCAGCAGCAGGGCAATCCACACGGAATAGCACACTGTATCCAGGGCCAGGGCGCAGCTGTAGGCACCGGCATCCACCGGCAGGGCCGCCTGCATGGCCGCCATGTTGGCAGAACCTCCGACCCATGAGGCGTACAGAGCAGCTACAGCGCCCCAGCTGTCACTTCCCAGAAAACCCTTGAAGATCGGATAGCCGATGACAAAGCCCGCAAACAGCGTCACGGAGCAGCCCAGGAAGATGGCCACCATCCGGCCGCCCAGTTTGGCCAGTTTCCGGAAATCGCAGCGCAGCAGCATGACGAAGATCATGGCATACAGCAGGTTGTTCTTCAGTGCCTTGTAGGCAGCGGAAACTTCCTTGGAATGGTACAGGCCCATGGTGCAAAATACCATGTTCAGCACGTAGATCCACACCAGAGGCGGAACCAGGTTGAAAATCTTCCACTTGGTGTATTTTTCCAAAGCCAGGAGCCCCCCTGCCAGGAACATCAGGAACGCAATATAGGTAAATCCGTTGGTAATGACCATCGTTCATCTCCCCTTTCTTGTTTCCCGTCCGGATGGTCAGTCATCCAGGTAACGGATGCCTTCGATGCCGGTAATGCCCAGTCCCGGTGCATCGCTGACAGTAATCTGTTTTTCGTTGAAGACGGCACCGCCCAGGACCGGATCTTCTGAGCACAGTACCGGCCCGTCCAGGTCGATCCTGGTGATGATCTTCCGGGCGCAGGCCAGGTGGACAGCCGCATTGACACTGACCTTGGCCTCCAGCATGCAGCCGATCATGCATTCTACCCCGCAGACCTCTGCCAGGGTGGCGATTTTCAGGGCATTGGTCAGTCCGCCGCATTTCATCAGTTTGATGTTGATCAGATCCGCTGCCTGCATCTGGACGATCTTCAGGGCATCTTCCACGGAAAAGACGCTTTCATCAGCCAGCACGGGGACATAGGACCGTTCCGTCACATACTTCAGACCTTCGTAATCATGCGCTTTCACCGGTTGTTCCACCAGCTCGATGTCCAGTCCCTTATCCTGCATCTGGTTCAGCAGCTTCACTGCCTGTTTCGGAGTCCAGGCCTGATTGGCATCGATGCGGATCCGGATGTCCGGTCCCACCGCCTGACGGATGGCAGCCAGCCGGGCCACATCCAGGGAGGGATCGATGCCCACTTTCACCTTCAAGGTATCATACCCCCGCTCCACCGCATTTACGGCGTCCCGGGCCATTTCTTCCGGCGGGTTCACACTGATGGTCAGGTCAGTGACAATCTGGTTCCGGGCACCACCCAGCATCTTGTACACCGGAATGCCGTACTTCTTGCCGTACAGGTCCCAGAGGGCAATATCTGCCGCTGCCTTGGCACTGGTATTTTTGACGATGCATTTCTGCACCGCCTGGGTAATATCCTCGAAATCATCCACATCCCGTCCTGTCAGGGTCTTGCTGATGTGATCCTGGAAGGCCCCGATGATGGCCCCCGTGGTATCCCCGGTGATGGCACCGGTGGGAGGTGCTTCCCCAAATCCAACTTCCCCGGTATCCGTATGGATCTCCACGATCACGTCTTCCACACTGTTGACCTGGCGCAGGGCCGTCTTGAAGGGCACCCGCAGAGGGACGGAGATCCGCCCCAGCCGTACTTTCGTAATCTTCATGATGATTCCTCCTTACCTGGCCAGCCGATAGAGAGCTTCCGCATAGATATGGGCATTCAGTACCAGCTTCTCGATTTCCCAGTATTCATTGGGCAGGTGTTCCCGCACCGCATCCCCCGGGAAGATGGGACCGAAGGCCACGATATTGGGAATGGCCTTGGCATAGGTGCCGCCGCCGATGCACAGGGTGCCCGGTTTGAAATCCGTCATCTCCCCATATACCTGGAGCAGGGTCTGGATATAGGGTGTCCGGGGATCCACGTACAGAGCCTTCTTGTGGGTTTCTGCCACTTTCGTAAACCCGGCACCGGCAAAGGCAGCATCCAGTTTGGGAGCGCAGTCCTCATAGTGCTTCGTCACCGGGTACCGATAGTTGATCTTCACCGTCAGTTCCGTTTCACTGGCTTCCGCCACCCCTACATTGAAGGACAGTTTTCCGGAATCAGCATCTTCCAGACAGATGCCCAGCGATTCCCCATGGACCTCCAGGCCGATTTTGTCTGCCAGAAAAGCCATGGTATCCTTCAGTTCCGTACAGAAGGGCAGCTGGGCCAGTGCTTTGAACAGTCGGCCGGCAGCATTTTCGCCCTGTTCCGGATGGGCCGCATGGGCCTGTACCCCCTGCGCCGCCACCTTCAGCCCCTCGGGGACCACTTCCCACCGGACCTTGGGTTCCGGTGTCACCACTTCTTCCAGCAGCCGGGTGGCTTCCGCCGGAGTGCAGCCTACAAACGCTTCCGCCAGAGCAGGTACCACGTTGAAGGCGGAGCCGGCCTTCAGGCTCTTCAGGACAAGCGGGCCGCTCTGGGTATATTTTCTGGAGAAAGTTACATTGATAATTCCCTTTTCCCCGTTGATCACCGGATATTCTCCGTCAGGCGTAAAGCCGCACACCGGGATTTCCCCGCCCTTTTCCAGGTAATGTTTCATATCGGCACTGCCGGTCTCTTCATTGGTGCCAAACAGAATGCGGATCCGCCGTTTCAGAGGCACTCCGCTGTCCTTCAGGGCCTTCAGGGCATACAAAGCAGCAGTGGTGGGACCTTTATCATCCATAGTGCCCCGGCCGTACACATTGGTCCCGTCACAGTCGCCGCTGTAGGGATCCCTGTCCCAGCCTTCTCCTTCCGGCACCACGTCCAAATGCCCCAGGACAGCTACCATCTCCGTCCCTTCTCCATATTCGCACCAGCCCATGTAGTGATCCACATTCTCCGTTATGAACCCCATAGCGGCAGCTTTCTCCAGCATGAATTCCAGGCATTTCGCCGGCCCTTCCCCGAAAGGTTTCCCCGGTTGTGCGTCTTCCCGGACACTCTTGATCCGAATGGCCTGCTGCAGCGTTTCTACCATGGCCTGTTTGTTATTGTCCACCCATTTTGATAATTCCATTGGTCTGCCTCCCTGACTGATGACTGAAATGCCGCCCCGGGATATAAAAAAGCCAGCAAGGCATAAAACCCCTGTTTTACACCATTGCTGGAACTCATCTTGCTCCCTGGGACATTGGCGGATGTTCCACACAAAATGAAGCAGCATTTCTATCGATTTACACTATTACTTTACTTGATTCCCCATTCTGTGTCAATCGATTTGTCTAATATTTTTACATTATATAGTATTTTGTATACATGTTGACGGGCAAAATGTTCACAGTTATAATGACAATAGCAAAAAGAATTTACAATTCAGGAGGTTGTCCCATGCGCAAAGGAAGATTCATCAAAGCTGCAACCCTGGGGCTGTGCGCCGCCCTGTTGCTGCCTCCCGCCGTCCTGGCTGCCAGGGCGAAGAAAGGCATTCCCGCTCCTGCCAGGAAACAGCTGACCGCCGAGCTGGATGCCATGATCGGCCACAGCGGCACCCATGTGCCCGGTCTGGGGGTAGAAGTATATAAAAACGGCAAAAAAGCCTACACCCATTTCGCCGGCCACCGGTATTTTGCGGAAAAGCCCGGCCAGAAAGACCTGCCCATCACCAGCAGGACCCGGTTCCGTGCTGCGTCCGTATCCAAGATGTTCACTGCCTTCACCATCATGCAGCTGGTGGATGAGGGCAAATTGAAGCTGGATGAAGATGTAAGCGATCTGCTGGGCTTCAGGCTGCGGAACCCCAACTATCCGGATACACCCATTACCGTACGCATGCTGCTCTCCCACACCTCCAGTCTCCGGGACGGCAAGCTGTACGCCATCCCTCCCTCTGACTCCGTGCAGGAATTTTTTACAGAAAAAGGCAAATTCTATGAAGGCGGAGACCACTTTGCCCCCCTGGGCCAGGCCCCGGGCAGGAGCTTCAAATATTCCAACATCAACTACGGTCTCCTGGGCACCATCATCGAAAAAGTCACCGGTGAACGATTCGATCAATACCAGAAGGACCACATCCTGAAACAGCTGGACATCAAAGCGGACTATACCCCTGGCAACCTGTCCAGAGGAGAATTCAGCAACCTTGGCGTGATCTACCAGAAAAACAGCAACGGCAAATGGGATGAAAACGGTCGCTGGATCCCCCAGATCGATGATTACCAGGGAAAGCAGCCCCCGAAGGATCAGGTGAAAGTGCAGAATCCGGACCACCGGGATCTGGATACCTTTTATGATCTGAAGGACTATGTCCCCGGCACCAACGCCACCATCTTCTCCCCCCAGGGCGGTCTGCGGATCAGTTATGACGAACTGGGCCATACGCTGGAAATGCTGGTGAACGGAGGCCGATACAAAGGGAAGCAGATCATCCGTCCGGGACTGCTGAAAGAGATGATGACGCCCCAGTGGACTTATGATCCGAAGAATCCCAACGGTTTTACCTATGGCGGCTCCATCGAATCCTATGGCCTTGGCCTGTATCAGATCAGAGGAAATGGCACCAGCCGTGCCGTCAAAGATCATGAACTGGATCTGGTGGGCCATACCGGCGAAGCCTACGGCCTGCTGTCCGGGGTATTCCTGATTCCCGGCACGAAGGATGGTTTCATCTATATGATGAACGGCGAAGCCATTGCCGAAGACGACGATCCCCGCAGTGCCGGCCGGTACAGCGGCAATTACGTGTGGGAAGAAAACATCATGGATACCATCTGCCGGAATGCATTTTTTTGAAAATCAATGACAAAAGAGCTGTCGCTCAATGCTGCGACAGCTCTTTTTCGTATGCATCCAGCACCTGTTCCAGTGCTTCTTTTGTCAAGGTCTGGTTGATGGCGTTGCGATAGAACGCACTGCGGGGCAGGCCATGGAAATAATGGGCCCCGTGACCGCGCATTTCCCGGACAGCCACCTTCTCGCCCTTGAAAGCAATCAGATCCCGCAGGTGCCGCCGCACCATGGCGAACCGTTCCTGCAGGGTCACTTCCGGTACAGGCTCACCAGCCAGGGCCGCCTTCACCTCCCGGAAAATCCAGGGATTGCCCTGGGCGCCCCGGGCAATCATGATGCCATCACAGTGAGTGGCTTCCCGCAGAGCCAGGGCATCCCGGGCCGTGAACACATCCCCGTTGCCGATGACCGGGATGGAAACTGCCTCCTTCACCTGGCGGATGATATCCCAGTCCGCTTTCCCGCTGTAGAACTGGCCCCGGGTACGGCCATGGACGGCCACTGCTGCCACCCCGGCTTTTTCCGCCAGCCGGGCGATCTCCACAGCATTTTTGTGCTCGTCATCCCAGCCGGCCCGGAACTTCACCGTCACCGGCAGATCCACTGCGTCCACCAGGGCACACAGGCAGGCATAGGCCCGTTCCGGATCCTTCATCAGAGCGGATCCTTCACCGTTGGACACGATTTTGTGTACCGGGCATCCCATGTTGAAGTCGATGGCATCAGCTCCATGTTCCGCCACGATTCTGGCGCCCTCCGCCAGTTCTTCCGGCACAGAGCCAAACAGCTGGATGGCCACTGGATGTTCCCGGGGATCCACCTCCAGCATGGCAAAGGTCTTGGGGTTCTTGAACAGCAGTGCCTTGGCACTGACCATCTCCGATACCACATAGTCGGCCCCCTGTTCCCGGCAGATCACACGGAATGGCAGATCTGTCACCCCGGCCATCGGGCCCAGGATCACCGGATCCCTTGTAAAGATATTCTGTTCCTGCATATGTTCCTTTCTCATAAAGAAAAAATGGGGAAACGGCCTGACCGTTCCCCCTCATTTTTTCCTGATCAATATTGCCGGGTATGGTTCATATTGTAGAGGAGCCGCAGACCTTCCAGGGTCAGGAACGGTTCCACCACATCCACGTGTTCCGATTCAGAAGCCATCAGCTTGCCGAAACCGCCGGTGGCCACAACGAATGCCTGTCCATCCAATTCTTTTTTCATGCGGGTAATCAGACCGTCCATCTGTCCCACAGCCCCGAAGATAACTCCGCTGCGCATGGCATGGATGGTGTCCCGGCAGATGGCTTTGGGAGGTTTGATCAGTTCGATCCGGGGCAGTTTGGCCGCCTTCTGGAACAGGGCTTCTGCAGAAATGCCGATGCCCGGGGCAATGGCACCCCCCAGGTATTCCCCGTTCGGCCGCAGGGCACAGAACGTAGTGCACGTACCAAAGTCGATGATAATCAGGTTGCCCTTGTCGCCGTACATTTCATGGGCAGCCACTGCGTTCACGATCCGGTCAGCCCCGATCTGGGACGGATCATCATAATCCAGCTGCAGGCCCGTCTTGATTTCGCTGGTCACCACAAAAGGTGTGATTCCAAAATACCGTTTGCACATGTTGCACAAGGGCACCAGCAGGGGCGGCACCACTGTGGAAATGATGATATCCTCGATATCCTTCATATCCATGCCGCTGTAGGCAAACATGCTCCCCAGGACAATGCCGAATTCATCCGAAGTACGGGAACGGATGCTGGAAATCCGCCAATGTGCCTGCCAAGCCTTGCCGTCATGAACGCCTACTACGATATTGGTATTCCCAACATCCATTACCATCAACATGGTCTCATTACCTCCAAAATATTCCGGTCTAGTATATCAGGGCCTCTCTACCCTGGTCAGAAACGCTTTTATTATAGGGGGAAAGCCCGAGAAAGTCAAGGAATTCGCCACATGCCTCCGGCTTTCAGAGCCCGGCGGATGCGGATGCCAAGGAGGGCTACCAGGAAGCTCTTGACAATGTCCAGCGGCAGGAAGGGAACCACTGCCAACGCCATGGTCCTGCCCCAGGTCATGGGCTTATGCAGGAAACAGGCAAAGCTCAGCTTGAAACCGATGGCCCCGATGGCGTAGCACACCACCATGGTGAGCGCCAGATACCCGAAGTTCTTCAGCAGGCTGTCCCCACTTTTGCCGCAGCTGATCTTTCCGGACAAAAAGGCCACAAGGGGGAAACTGATCAGGAAGCCCCCGGTGGGTCCTGCCAGCATGACGATGCCCGACTGTCCCTGGTTGAAAACCGGCAGGCCCAGGCAGCCCAGCAGCAGCCAGACGATGATGCTCACCGCCCCCCACACAGGACCCAGCAAGAAGCCGGTCAGCATGGCCATGAAAGTCTGCAGGGTGATCGGTACCGGCCCGATGGGAATGGTCACATAAGAGCTGACGATCATCAGAGCCGCAAACAGGGCTGCCCCCATTAAATCCCTTGTACGAGTCATGCGTATTTCCCCTTTCCCTGGGCCGGACGGATGGACACATCTCCCGCCAGCACCGTTTCCACTGTACCATCTTCCTTCCGCACCTGCAGGGCCCCGGTGCTGTCAATATCCATGGCCGTGCCCACGTAGGTCTTGTCCGGTGCGATGACTTTCACCTGCTTGCCCAGAGTGATGGAATACTTCCGCCACTGGTCGAAAACAGCCCCGAACCCGTTCTTACAGGCTTCGTCATAATACAGTTCCATATAATCCAGTACCCTGGCCAGGAGTGCCACCCGATCCACCTTATCGCCGGTCACATCGGTGATGGAAACAGCCGAAGCCCGCAGGTCCTCCGGAACCATTTCCTTCGGTACGCACACATTGATGCCGGTGCCGCACACCAGGTAATTGATGTGGCCGAATTCGGCGCTCATTTCCGTCAGGATGCCCACCAGTTTCTTCCCTTCCAACAGCACATCGTTGGGCCACTTGATCTGGGCTTCCACGCCGCATACTTCCCGGATGGCCCGTACCACGGCCACTGCGGCCAGCAGGGTCATTTTGGGCGCTTCCTGGGGCAGGAAAGTGGGTTTCAGCAGTACGGAAAACCACAGCCCCTTGCCCTTGGGGCTGAACCATCCTCTTCTCAGCCGGCCCTTGCCGCCGGACTGTTCTTCGGCTACGCAGACAGTGCCATCGGCAGCCCCCTGCTCCGCCAGTTTTTTCAGTACTTCGTTGGAGCTGACCACACTTTCCTCATAACAGATGTGACGGCCCAGGAACCGGGTATGGAGCTTTTCGCCAATTTCCGATGGCAGCAGCTTGTCGGGCACGCTGGTGAGCACATACCCCTTCTTCGTGAAGGCTTCGATGCCGTATCCTTCCTCCTTCAGCACCTGGATGTGTTTCCAGATGGCCGTCCGGGTGATGCCAAGGGTTCTGGCCAGTTCTTCTCCGGAAACCGGTTCCGGAGCCTTGTCCCGCAGGATCTTCAAAATTTCGTTGCGCATAACAGCACTTCCTTTCGTTTCCATATATTTAGGATTTAGTTAACACAACTGTCAAAAGAAAAGGGGGTGTGAAAAATGTTTTCTCACACCCCGTCAGAAGCTGCTACCCGATGGGATCTGCTTCCCCATCCCTGGGTTCATGAGCATCCTCTCTGGGAGGCACTTCCCCTTTTTCCAGGATATGGCCATATTTGATCAGTTCTTCCACTTCATGGCCTTCTAGGGTTTCCCGTTCGATCAGGTTCCTGGCAATCAGGTGCAGTTTGTCCATATTGTCGTTCAGCAGTTTGACAGTGCCTTCGTAAGCTTCATCGATGAACCGGCGGATTTCACCGTCAATCTGGGCAGCCACTTTTTCACTGTAGTCATTCTGGCGTCCGATATCCCGGCCCAGGAATACCTGTTCCTGGCGATGGCCGAAAGTCACGGCCCCCAGGACCTCGCTCATGCCGTATTCGCAGGTCATGCGGCGAGCCAGTTCCGTAGCCCGCTGCAGGTCGCTGCTGGCACCGCTGGAGATTTCGTGCAGCACCAGGGCTTCAGCTACCCGTCCGCCCAGCAGCACTTTCAGCTGATCCAGCATTTCACTGCGGGTTGCATAGTACCGGTCTTCCGTAGGCAGGCTCAGGGTATAGCCGCCCGCCCGGCCTCTGGGGATGATGGTGACCTTATGCACCGGATCCGTATGATCCAGCAGCATGCCCACCAGAGTATGCCCGCCTTCATGGTAGGCTGTCAGTTTCTTTTCTTCATCGGTAATGACCCGGCTTTTCCGTTCCGGTCCCATCATCACTCGTTCAGCGGCTTCTTCCAGATCGCTCATGGTGATGGTCACCTGGTTGTTCCGGGCAGCCAGCAGGGCTCCTTCGTTCACCAGGTTGGCCAGATCCGCCCCGGTGAAGCCGGGCGTCTGACGGGCGATCACACCCAGATCCACACTGGAATCGATGGGTTTGCCTTTGGCATGGACCCGCAGGATAGCGCGGCGGCCCCGGATATCCGGTTTGTCCACCACGATCTGCCGGTCAAAGCGGCCCGGCCGCAGCAGGGCCGGATCCAGGATATCCGGACGGTTGGTGGCGGCAATCATGATGATCCCTTCATTGGCTCCAAAGCCGTCCATTTCCACCAGCAGCTGGTTCAGCGTCTGTTCCCGTTCATCGTGGCCGCCGCCCAGACCGGCACCTCTCTGCCGGCCCACAGCATCGATTTCGTCGATGAATACGATACAGGGAGCATTCTTCTTGGCCTGGTCGAACAGATCCCGCACACGGGAAGCGCCGACGCCCACGAACATTTCCACAAAATCAGAACCGGAGATGCTGAAGAAGGGCACGCCGGCTTCCCCGGCCACGGCCTTGGCCAGTAGGGTCTTACCAGTTCCGGGAGGCCCATACAGCAGTACGCCCTTGGGAATCTTGGCCCCCAGCTGATTATACTTCTGAGGCGCTTTCAGGAATTCCACCACTTCTTCCAGTTCCTGTTTGGCTTCGTCAGCCCCGGCCACATCCTTGAAGGTGACCTTGCTCTTGCCGTCCCCATACAGTTTGGCTTTGCTCTTGCCGAAACTCATGACCCGGCTGCCGCCGCCCTGGGCGTTATTCATCATGAAGAACCACAAAATGACGATGACCACCATGGGCAGTATGGAAGTCAGCAGGTTGCTGAGCATGGAGGGCTGAGGCGGCAATTCCGCCTTGATTTCCACATCCCGGGCTTCCAGGGTTTCCACCAGTTTGTTGTCCCGGGGGGCAATGGTAGTGAATTCGGCTCCGTTCTTCAGTTTGCCCTTGATCACGGAGTTGTCCACAATGGTAACATTCTTCACCTCATCCTGCTGGACTTCCTTGATGAAGTTGCTGTAGCTCATTTCATTCTTGGGAGTGCTGGAAGCATTGTAATAATCATAGATCCAGACCCCTACGATGACGATGAGCAGGTAAAATACAAGATTGCGGATAAACTTACTCACACTTGGCTCCTTTCCTGCCTGGGGCGTTTCCCGCTTTGCCTCAGGACATGGAGAAATTATTTTTCATAGACGGAACGTTTCAAAATGCCCACGTAAGGCAGGTTCCGGAATTCTTCATCATAATCCAGGCCGAAGCCCACCACGAATTCATCGGGAATCTCGAACCCGGAGTAATCAGGCAGCACTTTCACCAGACGGCGTTCCTTCTTATCCAGCATGGCCGCAAATTTCAGGGATTTCGGGTTGCGGTTGTGGAACAACTCGCCCACAGCCTTCAGCGTCAGGCCGGTATCCACCACATCATCCACCAGCAATACGTTCTTGCCGGCGATATTGCGGCTGGTATCGTAGTCGATTTCCACTTTGCCGGAAGATTTGGTGCCAGAACCATAGGAAGAGGCCTTGATGAAATCGATGCGCACGGGGACAGTAATGTGCTGGGTCAGTTCCGTCAGGAAGTAGGCAGCTCCCTTCAGCAGGCCGATGACTACCAGTTCTTCCCCGGCGTAATCCCTGCTGATCTGGGCGCCCATTTCAGCGATGCGAGCTTTCATCGTTTTCTCGTCGATCAGGATCTTTTCAATTTTGTCGTTCATTTCTTTGACGCTCCTTTTGTGCTAGTTTGGCAGCCCGTTCCTCTTCCCGGGACCGCTGGTTCTTTCCCACCATCAGCCGGCCGTTCAGATAGATCAGCCGGACACTGCCGGGGATATCCAGGGCTTTGTTGCCCACTCCCCGTGCAATCATATCCAGGATTTTCTGGACATGTTCATAACCGATTTCACTGCCGCCCACTTTCCGGGCCAGGATCCGGATCACCCGGCTCTGGAGAGCCAGGGGCAGGGCGGCAAATTCTTTTTCCACCTTGATATCCCAGGTGTCAAAGACTTCCCGTCCATAACAGTTGATATACCGTTTGGCCTGGTGTTCCAGGTAGGCTTCATCATCGGCCGCCAGGGACGCCGCCTGGGCAAGCTGCTTGCGGATCTGGGGATTCTGGGTTTCCAGGAGGGGCAGCAGTTTCTGCCGTACCCAGTTCCGTTTCAGGGTCAGATCCCCGTTGCTGCTGTCCTGGCAGTAGGTCAGCCCCTGCTCCTCGCAGTAGGCTTCCGTATCCCGCCGGGTAATGCCCAAAAAGGGACGGGCCAGATAACCGCTCACCGGCAGCATCCCCCGCAGGCCCCGGGTACCGGCACCCCGCAGCAGATTGAGCAGCACCGTTTCCGCCTGGTCATCCCGATGATGGGCCAGGAAGATGGCTGCCGCATCCGCTTCCTTCCGGCTGGTTTCCAGGGCTTCATAGCGCAGCCGCCGGGCCGCATCTTCAATGGAAAGCCCTTCTTTTTGGGCCAGTTCTCCAGCGTCCACATCCACCCGTTTGAATGCCAGTCCGTTCTGTGCGCAGTACGCTTCTACCAGGCGGGCATCCCGTTCGGCTTCTTCCCCCCGGAGATGGTGCTGCACATGGACCACCAGGACCCGTACCTGATCCTCTTCTCCCTGTTTGGCCATGGCGTCAGTCAGGGCCAGGGAATCGGCACCCCCGCTGCAGGCGGCGATCACCGTCGTTTGAGGCTGCCAGAGTGGAGAATCTGCCACCAGTTTCTTCATGCTGTCTTCCAGAATACTCACGTCTTCCACTCACTCCTTAATAAAAAAAGGTACTTCCGAGGAAGTACCTTTTGTGTTCATCAATCTCCTCTGCGAGCACCACGGCCGCCCCGTTTGGATTCCGTATTCCGTTTCAGATCCAGCAGACGATCATCGCTTTCCTTCAGGAACCTGGAAAGCTTGTCTTCGAAGCTTACGGGACCCGTGGGCCGGGGAGCTCCGTGGAAGGATTTGCCTTCGAACCGCTTCTTGCCCTCGAACCGTTTGCCGCCTTCGAAGTGCTTGTTCCCGCCTTCGAAGCGTTTCCCTTCGAAATGTCTGTTTTCGAAAGAGTGGCCCGGTTTCCGTTCCTGCATGGGAGCCGGCGGCATCAAAGCCTTCAGAGAAAGGCCGATCTTGCCCTTTTCATCCACCGAAACCACCTTTACGGTGACTTTGTCCTTCACTTTGAGGAAATCATGTACATCTTTGACGAAGACATTGGAAACCTCAGAAATGTGAATCAAACCAACCTTATTTTCGGGTAACGACACAAATGCACCGAAATTCGTAATCCCGGTGACGATCCCATCTACAACTGCGCCTTTTTCCAAAGCCATAGGTCAAAGACATCCTCCTTTTATCAGTGGGTATTACGTTAACCATTATACCGTTGTTAACGAAATTTCGTCAAGGGGAAAAAGAGGGGGAACAAGGCTCTCAGGCCTTGATTCCCTGGTATTCGTACCCTGCTTTCAGAATGGCACTCTTGAGGTCGTTTTCCGGCACCTCTTTGGATTCCCGCACCTGCACCTTGCCGGTCGTATGGTCAGCCTGGGCACTGATCACCCCATCCAGGGCCTCCAGGCTCTTCTTTACATGGGCTTCGCAGTGGGCGCACATCATGCCCTTTACGTCCAGCACCACGGTATGGCCGGCAGCAGCAGCCTGAGGTCTTGCCACCTGGAAAGTCTCGCTTTCCACAATGGCTTTCGCCCTGTTTTCCCGTTTCTTGTCATGGCTGGCATCATGGATCCTGAACAGATTCAGCCGCAGGGCATTCATGCATACCGTAAAGCTGGAGATGCTCATGGCCGCTGCCCCCAGCATAGGATTCATCCGGAAGGGATACAGTCCGGCGGCACAGGGGATCAGCAGGATGTTGTAGAAGAAAGCCCAGAACAGGTTCTCGTGGATGTTCCGCACCGTTCCCCGGCTCAGCCGCACAGCAGCGGATACGTCAGTCAGTCTGCTGTTCATCAGCACGATGTCGGCGGAATCGATGGCCACGTCGGCACCGGCCCCGATGGCGATGCCCAGGTCAGCCCGGGTCAGGGCAGGCGCATCGTTGATGCCATCGCCCACCATGGCCACCGTACCCGCTTCCTGCAGCTGCCGGATCACAGTTTCCTTGCCTTCCGGCAGGACCCCGGCGATGACCCGGTCCACCCCGGCCTGTTTCCCGATGGCTTCAGCGGTCCGTTGGTTATCCCCGGTGACCATGACCACTTCGATGCCCATGTCCTTCAGTTCCTGGATGGCTTTGGACGAGTCTTCCTTGATTACGTCAGCTACGGCAATCATCCCGGCCAGTCTGCCGTCTTTGGCAAACAGCAGCGGAGTCTTGCCCTGTCCGGCCAGTTCCGCAGCATGGGCTTTCATGTCGGCTCCCACCATTCCCTGTTCTTCCAGGTAGGTCAGGCTGCCGCCCAGCAGCCTGCTGCCATACTGCATGACCTGCAGTCCGTTGCCCGGCAGGGCCTGGAAATCATCCACGGCTCCCGGCTCCATATCCTGATTCCGTGCTTCTTCCACCACAGCCCTGGCCAGTGGATGTTCAGATTTCTGTTCCAGATCATAGGCCAGCTGCAACAGGCTTTCTTTCGTATAGCCAGCTGCCGGTATGACATCCGTGACCTTGGGCTGGCCCCTGGTAATGGTCCCGGTCTTGTCCAGGGCCACGATATTCACTTTTCCGGCCATTTCCAGAGATTGGGAAGTCTTGAACAGGATGCCGTTTTTGGCACCCACCCCGCTCCCTACCATGATGGCCACAGGGGTTGCCAGTCCCAGGGCGCAGGGGCAGGCCACCACCAGTACGGCAATGCCGTAGCTGATGGCCTGGGCAGCAGGCACACCGGCAAGCAGCCAGCCGATGGTGGTAACCAGGGCAATCCCGATGATGGCGGGAACGAATACGGCTGAAACCTGATCGGCGATCCGGGCAATGGGCGCCTTGGTGGCAGCCGCATCACTGACCAGTTTGATGATCTGGCTCAGGGTGGTATCCTCCCCTACCCGGGTGGCCTCACATTCCAGGTACCCGGACTGGTTGATGGTGGCTGTGGATACCTTGTCCCCCGGTTTCTTGTCCACCGGCAGGCTCTCACCGGTCAGAGCGCTTTCGTTCACGGCAGAAGTGCCCTTGACCACCACACCATCCACCGGGATGTTTTCCCCGGGGCGTACAGCAAAAATATCTCCCTTCTGCACATCATCGATGGAAACCGTGATTTCTTTCCCATCCCGGATCAGCACAGCCGTCCTGGGAGCCATTTTCATGAGGCCCTTCAGGGCATCGGTGGTCCGTCCCTTGCTCATGGCTTCCAGCATCTTGCCCAGAGTAATCAGAGAGGGGATCATGGCAGCCGTTTCAAAATACAGGTCGTGCATATACATATGATGGAGCCGCGCAAACGGTGCTCCATGAGCCGTCAGATAGGTGATTTCATAGAACACACCCAGGGACCACAGGAATGAAACGGAGGAACCCAAAGCCACCAGGGTATCCATGTTGGGTGCCCCGTGAAGCAGTGTCTTGAACCCGCTGGTGTAGAAATCCTTATTGATGGACATGATGATGATGGCCAGCAGCATCTGGGTCAGCATCAGGCCCAGGTGGTTCCCCTCCAGCAGAACCGGCACCGGCCAGTCCAGCATGTTGTGACCCATGGTCAGATACATGAGTACGAGCAAAAAGCCCAGGGACATCACCAGACGACGGCGCAGCCGGGGCGTGTCGTGATCCTTCAGGGCCTCTTCATCAGCGGCCATTTTTTCCGCAATTCCCTGTCGGGCCTGGGAGGCCCCTTTCAGAGAAGCCCCATAACCGGCATCTTCCACCGCTTTGATGATTTCCGCATCGGAAGCGGTCCCTTCCACTCCCATGCTGTTGGTCAGCAGCGAAACCGAAACGCTCTTCACGCCCGGCACACCGGCAACGGCTTTCTCCACGTGAGCCTGACAGGATGCACAGGTCATGCCCGTGACGATATATTGCTTCATGGCAGAATCCTCTCCTTTTAATACCCTACCAGGGTACCCTTTTCTGTGATTCTTATGATACCCCCAATGGGTACAATTGTCAAGAGGCCTGTTTTTTGTTTCTGCAGCCTGGCAGGCTCAGTACAGCCATAAAGCCCCTGTATCCGCGCCTTCCACCCCTTTGCGGTATTTTTTCAAGATGCCTTTGGCCGGATGTTCCGGTTTCACAAGCTTTGCTTTTCTCTGCGCCATTTCTTCCTCTGAAATTTCCACTTCCAGGATATGGCGATCCAGATCGATATGGATCATATCCCCGTTTTGCACACAGGCGATAGGGCCCCCATCCCAGGCTTCCGGAGCGATATGCCCTACACAGGGTCCTCTGGATGCCCCTGAAAACCGTCCATCAGTAATCATAGCCACACTTTTCTGCAGGCCCATACCAATGAGCATGGCGGCCGGAATGGACATTTCCCGCATACCAGGGCCGCCCTTTGGACCTTCATATCGGATAACCAGAACACTACCTGGTTTTACTTCAGAATGGAGCAGCGTGTCCATGACTTCCTCCTCTGAATTGAATACAACTGCCGGCCCCCGATGCACAAACATCGCCGGATCCACGCCACTCTTTTTCACGACCGCTCCCTGAGGGGCCAAATTGCCATACAGTACGGAAAAACATCCCTGTTCCTGGATCGGATGTTCCAGATCATGGATGATTTCCCGGTCAATGGGCCTGTTAAACCCATCCAGAGCTTCCTTCAGCGTCCCCCCCATGGCAACAGGTACCTCTGTATACAAGAATTTTTCGATAGTCTTCAAACTGGCCAGAGCGCCACCGGCTTTCCCATAATCAATCAGATTATACTGACTGGAGGGTTTGAATTTGGCAATCAGAGGGACCCTTGCCTGGATTTCATCAAACTTCTTCAAATCCATGGGAATCTCTGCCGTCCGGGCAATGGCCTGGATATGCAGAGCAAAATTGCTGGAGCCTCCTGTAGCTCCTACATGAAGGATACCGTTGGTCAGAGATTTTTCCGTCAGGAACTGCCGGGCCGTGATGCCCTGCCGGGTCAGTTCCACGATCCGCTCCCCCACATCCCGGGCCATTTTCGTCTTGCCCGAAACACAGAATGGCATGGTGGCACTGCCAAAAGGAGCCAGCCCCACCACTTCAGCAAATACAGCCATGGTATTGGCAGTCCCGTACATGGAACAGGTACCGCAGGAAGCGCACATATTCTGCCGATACCGCTGAAAAGTTTCCTCGCTGATGGCACCACTGCGCCATTTGCCGATGGCTTCCTTTAAATCCGGTGTGGTAAACATCTGCCCGTCCTCTTCATAAGGAAGCATGGACCCTGGCGTCAGAAACAGGCTGGGTCTATCCAAAGATGCAGCCGCCATGAGCATGCCCGGTACGATTTTATCGCAGGCACACAGGAAGACCAGGCCGTCAAAATTATGGGCCCTGGCCATGGCTTCTATAGAAGCTGCAATCAGATCCCGGCTAGGCAATACACATTGGGCGCCCCGCAGCTGAGCCATGCCGTCACAGGGGGCCGGAACGGTAAATTCTGCCGGAGTTCCGCCAGCAGCCCAGACACCCTCTTTGACTACCTGAGCCAGCTCTTTCAGCGGTTTATGTCCCGGATTCACATCATTCCAGGAATTGACGATGCCGATCAATGGTTTTTTCAGGTCCCTGTCCCGATACCCACAGGCATTCATCAGCCCCACATAATAAGCTTCTGCATTGGGATCAATATGATTCATGAGAATTCCTCCTTTATTTGATCATTCCATAGGTGAACAGTTCATTTTCATGGATAACCTGACGCATGACTTCTAGAAAAACATTGATTACTTCCGGCATGTTTTCCCTCTGCGGCCGCACCAGTGATAAATTGACCGTTTCATCCAGTCCAGCCACATGAAAGGCCATCAGTTTGTCGATTGAATGGCTATTATAATCTGCCACAAGAGACAAAAGAGACTGGGGACAGAATGCGGCAGCCAAAGATTTTCCACACACTGCAATCTGGGTAGCATAATCACTGACCTGGATTTTGGAAATGGCTGTGATTCCCCTTTGCTGCAGAAAGCGCTGGCATACAGCCGCTACTGTACTGCCCTGCCGGTTCTCCGCCAGGGGAAGGACAGCAAAATCCTGCAGTTCCAGCGTATCCCCACTGGCCAGCCTGCCTTCCACTTTCCGGCCGGTCATATATTTCCGAAGGAATGCATCTGTGGCCAGCAGAAAGATCTGGTCCCGTGCTACGGTTTCCACCTGGAGATACGTCTTGCTTTCACAATTCACTCCGAGGAACAGATCCAGCTGATTATCCAGTAATTTCTTTTCCAGTCCCACGATGTCATCCAGCGTAACGGAAACCAGGATGTTGGGATAGATTTTCTGATATCTTTCATAGACAGTCGGCAGCAGGACTTGTCCCCGTGAACTGTTGATGCCCAGGCGCAGCAGACCGGAATTGTCCTGGCGGACCAGTTCCAGTCTGGAATGGAACTCGTTTTCCAGAAGCTCCACTCTGCGCAGGGTTTCATACAGCATCCGCCCTGCCGGTGTCAGAGCCAGTTTGGGCTCCCGCTGGAACAATTCCACCTGCAGGCGGTTCTCAAGTTGCTGTATATTCTTACTCAGACATTGCTGGGTCACATAGGCCCGTTTCGCTGCCCGTGTAAAATTCATTTCTTCTACGGCCAAAAGGAAATACTTTTCTGCATTCTCCAAAATCAAGCCCCCCTCATTGATTTATAAAAACAGGCTCAGCACATAAGCGCATAGGAGCCCCGTAAAAGCCATGACATGCTGGCCGACACACAGGGATTTTAAAGTCGTTTTGGTATCGTAACCAAACAAGTTGGCAAAGACCCAAAAATAGCTGTTATTGACGTGGGAGCCAAAGCCGCTCCCGGCACAGATGGCAATAAAAGCAACTACCGGGCTGAGCATGCCACTCTGTACCAGGGGTAACGTCAAGGTAGAGGCCATGATCACGGCAACGGACGAAGAACCCTGGACAAATTTAGAAAAGCCACAGATAAGGAAGGGAATCAACAGATAAGGCAGAGCCATACCAGTCAGACTGTCAGCTAATACCTTCCCTACACCCGTTGTGTTGATCACATTGGCCAAAGAACCACCAGCAGCCGTTATAAAGATGACCGGACCAGATGAAGTCAGCGCATCATTCATAGATTTGAAGACTTCCTCTCTGGGTAAATACCGATATAAGAGTGCAACTGCCGTTACGATTCCAATAAAAAGAGCGATGTTCTTATCTCCCAACATATTAACTACTGAAAGAAAAGCTTCATTTTGCACCCTCAGCATCTTACAGGTCGTAGCCAGAAGAATGAGTCCAATGGGCACAATCACAGGTAAAATCGAAGCCAGGAAAGACGGCTGTCCTTTTCTTTCATTATTGGATGCCGATTCCGGTTCATCCATATCAGTCATTATAGCAGTATCACTTTTCTGGAACCAACCCTGAGGTTTCTTTTCCAGATAAAATCGACAATATGCCAGAATTGTCATGCAATTAACAGCAGCAACTATCAATCCCCAGAAAATCGATTCGCCCAGGTCCATACCGAGAATCGAAACAATGGAAATCGGTGCCGGAGTCGGCGCCACATAGGTATTCGTCGTCAACAAAGAAAGAGCCAATCCTACTGCCAGGGCGCCAAGTGCCTGCCCACTCTTTTTCGCGATGGCTTTGACCAGCGGAGCCAGCATGATCAGTGCAACATCACAGAACACAGGAATACTGACCAAAAAGCCGGTGGCAGATAAAGCCACATCTGCTCTCTTTTTTCCTGCGATTCGCAGCAAAGTGGAAGCAATTCTCTGTGTAGCATTGGACTTATCGAGATAATCACCCAAAACAGCCCCAAAAATGATTACAATACCGATGCTCCGACAGATATTCCCGAACCCTGTCGTAATTGAAGAAATTGCCTTGCCAGCAGGAAGGCCACATCCTATGCCTATGATAAATGCGCCCAACAACATCGACATAAAAGGACCCAGCTTCGTTTTGATCATCAGTAGCAGCATCAAGGCCAATCCTGCTAAAAAAGGAATTACGATTCCCATGATTGATTCCTCCTCATGTTGAATTCTACAATTGCATCCGGATCAAATGTTTTCTGACTATACTGTAACATGAAAATATCACAATGAAAAACAAATAATAATGGGTGCATACACAACATTTCGTTGTGGTTATGGGTCATCTGCTATGTGATCTGCAAAATAAGGGCCTATGAACACGAAAAGAGACCTTCGATTCATACGAATCAAAAGTCTCTTTTTGTATTGGAGTTTATCAGTTCATCAAAAGCCGACTGATAACAGTTTCTTTCCCCTCATCCAGCTTTTCTATTGTCAGTGTTTTTCAGGAATCTGCGGTTTCACATGGGCCGGGATGGGTGCTACATACCCCTGTTCCCCCACGCGGCTCTTCAGCTCTTCCTTTGCATGCTCCAGCATCTCCGGATGTTCCAGGAAATCGATGGCTGTCCCGGCCATGACTTTCCCCGCAAAGAACATCCCTTTCTGGGCAAAAGTGGATTTGCCCAGGCTGGCGGCCTGCCAGGTGTGCGGTGTCACACCGGCGGGCCAGGTAGCGACAGTGAAAATCGCACAGGGACAGATCCAGCTCACATCCGTAGAAGCCTTCAGCATGTTCTCCCGATCCTTCAGCGGCATGATGAAATCATTAACCGTTGCTTTCGCATAAGGTGCCAGCAGTTTCCGCACTTCCGCTCGATGGGATCTGTCGTAATTTTCCAGGAGCTTTTCCAGATCCATTTTCTGGCCGCCGGCGCTGGCCGAAAGGGCATGCGCCAGTTCCAGTTCCTCCGGCGTATAGGCTTCCCGTTCAATCCCCTCCAGGTTCTTCTGCAGAGCTTCTTCCATGACAGTATTGTCCATGAGGCTGGAACAGGCCTTGATGAATTTTTTCTCCACCCGGGTCCGGGTCATCAAGGCTGCCCCCTGGGCAATTTCATCCACACGGTCGTTCAATTCCTGTACCTGTTCATTCCGGGGAGCCCGGATCAGATACAGCACACTGGCAAAGGGCGGTACTACATTGGGAGATTTTCCCCCCGCATCCAGGATGGCATAGTGGATCCGGGCCGCATCGATCATATGTTCCCGCAGATATTCCACCCCCGTATCCATCAGCTGGACTGCATCCAGTGCACTGCGGCCTTTTTCCGGAGCCCCGGAAGCATGGGAAGCCTTGCCGTAAAATTCATAAAGGACCTGATGGTTGGCCAGTGATCCACCTGCCAGGACTTCGTTCCAGGCTTCCGGGTGCCAGGAAAAAGCCATGTCCAGTCCATCGAAGACCCCATCCTGGGCCATGAAACTCTTCCCCGATCCTCCTTCTTCGGCAGGGCATCCAAAAAAGATAACTGTACCAGAAAGATGATTCTCTTCCAGATAGGCTTTCACGCCCATGGCTGCAGCCACACAGCCGGTTCCCAGCAGATTATGGCCGCAGCCATGCCCCTTTCCGCCAGGTACCAGGGCTTCCGGATGGGTAATGCCGGGTTTCTGAGAAAGGCCATCCAGCGCATCATATTCTCCCAGGAATCCCATAAAAGGGTGACCACTGCCGAAGGTGGCCCGGAATGCCGTGGGAATGTTGGCGATTCCCTTTTCCACCGTGAATCCTTCTTTTTCCAGGAATTGGCACAATAGCTCCATAGAAGCATATTCCGTGTACCGGATTTCCGGATGATCCCATATGGCATCGCTCAGTGCAATGAGCTGTTCTCTTTTCTGTTCGATTCCCTGCAGTGCTTTTGCTTTTTTCGTTTCCATAGTTTATCTTCCTTCCCAGAACAGATGTCAATTATAAAAAGGATACAAAATGGGGAGCAGGATGATGCTCACCACGGTGATCAAAAGAGCCAGCGGCGTTCCGCATTTCAGATAATCTTTCAGCGTATACCCGCCCGGTGCCATGATCATGGCCTGGCAGGCACAGGACATGGGGGTCAGGATGGACGTCCCGCTGGCCACCATAGTGCCCATAACCGCTGCCCGAGGATCCACCCCAATGCTCACGGCCACACTGGAAATCAGCGGGATGAATACGGCAATGGCCGCAATATTGGACATGACCTGGGTCACAATCAGCGGGATGATGAAGAATACGGCCATGATGAGATAAGGATTTGTGGTATTCCCCAGCAGCAGCTGGATCTGAGAGGCCACCACATCGGCCGCTCCGGTAATCTTCAGGGCATCGGAAAGCGGCAGCATCCCGATGAAAAGGAACATGGTGGGACCATGGATGGACCCCAGTGCTTCTTTTTCACTGAGCACACCGGTGGCAATCAGCAGCGCTGCACCGATACAGGCACTCAGATACATAGGAACAATTTTGAAATAGTCCAGGACCAGCATGGCGGCTATGGTCAGCAGAGAAATGACAGCAGCCAGTTTCTGTTTGGGGTTGGCATCCTCTTTTTCTTTACCGGCCCCATAATTCATGGTGTCATCAAAGGCAGAATCCGGAATGTCCGGCAGCAGCTTCGGCGCAATGAAGATGCCATATACGATGGCCAGAAGGATGGCCGGCATCCGGGCAATAGTAAAATCCCAGATGGTAAAGGGGATCTTGCCTCCGATCCGCATCATCACATCATTCCACATCATATTGGAAGCACCCTGTCCCAGGAACGTGCAGGCCGTACTGATATTGGCCACAGCCGCCAGCGGGTAGATCAGCCTGCTCCGGCTCATATGAAGGTCATGGGCCACAGAAATAATGAGCGGCAGCAGGATGGCCATGGTCCCTACGGCACTGCTCAGTATGGAAAGGAAAGCAGCAACCAGCATACACACCAGGATAACCTGATGGGACTTATCCTGATACTGATGGATCAGTCCTTCACATGATCCAGGATCCCTGATTTCACAATGCCGGCACTGATGACGAACATGGCTGCCAGCATGATTACATTCTTATCAGTCAGCGCACAGAAGGCCTGCTTGATGTCCATCACATGGGTCAGCAGCAAAGAGGAGATGATCCCTATTGCAATAACGGTATAAGGAAGTTTACCCGTAATGAACGCAAGGATAGTCACACCCAGAATCACCAGGACTATATTTAATGGACTCATATCCACACTCCCCCTCGATAATTAAACGTTCCTTTTGCTTTATTTTACATATTTGGCCAAATTTGTTATGATGACTATATCATGGAATATTGCTTTTGAAAAATATGTATATTCTTTAGAGGTATAAATATCAATTATAATGAGAGGAGATTCCATCCCATGAACATACTCCTGCTGTTGCACATCCTGACCATTGCGGAACAGAAATCCATCAATCGGGCAGCTGCTGTGCTGCATTTGTCCCAGCCTCATTTGAGCCAGAGC
This sequence comes from Acidaminococcus sp., assembly GCF_050873445.1. Taxonomy (GTDB): domain Bacteria; phylum Bacillota; class Negativicutes; order Acidaminococcales; family Acidaminococcaceae; genus Acidaminococcus. The sequence goes on along the minus strand of NZ_JBNMIU010000008.1, from coordinate 999 downwards.
CTGCATGCTCTGGAAGGGGAGCTGGGCTATTCTCTTTTTATCCGCAGCCACAATGGGGTGCTGCCCACAGAAAAAGGCCGCTTGTTCCTTCAGCATGCCCGGAAAATCATCAGCGAATACAAAAAAATGAAGAACCTGGCGACCCAGCAGGCCATCCAGCTTCTTCATGTGGCATCCACCAATTCCTATATTTACGAACAGGCCTTTCTCCAGACTCTGAAATTCTATGGAAATCCCTCCCTTTTGCAGTTCCGCTTCACCAACGGCACCATTGACCAGATTGTCAATGACGTGTATCAGGGAACGGCCCAGATCGGTTCCATCCTGCGAACGGGAGAATTCGAGAGCAGTTGGCTGAATCGGTTGAAAAACCGGCACATCACCTACCATTCCCTGCTTCGGCTCCCGCTGATCATCACCGTCCGGAAAGATCACCCTCTGATCAGGGATGGCCAGCTGGCCCTTGACGGGCTCCATGATTATCCTTTCGTAGATTACGTAGGGACCCCGGTACTCCAGACCATCAAAGAGGCCGCCCGGTATGCCGATCCTTCCAGGATCATCGAAATTTCCAGTGCATCCCTTCGGCACCAGATCGTGGCCAGCACCGACAGCTTTGCCATCGGCTTCGGTTTGCCGTCCTCCCTGCTGGACTTCTACGGACTGACTGCCTTCCCTCTGAAACAGAGTTGTTTCATGGGTATCCTGTACCTGAAGGAAAACGGTCTGACAGAAGAGAGCAGCACCTATGTACGCTTCATCAAAGAACTCATCCGGAAAAAATATCCGGAAATGACCGTTTAAAGCAGATCTACACACAAAAAGAAAGAGCATCGCTTCTGCGATGCTCTTTCTGGTTTAACCGGCAGCTCCCTATCCTCCCGGAGCGTTTCCACTCGAGTACTTTCGGCGTATAAGGGCTTAACTGCTGTGTTCGGCATGGGAACAGGTGGATCCCCTTAGCTATCACCACCGGATTTTCTGTTGAAGACATGAGCC
>NZ_JBNMIU010000007.1:0-64330 GCF_050873445.1 Acidaminococcus sp. | reverse complement strand
GATACCACATACACATGATTGTGTTCAATAGGTTGGGTCTAAAATGAACACGTCAATTTTAAAGGATTCAAATTGTAGGCTGTCCAATTTTGTGGGTAGGTACTACTCTTAAAAAGTGTCCATACTTATGGGTACAGTATAGAAGGAACGGAGTTCGTGCCGGAGGGATGGAAGAAAGTTTCTTTAGGAGACGCTTATGATTTAAAGGCTGGGAAAAATATAAAAGCCAAAGAAATCAATGAAAAGAAAGATTCTCTTCATTCATATCCCTGTTATGGTGGAAACGGAATTCGTGGATATGTTCAAGCTCCTAATAGAAAAGGGCTTCATCCGATCATAGGTAGACAAGGTGCTCTTTGTGGGAACGTAAATATGGCAGATGGTGAATTCTATGCTACAGAACATGCTGTTGTTGTGACTGATAAAATTCCGTCTGACGCTATTTGGACCTATTACTACCTTACTTATTTAAATTTAAATCAATATGCAACCTCGACCGCACAACCGGGCTTAGCAGTAAGCAATTTAAATAAAATATGGATAATCTTACCACCCTTAGAAGTACAACATAAAGTTTCAAAAGAGCTGATATCGTTATTCCATAGGGAAGATGCTATTAAGAAAGCAGCTCAATCTGCCCTTTCCCAAATCAACCTGCTCAAGAAAAGTATCCTGGCCCGGGCGTTCCGGGGGCAGCTGGGCACCCAGGATCCCTCCGATCCCGATGCCCGGGAACTGCTGTTGTAAATGCTCTGGACGTCCCTTATGGGGGCCGTCCCTACCATGTATCGCACACTATATATTTCCGTACTAATCCCTGTAGATTGGTAATTCCATGGTATAATACAATCGAATAATTTTTGGGGATGGGGTGGATACTATGACCATGAGAACGGAACAAGCCTTGCAGGAATGTCTTAAGTACATCAGGGAAAAGATGAAAGGGAAGGAACCGGAATCTCCAGAAGAAATGAATGCCCTCGTGGCTGAATATATGAAACAGTATCAGGATGTCCAGACTTCCCAGCCGGATTATTTGGAGCTTACACCGGAAAATGCCCGGAACGTCTATGACTGGATGGAGCTGGCCGAAAATGCCCGGACAAAAAAGGAAGAACGCCAATACCTGGAAAACGCACGAAAGCTGGAGCCGAAGAATCTGGATGTACTGGCCCAGCTGATGCTGCTGGACAGCCACAAGAAATCGTTCCAGATTCTGAAAGAGCTTGAAGACCTGCTGGCCCTGGGCAAAAAGGACCTGCAGGAACGGAAGCTGTACAAAGAATCCATGGGTGATTTCTATCAGGTGCTGGAAACCCGTCCCTATATGCGGACTCTTTCCATGTATCTAGGAGGGTTGAAAGATAATTTCATGATCCAGAAGGCCATTGCGGTGTCCAAAGAAATGTTGAAGCTGAACAAGATGGACAATCTGGGAATCCGGTATGATCTGATGGCCCTGTATGTCTACGCAGAAGACGAATTCAATGCCCGGAAACTGATGCGTCAGTTCTCTGACGAAAAAGAGTCCGGCTGGTTCCAACTTCCTATGGCTTTGCTGTATTATCGACTGGAAAAATGGGACGAGGCCCAGAAGCTGGTGGAAGCTTTGAAAAAAGAGTATAAAGCCACCACGTTCAGAAAATTTATCACAGAGAAAAGTGGCTCTTTCAACTTTCTTAGTGACAGGGAGCCGGCGTACTATGAGCCTTATACCCTGAGTGAACTGGAAAGCATCTATTCAAGCAACCTGTTCCTGTGGCTTCCCAACGTGAATTTCTTCGAATGGGTCAAGGAAGTGCTGAAACCTGCCAAAAAGAAAAAAGCAGCAAAGCAATAAGGTACAAAAATACGATATCACACCCAAAATACAGGGGCGAGTCACCATTTAATCGTTTTGTAATGAATGTACGACTTGTATCTGTAGGATCGGCCCATAAGGGACGACCGTTCCCAGGTCTGTCAGCTCCTTTTTATCTATTTGCGTAACGTTCAGGCAACAGCTGACGGAAACGGATCTGGATGAACAGATTCGGAACCTGAAGACCTGTACAGAGAAATTTCCTGTCCGTTTTTCAAGAGTATGAATCATGAATAAAAAAGAAATCTACCAATACCTGACAGCACACCATATCCCTTATGAGGTGACGGAACACAAGGCCGTCTTCCATATGGGAGAATTGGACCCGGCCAAACTGCCTTACCCGGAATGGATGGCCAAAAATCTGTTCATCCGGGATGACAAAAAGCGCAACTATTTTCTGATCACCGTAAAAGGCGAGAAGCGGGTGGAACTGAAAACCTTCCGTAGAGAACATGGCCTGCGGCCCCTGTGCTTTGCCTCTGCAGAAGACCTGCAAGACATCCTGGGCCTGACTCCCGGTTCCGTCACGCCCCTGGGGCTTCTGAACGATAAGGGGAATCAGGTCCATTTCTATATGGACGAGGAGTTTGCCGGGCATAAAATCGGCATCCACCCCAACGACAACACGGCCACAGTCTGGCTGCAGGCAGACGATCTGTTAGAACTGATCCAAAAAGAGGGGAACCCGGTCTCTTGGGCCGCTTTCTGATCTTGAGGCATTCCCTGCATTTCTGCTCAACCGCTGTAGGGAAAAATGCTCTGCTGCGCCTGTCCAGGACCGTTTATCCATGTTTTCGTAGGGGTGCACCAAGACCGGTGAAACCGTGTCGCCCGGTGCGCCCATCCCTGGCCTGTAATGGCTGATTCCTTTGATCAGTATATCATTTTATATTATATTCTCCGGACTTGTGCTATACTGAAAAGTAAGAAAATACATCAAATTAACAAACTCTCTGGAGGTGACCTTTATGAAATGTAAGACTTTATTTGGACTGGTTTTGGCAGGCATTCTTTCCATTTCCGGACTGGCTGCGGCCAGCGTCCACGAAAAGACTTCTTCAGCCATCAATTATAAGATGCGCTACCCGGTGGTAGCCGTAGAGAAGAATGCAGCCGCCCAGACGGCCATCAATGAAGATATCCAAAAATACGTGGACAACTTCCTGACCCAGTATAAGACAGGGAAGTTTCGCAAAGGGGATTTTTCCTACAAGCTTCGCTACGAAGATGACCAGGTGATTTCCCTGACCCTGCAGGATTATCGCTTTAACCAGGGGGCCGCCCACGGGTACACCAATACCTACGGCGTAAACTACAGCAAGATCACCGGGGAAAAGCTGCCACTTTCGTATTTTGTAAAGCTCCGCCCGGAAGATAAGATGACCGTACTGAACCAACCCATCATCAACAGCAGGGGGGAAAGGATACCCCTGCAGAAAACCTTTGCCACGGGCCGATACACTTCCACCATCGAGATTTCCAGCAACTACTACATGCTGGGTGGCGGCGCTATCGCCTTGCTCTATCCGCCCTATAAACTGGCCTGCTACGCCATGGGTACTCTGCACATCAATCTGTCTCCCCAGATGATCGACTACTTTAATAGGAAAAATCAATAAATTGGCTCTGGCCTCTGACCAAAAGATACCAGCTTTGCTGGCTATAATCAAAATAGAATTCTGGTAAGGTAAATCCCATGATATAATAAAGGAAAATGCCTTTAAGGAGGAATTATACCCATGAAAATAAAACGTGTCCTGGCCATCCATGATCTTTGTTCTTTCGGCCGCTGTTCTCTGACAGCTGCCATCCCGGTGCTTTCCGCCATGGGGAATCAGGTCTGCCCGTTCCCGACGGCTCTTTACAGCAACAACCTGACTTACGGAAAGTTTGTTTCCCGGGATTTGACGGATCTGATGCCCGGCTATATGGATCAGTGGCAGGAACTGCAGCTGCCCTTCGATGCCATCTACAGCGGCTTCCTGGCCGGCCCGGACCAGGTGGAAGCTGTGATTTCCGCCATCGACCGGTTCGCTGCCGACGATCAGCTGGTGATTGTAGACCCGGCCATGGGGGACGATGGGAATTTGTACCCGGTATTCGACGAAACCATGGTGGAAGCCATGAAGAAGCTGGTAGCCAGAGCCGGCGTGATTACCCCCAACTACACGGAAGCCTGCCTGTTAACGGGTACACCCTATAAAACGGATGCCCCTACGGACGACGATCTGGATACCCTGTGTGAAAAACTACTGAAGCTGGGGCCACGAGCTGTGGTAGTAACCAGTGTCCCCTGCGGCGAAGGTAAAATCCGCATTGCCAGCATGGAAAAAAATTCCTTGTTCCCGGAATCCTATTGGGTCACCAAACAGCCCTTTGCCACCTGTGGTACAGGGGATGTGTTCACAAGTGCCCTGGCAGGTTATTTGCTGAACGGCCGGGATCTGACCCGCAGCGTCCAGGAAGCTTCCGATTTTCTGAGTTTCGTCATCGATACTACCTTGAAAGCAGGGACAGATCCCCATGAAGGGGTCGTGCTGGAAGGCTGTCTGTGGAAACTGCTGGTTCCCCAGACGAAAAATTGTACGACCTGCATGGCCTGACGGCCAGTCACTGATTATTAGCTGAAGGAATCCAGTCAATGCTGGCAATAAAGCAATAAATAAGGAGCTGTCATCTGGCAGCTCCTGTTTTTTATTCAAATTCTTCCAAAAAACTATGTTCCTTCCCGTGCTGCTTGTATTTCAGCACTGTATCCAGGTTCACGTTTTCCAGAGCGTGGAAAATGTTGGCGGGTACCTGGGAATTATCCGCCTCCAGTCTGGCAATCAGTTTCTTCACTTCCAGCCGCTTGGAATCAGTGGTTCCGTCCGTATGGCAGGTGGAACAGGTTTCCGTGAACTTGCAGGCGCACTGGATAAAGTACAAGCTGTTCTCATCCCGCCAGCTTTTGATGTCCGCTTCCCGCACGTAGTACAGAGGCCGCAGCAGTTCCATCTCCGGGCAGCTGGTACTTTTCAGCCGGGGCAGCATGGTGCGGATGGCTCCGGAATACAGCATGCTCATCAGGTTGGTCTCGATCACATCATCGAAATGATGCCCCAGGGCAATCTTGTTGCAGCCCAGCTCCCGTGCCTTGCGGTACAGGTATCCACGGCGCATCTTGGCGCATAAATAACAGGGATTGTCCTCCACATGGAACACATTTTCGAAGATATCCGTGGAAAAGAAAGTAAGGGGAACCTGCAGCAGCTTGGCGTTTTCCTCGATGACCTTCCGGTTCATTTCGTTATACCCCGGGTCCATGCACAGGAACACCAGTTCAAAAGGGAACTTGTTATGGCGTTTCAGCTCCTGGAAGCATTTGGCCATGAGCATGGAGTCCTTGCCACCGGAAATACACACAGCAATTTTATCCCCGGGCTGGAGCATGTCGTAGTCGCAGATGGCCTGGACGAATTTGCTCAGGATCCGCCGCTTGTATTTCCGGCGCAGAGAAGTCTCGATCCGTTTCAGCCGGTTGGCATCCTCTGCCGCCAACGCCGCATCTTTTTCCAGTTTCCGCTGCAGCCACAGAGAGTAACCGCCCGTAAGGGAAACAGCCGTATAGCCCTGATCCCGCAGATTGGCCGCCAGCCCCAGGCTGACCTTGCCCCACATACAGATGCACACCAGCAGTTTGTCTTCTGGCAGATCCACAGCACCCTGCTGCAGATCCAGCGGGTTCAGATTCACAGCACCGGGCAGGGATCCCCGGCCAAAAGCGGCCTCGTCCCGAATATCCATCAGATAGACCTGGTCGGCCGGCAGCTTTGCCAGCTCCGCCAGCGAAATTTCAGCCCGATTCTCCCAGGCATCAGTCAAAGCAGTCATGTATGGGTACTTCCTTTTCTTCAATATAATAGAACTATTTTACCAATAAAAGCAGCCGATGGCAAATCTTTACCATCGGTCAGTGACTTGAGCATGTCAGCGAAAAACAGGAACCGCTGCAGAGATTCCTGTTTTCGGTACAATCAATGTGTCTGATTGTAGTTATCCATGGAGGCAATCAGATCCAGCACCTTGCTGGAATATCCGAATTCGTTGTCGTACCAGGCGATCACCTTCACAAAGTGATCCGTCAGGGCAATACCTGCCTTGGCATCGAAGATGGAAGTATAGGGGCAGCCCAAGAAGTCGGAAGATACCACATCTTCATCGGTGTAAGCCAGGATTCCTTTCAGATTGGTTTCGGAGGCCTTTTTCATGGCGGCGCAAATTTCATCGTAGGCAGCCGGCTTCTTCAGGTTCACGGTCAGGTCGACCACTGATACATCCAGTGTCGGCACCCGCATGCTCATACCGGTCAGTTTGCCGGTCAATTCCGGAATGACTTTGCCCACAGCCCTGGCAGCCCCGGTGGAAGAGGGGATGATGTTGCAGGCGGAAGCACGGCCGCGGCGCCAATCCTTCACGGACGGGCCATCCACTGTATGCTGGGTAGCGGTAATAGAATGTACTGTAGTCATCAGTCCGGATTCAATGCCGAAGGCATCATTCAATACCTTGGCTACCGGTGCCAGGCAGTTGGTGGTGCAGGAAGCGTTGGAAACGATTTTTTCGCCATGGTAGGTGTCGGAATTCACGCCCATGACGTACATATCCGGCTGCTTGCCGTCAGCGCCCTTTTTGGAGGGAGCGGACAACACCACATATTTGGCCCCTGCTTCCAGGTGCTTGGAAGCCAGTTCGTTGGTCAGGAAGCGGCCTGTACATTCTACTATATAGTCTGCACCCACTTTGTCCCAGGCCAGGCCAGCCGGATCTTTTTCCGCCGTAATACGGATCTTGCGGCCGTTTACTACCAGATCCCCGTCTTTTTCATCGATTTCGACACTGCCGGGGAAGCGGCCGTGCACCGAATCATATTTCAGCAAATAAGCCATATAGTCCAGCGGCAGAAGATCATTGATGGCAACTACCTGGATGTCATCCCGCTGTTCTGCCACCCGCAGTACGAAACGCCCGATACGTCCAAATCCGTTGATTCCGATTTTAATCATAATCGATTCACCGCTCTTTCTATATAATCAGTGTATGGGTTGTCTTTAGGAATTCCCTTATCTATATTATGACAGCGCAGGACATTTTTTACAACCCATGGACGCTATTTGTCCCTCTTGCTTTCAAAGTGCTTTGACTAGCAGGACTTTCCCCTATGGAAACTGTAACAAAATTACAGAACTTATGACTACTTGCAAAACTTCATGGAACATGCTACCATACGGTTAGAAATAACTAACTAATTGTAATATATAAGGAGGCTGACATATGAAAGAAAATCAAAAAGTATTGGCGCAGATGATGCCTGGCAGCCGGGGCATTATCACCGGACTTGCCGAGGAAGGCAGTATCCGTCAGCGGCTGGAGGATTTAGGCTTTGTGGATGGGGCCCCGGTGGACTGTGTGGAAAAAAGTCCCCTGGGAGATCCCTGTGCCTACCGGATCTGCGGAACCATCATCGCCCTGCGGCAGGAAGATGCCTGCCGGATTACCGTAGCAGAGAAGGCGTGACCATGGAACCCAAGCAGGGTCTTCCCGAGTTAGCTTTATCTATCTCAGGATTGGTAATCCATAAAAAACATCCTTCCGACAAAATCATCGCCCTGGCCGGCAATCCCAATGTGGGCAAGTCCACAGTGTTCAACGCCCTTACCGGACTGCATCAGCATACAGGAAACTGGCCCGGCAAAACCGTCATGAACGCCCAAGGCTATTTCGAGCACAAGGGCCGGGGCTATATCCTGGTGGACCTGCCCGGCTGCTATTCCCTGCGGACCCGTTCGGAAGAAGAAGTGGCTGCCCACAACTTCCTCTGTTACGGCCATCCCGATGGGGTCATCGTGGTGTGCGATGGAAGCTGTTTGGAACGAAACCTGAACCTGGCCCTGCAGATCCTGGAAATGGGGCAGAAGGTCATCCTCTGTGTCAATCTGCTGGACGAGGCTGAAAAGCGGGGGATGAAGTTCCGCCTGGACCTGCTGAGCAAGCGTCTGGGTGTGCCTGTAGTGGGTACTGCAGCCCGTGAAGGAAAGGGGCTGCCGGAATTGCTCCAGGCCCTGGAGGTCCTGGACTCCTGCAATTCCCACCCGGCACTGCCCGATTTCCTGGTACAAACCCGGAAGCTCTCACCCGAAACCCAGACAAGCCGCAATTTTCGATTTGCCCGACAGCTGTGCGAAGAAGTCGTAGAGATGCCCCCGATAGAAACTGACCGGGCAGACCGGAAACTGGACAACCTGTTCACCAGCAAATTTACTGGATTTCCCATTATGCTGCTCATGCTGCTGGGAATTTTCTGGATCACCATCTGGGGCGCCAACATTCCCTCCGATCTGCTGGCCGATCTGCTGTTCTCTCCATTAGATGGATGGAAGGCCACTCTGACGGCCTGTAACGTCAATCCTGCTTTCATCAGTCTGCTGCTGGATGGGGTGTATCGGGTGACGGCCTGGGTTATCAGCGTCATGTTACCGCCCATGGCCATCTTCTTCCCTCTATTCACCTTGTTGGAAGATTTCGGTTACCTGCCCCGGGTGGCCTTCAATCTGGACCGGTGCTTCAAAAACTGCGGAGCCTGCGGCAAACAGGCCCTGACCATGTGTATGGGGTTCGGATGCAATGCAGCCGGGATCACCGGCTGCCGGATCATCGATTCCCCACGGGAACGGCTCATCGCCATGATCACCAACAACTTCGTACCCTGTAACGGCCGGTTTCCCACTTTGATCACCATCATCACCCTGTTCTTGCTGGGCACTAGTGAAGAGGGCCCTCTGACTACCCTGAAAGGTGCCGGCATCCTGGTACTGGTGATTTTATTGGGTGTAGTCCTTACCCTGGCAGTATCCAAACTCCTGTCCCATACAGTACTGAAAGGGGTTCCGTCTTCCTTCACACTGGAATTGCCGCCTTACCGGCGTCCCCAGATTTTCAAGGTGTTGATCCGCAGCATCCTGGACCGGACCATCAAGGTGCTGGGACGGGCCGTCACCGCCGTTGTTCCCGCCGGCCTGATTATCTGGATTATGGCCAATGTGACCGTAGGGCAGGGGACCCTGCTGCAGCACCTGACCGGTTTTCTGGACCCGCTGGGACATCTGATGGGACTCGATGGAACCATCCTGGCCGGGTTCATTCTGGGTCTTCCCGCCAACGAAATCGTCATGCCGCTGATCATCATGACCTACCTGCAGCAGGGAAGCCTGCTGGAAATCAGCGGCCCCGCCCTGCATAACCTTCTGGTGGCTCACGGCTGGACCTGGAACACTGCCGTCTGCATGATTCTGTTCACCTTGCTTCACTGGCCCTGCGCCACCACGCTGCTCACCATGCACAAAGAAAGCCAGAGCCTGCGCTGGACCGCCATGGCCTTCCTGGTCCCCACCATCTGCGGCATCCTGCTGTGCATGCTGGTCCATGTTCTCCTGAAGCTGGCAGCATAGCCAATTCATGTTCTTTTTTTGACATTCTGTTTTTCCCATCTTATACTAGCAATAGATACTACAACCATAAACCGGAAAGGAATGCATACCCATGGAAAACTTACAGGAAAAACTACTCCAGCGGTTTGAAGATTATATTTCTTTCAACACCCAGTCCAGCGAAGCCAATATCCAGGTTTCTCCCAGTACGCCCAATCAGCTGGTGCTGGCGAAGCACCTGGCGGAAGAACTGAAAGCACTGGGGCTCAGCGACGTGTCTCTGGATGACCACGGATATGTGATGGCTACCCTGCCGGCCAATTGCAGTGAAAAAGGTCCGGTGATCGGGTTCATTTCCCATATGGATACAGCTCCAGACGCTCCTGGCGGCCCTGTGAAACCTGTACTGGTGAAAGATTATGATGGAAAAGACATCGTCTTGAACAAAGAGAAGGACATCATCTTTTCTACGAAAGATTTTCCGGAAGTGCTCCGCTATAAGAGACAGGACATTCTGTTCACCGATGGTACCACACTCCTGGGGGCAGATGACAAAGCCGGTATCACTGCCATTGTGACAGCCATGGAATATTTCCTGGCTCATCCCGAAATAAAGCACGGTACCCTGCGCATCGGCTTTACCCCCGATGAAGAAGTAGGGCGGGGGACTCAGTATTTCGACGTAAAAAAATTCGGTGCTGATTTTGCCTATACAGTGGACGGCGGTGAACTGGGCGGTCTGGAATACGAAAACTTCAATGCGGCCAATGCAGTGATCACCTTCCACGGTCGCAGTGTCCATACTGGTTCTGCCAGAGGCAAGATGAAAAATGCCCTGACCCTGGCAGGAGAATGGCAGCAGCTGCTGCCGGCCGGTGAGAAACCGGAGTACACGGAAGCCCGTGAAGGTTTCTTCCATGTGTACGGCATCAGCGGCACGGTAGAAATCTGCCGCATGGACATGCTGATCCGGGATCACGACAAACAGAAATTCGAAGCCAGGAAAGTACTCCTGGAAAAGATGGCGGATTTCTTTAATGCCAAATATGGCGCTGGCAGTGTAGCAGTAAACAGCCATGATGTGTATTACAATATGCTCAGTGTCATCGAGAACGGCCATATGGATGTAGTGGAACGGGCCCAAAAGGCCATGAAAAAAATAGGTGTGACACCCGTCATCAGTCCCATCCGAGGCGGTACAGACGGAGCCGTACTCTCTTATAAAGGGCTGCCCTGCCCGAATCTGTTCACAGGTGGAGCCAACTTCCACGGCCGGTTCGAGTACCTGCCCCTGCAATCACTGGAAAAAGCCTGCAAAACTGTGATTGCCATTGCGGAAGAAGAGTAAATGATTCCCACTGGAAGGCCAGGGAAGGGGGGGTACCGGGCAATACGGCTGTGCCGGTCTTGGTACTCCCTACAAAAAAGCATGGCAGAATGATTGACATACACCGTAGGGGCGTACCAGGACTCGCGTAGCGATGTCGCCCGGTGCGCCCGCTCCTTATATGCTCTGTTTGTAATTTTCTGAAAAATCCCTGTACGAATATCTGTAAATATGCTATAATGGCTGTACTGCGAAAGGTTACAGTTTTATGCTTTTCTCATGTTCCTGAAAGGGGTAGTTTACTATGGATGCTGTCCAACCGAAGAAAAAGAAGATGCCACTGGCGATTCAGATTTTCATCGCTCTGATTTTGGGGATCATCGCCGGATTGGCACTGCAGGGGAATGTTTCCTTTGCCATCAATTACATCAAACCATTCGGCATGATTTTTCTGAATCTTGTAAAATTTGTAGTAGGACCCATTGTCCTTTTTTCCATCATGGCAGGGGTGGTTTCCCTCAGTGACATTCGGAAAGTAGGCTCCATCGGAGGCATCACCCTGGTCTATTATTTCTTTACCACTGCCATTGCCATCACCATCGGCCTGCTCGTCGCCAACAGTTTCAAAGACTCTTTCCCGGCACTTTCTACCGCAAATTTGGCCTTTAAAGTCAAGAATTCCAATCCCGGCTTCATGAAAATGATCGTGGATCTGTTCCCCTCCAACTTCATTGCCCCGTTGAACAGCAGTAACATGCTACAGGTCATCGTCATGGCTATTTTGATCGGCATCGCCATCATCGCCCTGGGCAGGAAAGGAGAAAAGGCGGCTGAATTCATCAACACCTGGAACGACGTGTTCATGAAAGTCATGGAAATGATTCTGTCCTTGTCTCCCATTGGCGTGTTCTGCCTGCTGTGCCCGGTAGTGGCTCAGAATGGCCCGGCAGTCATCGGCTCTCTGGCCAAAGTCATCCTTTGTGCATACATCGCCTATGCACTGCATGCCATTATCGTATATTCCCTGGCTGTACGAGCCATTGGTGGAATGAGCCCGCTGAAGTTTTTCAAGGGAATGATGCCTGCCATGATTTTTGCTTTTTCCAGTGCTTCCTCCGTAGGGACCCTGCCCATTAACATGGAATCTGCCACCAAGTTGGGAGCTTCCAAGGAAGTAGTCAGCTTTACCCTGCCTCTGGGTGCCACCATCAACATGGATGGCACTGCCATCTATCAGGGAGTCTGTGCTGTATTCATTGCTTCCTGCTATGGCATCGACCTTACTCTTCCTCAGATGCTGACCATCGTACTGACTGCCACCCTGGCGTCCGTAGGGACGGCTGGTGTACCCGGTGCCGGAATGATTATGCTGGCCATGGTCCTGGCTTCCGTAAACCTGCCGGTGGATGGCATCGCACTGGTTGCCGGTGTGGACCGGATCTTCGATATGGGGCGTACCACTCTAAATATCACCGGAGACGCCTCCTGTGCCATTATCGTCTCGCATATCCTTGAAGGAAGAAAGAAAAACAGCTGATATCAAATCAAAAACGGGGGTGTGAAAAAATTCACACCCCCGTCACTTTGGAAGAAGGATTTTATCAACTGAAATGCCGTACCCGCAGCTTGATGCCACATTTTTCAGCTACTTTTCGGCTGGCTTCAATTTGATCCGGAGGCAGTACATCCACCACTGTCATCCGGGTATCAGGAATGGCTTTCTTGCACTCCCGGGCGAAATCAAGCATGGCCTGATAGGCTCCTGGCAGAGTAGGGCGGGTCACCTTGTTGTAATCCGCTTCATCCGGTGCATTCAGGCTGATGGAAACTGCATCCAGGACCTGAGCCAGTTCCGGAACGATATCCCGCTTGTTTTCCAGGTTACCTAATCCATTGGTATTCACCCGCAGTTTCAGTTCCGGGTGAATTTTTTTTACGTATCGGGCCGTTGTCAGCATCAAATCCAGAGCACAGGTAGGTTCTCCATACCCGCAGAATACCAACTCTTTATAATCGGTAAAATCAAAGGCATCCACAGCCGTCTTCACCTGTTCCCAGGTCGGATTGACTTTATGCCACAGAGTAGAAGCATCCCCGATGCCCTCATGCTGGAACCGCACACAGAACGTACAGCGGCAGTTGCACAGATTGGTCAGATTAGCGTATACACCATCTTTATACGTATATAAAATTTTTGCCATTTCTATCATCCCTTCTCCGAAGCAGACAGTTTGGAACTGCCACTTACAAAAAGCTTGTCTTTGATATCCTGCTTATCCAGCACACCCGCCACCAGATAGAAGAACAGCAGGCTGCCGCCCGATTGCAGGGCACTGCCCAGCACAGATGTGATCAAAGCCGCATACTGGCCGAAAATCAGGCCTTCTGCCAAATAATACCCGATGGTGGAAATAATCCAGGAAATGAACGGTGCAATCCGGTTCCGGGTACACAGCAGATTCCGTGCCTTCCAGGTAAAAGGCAGCGTGATCAATGCCTTGATGATGATCGTAGCCGGGGCCCACATGGGCGAAGTAAGAAGATCTGCCAGTCCGCCACCGATGGCTGCCGCCAATAGCGCATAAGGCTGGGGAAGCAGAGCTGCTGCTACATAAATCAGAGTATCGCCGAAATGCAGATATCCGCCATTGGCACCCAGGGGGATGTGGCAGATATAAGCAGTGAACAAGCAGATCAGTGCCGCAAAAAGTCCCGTGAGCACCAGCAGCCGCATTTTTTCCTGTTGGGTTCTCTGTTTCATAGACATAGACAATCATTCCTTTCCTAATAAAGAGAGATAGGGTTCATAATTGACCCCGTCATTAAAAAGTGTTCCTTCCATTTTAGAAGAACGGATGGCACTGCCAATGAAATTTCCAGCCAGCTGTGCTCCCTGGGCCAAACTCCGGCCCTGCAGCTGGCTTCCCAGGAGCACCGCCGCGAACAAATCTCCGGTGCCAGAATAAGTACCGCCCAGGTGGGGGAAGGTCACCGGTTTCATCGGGCCCTGATCCATCACCAGATTGGTGACCAGGTGTTCACCTGAAGATGAAGAGTGGGGGATACCGGTAATGACCAGCTTCTTTTCATGATAAATAGATGCTTTTTCCTGCAGTGTCTGAAACAGGGCTTCCGGATCTTCCTGGCCCAGTTTGAGCATTGGTCCTATTTCTGTACCTGTCAGGATACAGAACTCCGTCAGATTGGGGGTCAGGATATCCGCCCGCCTGGCCAGCTTCTCCATGGCCTGTATGGACGCTTTCGAAAATCCCCGATACACATGGCCATTGTCGCCCAGCACCGGATCGCAAAGATACAAAGTACCCGGTTGCTGAAATGCATCCAGGAAAGCTTCCACACAATCTGCAGCCTCCGGCGTAGCCAGATACCCGGAAAGGATACCTTGAAACGATGCACCCAGTCGCTGCCAGTGAAGACGATATGCATCCATATGGTCGGTAAAAGAAACACACCGATAATCCGGATATCCGGTCTGGGTAGTCAGGATTGCCGTAGGCAACGGACAGCATTCCAGACCCATGGCAGCCAGGACGGCAATATCAGCCGTTAAGGAACATCGTCCCAAGCCGGACAGATCATTGATGGCAGCAACACGTTGATGCATAGTAAGAACTCCTTTGGTAAAGATGTCAGTTTGTGTATGAGTCTTGTTATACCACGGAGGACTTTGACAAAAAAGAACCAATTCGAGAATTTTTTAAACAGAACTGTGCACGTTTTCATAGCAATCCTATTGTAGTGGACAACGTCCCCTGCAATTTTATCCACATTATTTAACATAATATATATTATAGGACGTAAAATTTTCTTAAAAATAGGTGTCCATTTCTGCTGAAACACTTTTCTCCTTTTTTATAAAGTAAGACTTCCTGGAACTCAAACGCTTGTTTGACACACAATTGTTTTCTTGTTATACTTAATAAAAGTATAATTAGCTGAATTGATTCCAAAGCTGATATTCCGTTCGCCTGGATTATCGGCAGTTTGATGAAATATCTTGAATCATGCTATTCCATTTTTACTTTGAATGATATTGTTTTACCGATACGATAAGGAGAGTTGTCCTATGTCTGAAGCGACTGATAAGAAAATGGGTTCCCGAGGCACCATCAATGCCCGTCAGAGCCAGATTCTCGACTATATCAAACAATATATCTTTTCCAACGGGTACCCCCCTTCGGTCCGTGAAATTGGCAAAGCTGTAGGGCTTTCTTCCAGTGCCTCTGTACACAATAACTTGAAGAAGCTGGCAGAAGCCGGTTTTGTGAGCTGGGATCCGGAAAAGCCCCGCACCTATGGCCTGACGGAAGAAATCAGCTGGCGAAAAAAAAGCATGGTCCCCGTTCCTCTGGTTGGTGCCGTCCATGCCGGTGATCCTATGCTTGCTGTGGAAAACATCGAAGACACCTACCCCATTCCCCTGGATTTGATTGGCTGTAAGGAAGATGTATTCATGATGGTAGTCGAAGGCGACAGTATGAAAGATGCTGGTATCCTGGATCATGATTATGTGTTTGTGCGGAAACAGAATTATGCTACCAATGGCGATATCGTAGTTGCCCTGATCAATGGTGAGGAAACCACCATCAAACGATATTTCCGGGAGCTGAAACAGATTCGTCTGCAACCAGAAAATGATGCCTACACCCCTATTGTTGGCACTGATAACATTGAAATCAAAGGAAAAGTCATCGCTGTTTTCCGGACGCTGTAATAAAAAACAATGAAAAAATCGTCTCTGAAATTGACTTCAGAGACGATTTTTTGTGTTATACATATACTTTATAGTAAAACCATCAAAAAACGCTCACAGATAGAATTTAGCCATCTGTGAGCAATTTTTATATTTTAAAGCTTTTTTACTTTCCTTGCTTTGCCATAATCTGCTTGGCAGCTGCCATGACAGCAATCCGGCCGTGTTCAAAAGTCAATCCACCCTGCATGAAGACTTTATACGGAGCACGCATGGGACCATCCGCGCTGAGTTCAATGGAAGCACCCTGCACAAAGGTACCGGCTGCCATAATGATATCGTCCTGGTAACCCGGCAACGGAGACGGCACCGGTGTTACATGAGCATCGATGGGAGAATGAGCCTGGATGGCTTCGCAGAAGGCACACAGGTTCTCCGGAGTTTTCAAGGTGATGGTCTGGATGATGTCACTGCGCACGTCATCAGGCAGCGGAGAAACTTCAAAGCCCAGAGACTGGAACACAGAAGCGGCGAACATGGAGGTCTTCACAGCCTGCAACGCCACATGCGGTGCCATAAACAGACCCTGATAGAATTCCCGGGCCGTGTCTCCCAGCGTGCAGCCCATCTCACCGCCCAGACCGGGAGCAGTCAGACGATAGGAGGCCTGTTCCACCAGCTCTTTTTTACCTACGATATAGCCACCGGTAGGTGCAAAACCACCGCCCAGGTTCTTGATCAGGGAGCCGGCCATCAAATCAGCACCCACTTCCGTAGGTTCCTTTTTTTCAATAAATTCTCCGTAGCAGTTATCTACGAAACAGATAATATCTGGACGAACGGCCTTCACAGCCTCAAAAATTTCTCCGATTTCAGCCACAGTCAAAGTCTTCCGCTTGCTGCTGTAGCCGCAAGAGCGCTGTACGTGGATCAGACGGGTTTTGGGAGTGATAGCAGCCAGCAGAGCAGGGATATCAGGATGATCGCCCTCCATGGGAATTTCCTTGTAGGTAACACCCATATCCACCAGGCTGCCCGGGGCCTTTACCGGCGAGCCAATGATAGTCTGCATGGTATCGTAGGGTTCGCCAGTAGCGCCAATCATTTCATCGCCAGGTTTCAGATTGCCCAGCAGGGCCACAGCCAGAGCGTGGGTGCCAGAAACAAACTGAGAACGGACCAGGGCAGCTTCCGTCCTGAAAATATCCGCATAGATCAGATCCAGCTGATCCCGTCCCACATCGGAATAACCGTAGCCGGTAGTGGGTTTCAAGTAGTAATCAGCTACCTGATGTTTGGCAAAAGCATCCAATACCTTTTTGGTATTGACCAGAGCCGCTTCTTCATGAATTTTGGTATGCTGGGCTACGGTGTTCAGCGCTTTCCGTTCAATTTCATCCCATTGGATCATTTTATAAATACTCCTCATCTATCAATTGCAGGCTTACCAGGCGTAATCACTTCGCGACCCTTAGTAAGCTCCTACGGATTATTGTTGATAAGCCGATAATTGATCGGCCATTGCTTTCTTCATTTTGGCTTTTACCAGGATACCCTGGTCACCGTATTCCTCACTGATGATCTTGGCATCGTTGTGGAGTTGAGCTGCTACCCTGCTTTCAGCGTAGGGGATGCACAGGGTAATTTCCGTCATATCCTGTCCCAGCATATCGGCCATAACCTGGAGCAGCTGGGCGATTCCGTCACCTGTCTTTGCCGAAACACAGACGGTGTGTCCCTCCTGTTCCAATCGATGCTGCATCCCCTCGAACTGGTGCAGCTTGTCCACCTTATTGTACACGGTCAGGATGGGCTTATCGGTAACTTCCAGCTCCTGAAGTACCTGGTACACAGCTTCGGCCTGTTCCCTGTAAAGCTCATGGGAACAATCGATCACATGGACCAGCAGGTCTGCATCCTTCACCACTTCCAGGGTAGATTTGAAGGCTGCTACCAGTTGATGGGGCAGCCGCTGGATGAACCCTACGGTATCTGTCAGGGTACACACGTCACCGTCCGGTAATTCCAGCTGACGGGTAGTAGGGTCCAATGTAGCAAACAGCTGATCCTGGGCATAGATATCCGAATGGGTCAGCTGGTTCAACAGAGTACTCTTGCCGGCGTTGGTATAGCCCACCAAACATACCTGTTTCACTTCACTCTTGTTCCGGGCCCGCTGCTGCTGTTTCCGGTTTCCCTTCATTTTCCGGATCTGTTCCTCCAGGAAGGCAATCCGATCTCTGATCCGGCGTCGGTCCACTTCTAGTTTGGTTTCGCCTGGTCCACGGGTCCCGATACCGCCACCCAGCCGGGAAAGACTGGTGCCCTGCCCCATGATTCGGGGCAGCATGTACTGCAGCTGGGCAAGTTCTACCTGTAGCTTGCCTTCACTGGTTTTGGCCCGTTTGGCAAAGATGTCCAGGATTAGGCCGGTACGATCGATGATCCGTACGCCCAGAGCTCGTTCCAGGTTCCGCTGCTGAGCCGGAGACAGTTCATCGTCGAAGATGCACAAATCAATATCCTCCTGCTGAGCAAACAGAGCCATTTCCTGTACCTTACCCTTACCGATGAAGAACACTGGATCCGGTTTCGGCCGACTCTGGACGAATTTTCCAATGACCTGCGCACCGGCCGTTTCAGCCAGCTGTCCCAGCTCTTCCACGGAATCTTCAGCGCTCCAGCGGGTATCCAGATTTCCCCAGGCTAAGGATACCAGCATGGCCCGTTCCGGTCCTTCTTCTAAATTGTGATTCCGGGACCGTTTGGCCAGCAGCTTTTCAATCAGATGGACCATATTACCGAAAGGCATGGCTGCCACGTCCTTAACCCGATAAGGGCCGAACTCCTGGAGAACCGGCTGGTGATCATCATTCAGATCGGTGATCATGGCAAAGCTCAACGCCGGTTCGCTGTCCGCAGTCTCCCAGGCCATGGCTGCCATGGCATCGAAGCGCAAATCCCGCAGTGCGGAGAAATCCACACCGCTGAGCCGGGGTGCACCATGAGGGTGGGTGTGAACACAGGTTACCCCGCACAGCCGGTTCTGACTACGCCGGGATTCCACCTGGGGCAGATCTACATGACAGTCACTGCCCACGGCCACCGCCGTCACTTTGCCCTTCCGGTCGATGTACAGAGAGATTTCCCGGTTGATTTCGTCCGAAAGGTTGCGCAAAACAAGGGCCAACTCATGACTAATCAGTTGGCCCTCGTCGGCTCTTTGCTCATAGATCGCTTCCAATTGGGTAAGGACCTGTTTCTTCAGACCCTCCGTCCTTCCGTAGATCGTTTGAGACATAAGAGAACTCCTTGTCGATTACACTCGTGCTTTGGCAGGTTCCATATTCACCCGGCAGCCCCGAATGGTGTTCCGGTGCATCACTGCCAGGACTTTTTCCGCATATTCCATGGGAACTTCTACAAAACTGAATTTGTCGTAGATGCTGATCCGACCAATGCTGCGAGCCGGAATCTCCGCTTCAATGGCAATGCTTTGGACGATATCCCGCACTGTCACCCGGGAAGAACGGCCGATGTTCAGGAACAGCCGTACCATACCCGGTTTGGCACCGGTATTGGCCAGGGCATCAGGCAGAGCACCTTCCTCCTGGGGTTCTTCCAGGGCCTTGGCGCCTTCCTGCATGAATTTCAGGGCTGCAGCAGCAATATCCTGGATATCGTAATCTTTTTCCAGGGTTTCCACAATGGGCAGATAGTCCTGATACCGATCCTGTTCCAGGATGGTCTGCATTTTGGAAACAATCTGTTCCCGCTGCCGTTCCAGCACGCTGGCGTCGGTAGGCAGAGTTCCCCGGATGATCCGGGTTTTGATGCTCCGTTCAATCAGCTTCAGCTGACGGAATTCCCGGGGCGTGATGAAGGTCAGGGCAACGCCGCTATTGCCGGCACGGCCTGTACGGCCAATCCGATGTACGTAGCTTTCGCTGTCGCTGGGTACGTCAAAATTTACCACATGGGTGATATTATCGATATCCAAGCCTCTGGCAGCTACATCCGTAGCCACCAGGATATCCACCTGGCCGTTGCGGAACTTCTTCATGACCCGATCCCGCTGGTTCTGGCTCAGATCCCCGTGGAGCCCTTCAGCCTCATAACCCCGGGTAGCCAGGGCGATGACCAGTTCATCAACGCCTTTCTTGGTGCGGCAGAAAATAATCATCTTGCAGTCATCAGTGGTGTCCAGGATCCGGCACAGGCCATCCACCTTATCCCGGGTCTCATAATAGTACTGGTCGATGGTGGGCGCCGTCACCACTTCTTTGTGGATGGCCACCATCTTGGGAGTACGCATGTATTTCTTGCTGATGCTTAGGATGGGCCGGGGCATGGTGGCAGAGAACAGCATCGTCTGCCGTTCAGGCGGCACATTCCTGATGATGTTTTCCATGTCATCCACAAAACCCATATCCAGCATTTCATCAGCTTCATCCAGCACCAGGAAGTGCACGTATTCCAGGTCGATGGTACCCCGGCGGATATGATCAAGCAGACGGCCAGGAGTCCCGATGACCACCTGGATGCCCCGTTTCAGGCTGCGAATCTGCCGTTCAATGGGCTGACCGCCGTATACCGGAAGTACCCGTACCCGCTTGTTCTTACCGATTTTGGAAACTTCATCAGCCACCTGGATGCATAGTTCCCGGGTAGGACTCATGATCAGAGCCTGGATATGACGGTCTTTTTCATTGATTTTCTGGATAATGGGGATTCCGAAAGCAGCAGTCTTACCGGTACCAGTCTGTGCCTGACCGATCAGGTCATCTCCTTCCAGAGCCAGAGGGATAGCCCGTTTCTGGATGGGAGATGGTTCTTCGAAGCCCATTTCCTTCAGAGCACTCATGATTTTCTTATCCAGCTGGAGATCTTCAAAAGAAGTAATCTCCGGTGCTTTTTCTTCTTGTAACGTGTCAGTCATTCAATTCTCCTTTATTACGATACATATACGAATTTATAAATCCTTGACCCGGTCCATGGCCAGGCTCAAAGCATTCATGGCCGCCCGAAGCTTGATGGTAGTCCGGGAAGCCTTGAACCGGCATTCCAGTACATGGGTACCATTTTTATCGGCTGCACCCACATACACCAGCCCTACGGGCTGAGTAGGAGTACCACCGCCGGGACCAGCGATACCGGTGATGCTGATACCCAGGTCCGTGCCGATCCGCTTCCGGATTCCTTCCGCCATTTCCCGGCACGTCTGTTCGCTGACAGCCGTGTATTTGTCCAGGGTTTCCTGTTGCACGCCCAGCAGCCGGTGTTTCACGTCATTGGTATAAGAAACCACGGAACCCATCAGATATTCCGAACTGCCCGGCACGTCCGTCACCAGACTGGACGCCAGACCACCAGTGCAGGATTCTGCAAAGGCAATGGTCAGATGTTTTTCCTTCAGCCGCTTGCCCAGGGCTTCCGGCAGGGTTTCATAATCCACGCCGTAAATGTACTGGCCCAACACCGTCCGGATCTCGTCCTCGATGCCATGATTCATGGCTTCCGCCTTTTCCAGAGTATCACTCTTGGCCGTAATCCGGATGATGATCTCGCCTTTGCGGGCATAGAGTGCAATGGTGGGATTGGTCTGGGCCATGATGATTTGATCCAGCTTTTCTGCCACCATGGATTCCGTCAGGCCCCGCAGATGCAGCACTCGGGAATGGATGACTCCCTGGGCCGCATAGCTCTTGCGCAGGTAGGGCATCACCTGCTGGCCGAATACGTGGGTGGTCTCCGCCGGAGGACCGGGCAGCATAACGATCAGTTTGTGATCCAAAGTCCAGACCCCAATTCCCGGAGCCGTTCCCACTTCGTTGTTGAACACCACTGCACCCTGGGGAATCATGGCCTGCTTTTTATTATTCTCGGTCATGGTCACCTGGCGGGCGGCAAAATATTTCGTCAGCTTGTCCAGCCAGAACGCACTGGGTACCAGGGGCAGCCCCAGCTTCCTGGCCACCATTTCCTTGGTAATATCACCCCGGGTAGGCCCCAGGCCCCCGGTAGTAATGATGATATCCGCCCGTTTCAGGGCGATATCCAGTACTTCCAGCAGTCGGTCCCCATTGTCACCAATGGTAGTCTGATACAACACATTGAAACCGGCATCATTGAGCATCCGGGAGAGGTATTGGAAGTTGGTATTGACAATATCTCCCAGCAGCAGTTCCGTTCCGGTATTGATGACTTCCACTTTCACGGGAAATTCACTCCTTTACGATCTGTCCCACTGCTTCATAAGTGAAACCCTGGCTGATGCGGACTTTTACAAAGTCCCCCGCCTTCAGATTTCCTGCCTGTTCCACATAAATCTTGCCATCGATATCCGGGGCTTCCGCATAACTGCGGCCTACGGCCAGGTTCGAGTCTTCCTCGTCCTTGCCCTCGATTAACACTTCCAGCTCACGTCCTTCCCGTTCCTGCTGGATTTCTTCCGAAATCTGAGCCTGAAGACTCATGAGGGTATGATACCGGTCCTGCTTGGTCTCATCGGGAATCTGATTGGGCATGGCCCCGGCTTCCGTGCCGTCTTCCTGACTGTAGGTAAACACGCCGGCACACTGGAACCGTTCTTTTTCCACGAAATCCAGCAGTTCCTGAAACTGTTCATCTGTCTCCCCGGGGAAGCCTACAATGAACGTGGTCCGCAGGCAGATGTCCGGCATGCGCTTGCGCAGCTTGGCCAGGAGTTCCTCCACCTGTTCCCGGGTATCCCGGCGGTGCATAGTCTTCAGCAGGCTGTTGCTGGCATGCTGAAGTGGCAGATCCACATAATGGCATACCTTCTTGCAGGTAGCCATGGTTTCAATCAGTTCATCGGTAAAAGAATCTGGATAACAGTACAGGATACGGATCCACTTCAAATCGGGAATCTGGTCCAGGTCTTTCAGCAAATCGGCCAGGCGCAGTTTGTGGTACAGATCGATGCCATACTGGGTGGTATCCTGGGCTACCAGGATCAACTCCCGGACGCCCTGGCTCACCAGATCGCGGGCTTCCTGCAGCACCTCTTCATAAGGACGGCTGCGGTACGGGCCCCGGATTTTGGGGATGGCACAGTAAGAACACCGGTTATTGCATCCTTCGGCGATCTTCAGATATGCCGTATACCTGGGGGTGGTCAGTACCCGTTTTGTTTTCTGGGTATATTTCTGAGGCGGTTTCAGCAGGATGAACCGCTCACCGGCTTCCACCCGGTCGATGACGCTGCCAATCTGGTCATAACATTCCGTGCCGATGATGGCATCTACCTCCGGCAGATCTTTGAACAGATCATCAGCATACCGCTGTCCCAGACACCCGGTAACGATTAGTTTTCGATGGACATCGTCTTTCTTGTATTCCGCCATCTGCAGGATCGTGTTAATGGATTCTGTCTTAGCGCTTTCGATGAAGCCACAGGTGTTCACGATAATCACATCCGCATGGGTAGGATCGTTGGTGATGATCCAGTGGCGCTTCTCGATGAGACCCATCATCACTTCCGAGTCCACCAGATTCTTGGGACACCCCAGGCTGACTACTCCGATTTCCAAGTCATTACTCCTTCCATTTCATCCTATTTTGCCTTGAAGGTACGGGTTACTACGCCCCATTCCCTCGAGCCATATGGCACTTCCTTGCCGTTGACCGTAATCGTCACGTCCCGGATACTGCCTACGTTTACAGATACACTTTTGCTGCCTTTATAGGTCCGGGTGGAACCCTTGGCGATGGTGGCGGCTTCCACCTGTTTGCCATCGATGGTTGTCTGGGTCCACACCGGCTTCTTATAGGTTACTACAACGGTGACGCCATTGCCTTTACCCAGGGTCTTTTCATCACCCTTGGCTTCTTCCTGTTTGGCCTTGGTTTCTTCGGCCTCTTTCTTGTTCTCCGGCGTTTTTTCCGAAGAATGGTCGGACTTCACCCCATCGGTGATGCTGTCCGTGGCCTTCAAATCCGGCGTTGTCTTGCCGCCGAACACAAAATAGGCCATTACCACTGTAAAGATAGCCAGGCACACAACGAACACACCAGTAAACACCTTGAAACTGAAAGCCGGAGCCTTGCTGCTGTTATCCGCCGAAGTAGCCCCGTATTCCTCGCCTTCTTCATCCTCAGGCACGGTTTCATACAGATTGTCATCGATGAATTTATGGATTCTGTCAAGAAAACCGCCCATCTTGGCCTTGCTGTCCGTCAGGGCTTCCTCCATATTTTCCTTGTTCAGGGCTTTTTCCATCTTCTTCAGGGCCTGTTTGGGCGAACCATGCTTCTTACCCTGTTCCGGAGCCACTGCAGCAGCCGCTTTGGATACAGTCTCCGGAGTCTTTTTTAGCTGTTCAGCCGATTTCTGGACCGGTTTGGCAATTGCTGTTTCCGTTTTTTTTGCATCTGCTTTCGGAGCAGCCGTCTTGACCTCCACTGTTTTTGCCATCTGGGATGCCACGGACGGTTGGAGTTCCGATTTGATTTCCTGTGTCGGCCTGGCAGAGGGCTTCACCGGCTTCATGATCCGGGTCTCTTCCATGGCCTGTTTTTCCGGGGCTTCCACCGGTGCTGCCGGTTGGGATTTCTCTTTATGGGGCTTATAGCCGTAGCCCACCGGTTCCATTTCCTTCAGGGCTGCCACTTTATCAAAAGGCTCCGTTTCCAGTTTGGCCGGCTCCGAATCTACCGATTCCACAGCATCCGCCGACTTGGTTTCCGGTTTGGAACTGTTCCGGGGTTCCATACTGTCCAAAGCCTGCCGCAGGATGATGGTATCCGTGCTCTTGGGAGCTTCGGAAGCTGGTGCAATATGGCCTGCATCCTCCAGGATTTTTTCTGGCTCACTCCCCGTGCGGTAGGCTTCCACCAGGCCATTACCATCCAGGCCCAGATAATTCCCGTAATTCCGCAGGAAACCGCGGATGAACACATCACCGGGGATTTTGTGGAAATCCCCATTCTCCAGGTCTTCCAGATAGGGTTCCCGGATTCCGGTATGTTCGGCAACCTGCTCCAGTGTCAGTTTTTTTTCTTCCCGGTGCTGCCGTAAATAGGTTCCAATTTTGTTTTTCATGGTTCGTCCTCTTTCTTAGCAGGATAAATTACAGTTCATCCCGGCCTTCTTCCTTCAGACCTTTGGTGAAGAACTTTTGTCGGATGGTAGTGGGGCTCATGAGCAGCGGCCGTGGTTTGCTGCCGTCCGCCGGCCCTACGATACCCCTTTCTTCCATGGCATCCACCAGTCGGGCTGCCCTGGTATACCCGATACGGAACTTGCGCTGGAGCATGGACGAGGACGCCTGATGGGCATCCATGACGGCTTCCACCGCATCCTCAAACAGCTCATCTTCTTCATCTTCGGAGTTTTCCTTCCTGCTGTCCTTCTCACCATTCAGCTCCTGGGTGGTCACTTCTTGATGATAGGTAGTAGGAATAGCCTCCGCTTTGATGAAATCGACAACCCGATTCAGTTCGTCATCCGCAATGTAGGCGCCCTGAACCCGGATGGGTTTGTTTTCGCCCGTTGGGAAGAAAAGCATATCTCCCTTCCCCAGGAGCTTTTCGGCACCGCTGGTATCCAGGATGGTCCGGCTGTCAATCTGGCTGGATACAGCAAACGCTATCCGGGACGGAATATTGGCCTTGATGGTCCCGGTCAATACGTCTACAGAGGGCCGCTGGGTCGCCAGTATCAGGTGGATCCCTGCAGCACGGGCTTTCTGAGCCAGACGCAGGATGGCATCTTCCACGTCCACCGCTGCCACCATCATCAAATCGGATAATTCGTCGATGATGACTACGATGAAGGGCAGTTTCTCGCCAGGCTGCACCAGCTTGTTGTAATCATCGATTTTCCGCACCTGGGTTTTGGCGAACAGGCTGTACCGCCGTTCCATTTCCACCACCGCCCAGTGCAGTGCGCTGGCCGCCTGCTTAGGCCCCGTAACTACAGGAGTCAACAGGTGGGGGATACCGTTATAATTGGTCAGTTCTACCACTTTGGGGTCTACCAGGATCAGCTTCACTTCATCAGGAGCCGCTTTATACAGCAGACTGCAGATGATGGTATTGATACACACACTCTTGCCGCTGCCGGTACTGCCGGCAATCAGCAGATGGGGCATCTTGGTCAGATCGGCCACCACCACATGGCCGGAAATATCCTTGCCCAGGCCAATGGCCAGCTTGCCCTTGGCGTTCTTCACTTCCGGACAATCCACGATGGATCGGAAGGAAACGGGCTGACTGGTCTTGGAAGGCACTTCAATGCCAATGGCCGCCTTGCCCGGAATGGGTTCAATCCGTACACTGGAAACCGCCAGTTTCAGGGCAATGTCCTCCGCCAGGTTCTGGATCTTATTCACCTTGACCCCAGGGGCCGGTTCCAGTTCATACCGGGTCACCGACGGTCCCTTGGTCACATTCACCAATGTAGCATTTACGCCGAAATCGTGGAGGGTTTGCTCGATCGTACCGCCCTGCTCCTCGATTTCCGCCTGGTAGTTCCGGGGATTCACGGGAGGATCCGGATTCAGCAGATCCAGCGGCGGGAATTCATAGGGAATCACTTCCCCTGTCTCCGCATTCTCAAGCCGGGTGGTCTGAGAATGCTGGGGCTTATCTTCTGCGGTCGGCTTCGGCTGTGCATCCTGGCTGTTTGTGATTGTAAACTTCCGCGGCGGTTCCACCGTATCCACCTGATCTTTCTGGAATTTCAGGAGCGGTGCATTCCCGGCCTTGTTCACCTTCTCTTTCAAGCGTTCAGCCAGAGTGATTTTCTTTTCTTCGGCAGCCTTGGGCTTATGGTAATTGCCGTCATCCTTTTCCTGGTCATAAAAAGCATTGTGACTGCGTTTTCGCTGATCCTGATATGCTTCCCATTTCTGCGCCACATTCTCGGCGCCTTCCTTCACTCCGTCACTGGCCGTCTGCAGAGGCGCCCGCAGGGAGAATTTACCGGACAGCACCATGGAATCCAGAGCCGAAGCAATCAGGAAAATCATCGCCCCGATCCGGCCCACCACCTTTGTTAAAACAAACACGATGGCGCCTCCCAGGAGGCCACCACCGGTCATCAGGTATTCAGGGATCAGTTCCTTGCCCTCCGGCACCTTATGCATATGCCACAGGCTCAGGACAGAAACAAGGAACAGCAGAAGAGTAAAGAACTTCTTGGAAAATCGCAGATGTTCGTGGTTCAGGATATAACCCAGTCCCAGAACCAGGACATACAGAGGGAACAGGAATGCTCCGATTCCCAGTGCAAACTTCAGCACTCTTTCCAGGAAAGCCCCGGCACTTCCCATAGGAAGTCCGACCAGAGCACAGAGCATCACAATGGCGAAAGCAGCCAGCAGGATGCCCAGCACTTCCCGGTTGAAGGTAAATTCGATTTTTTTGTTGTTCCTGCGAGTTCGTTCTTTTTTCTCCACGCTGTTCCCTTCCTGAAGATTTTAATTTTCGTACAATCAGATCTCCATGATCAGCGGAAGGATCATGGGACGCCGTCTGGTCTTGTCAAACAGATACCGGCCCAGGCTGTCCCGGACGGCACTCTTTAAAGCGGACCATTCAGTGATATTGTTTTCATGACATTTGTCCAAGGTGCTCAGGACGCGATCCCGGGCCCCTTCCATCAGTTCTTCGGACTCACGCACATACACAAAGCCACGAGATACGATATCCGGGCCAGCTGCAATCCGGTAAGTGCTGTGGTCGATGGTCACCACCACAATCAGGATCCCGTCCTGGGACAGCTGACGGCGGTCGCGCAGCACCACATTGCCAACGTCTCCCACACCCAGGCCATCAATCAGTACCCGGCCTGCGGTCACTTTACCAGAAATCCCGATGGAATCCCGGGTCAGATCCACAACGGAACCATTTTCAGCAATAACGATATTTTCCTTGGGCATGCCCAGCTGCATGGCCAGTTTCTTATGTTTCACCAGATGACGGTATTCGCCATGCACCGGCATGAAGAACTTGGGATGGATCAAACGGTGCATCAGCTTGATTTCTTCCTGGCTGGCGTGACCGGAAACGTGGATACCCTGTTCACGGCCGTACACCACTTCGGCACCCTGTTTGTACAGGTTGTCGATGGTCCGTGCCACGCCTTTCTCGTTGCCGGGAATGGGGGTAGCAGAAATGATCACTGTATCACCGGGCATAATGGATACTTTCCGGTGGTCATTGTTGCTCATGCGGGTCAGTGCACTCATCGGTTCGCCCTGACTGCCGGTGGTGATAATGGCAATCTGGCGGGGTGCATAGTTGCGACATTCATCGATATCGATCAATACACCCTGGGGAACCTTCAGATAACCCATTTCAATAGAGATGTTCACCACGTTCACCATGCTGCGGCCGATGACAGCCACCTTCCGGCGGGTCATGACGGCAGCATCGATTACCTGCTGGATCCGGTGCACGTTAGAAGAGAACGTTGCCACGATGACCCGGTTCTTGGCGGCACGGAACTGTTCGTCCAGGGTTTTGCCTACGCTCTTTTCACTGGGCGTATATCCGGTCCGTTCAATGTTGGTAGAATCGCTCATCAGCAGCAAGACACCCTTGCGGCCCACTTCGGCCAGTTTGGCATAATCTGCCACCTGACCGTCCACCGGGGTCTGGTCGAACTTATAGTCGCCTGTGTGTACAATCACGCCCACAGGAGTATGGATGGCCAGGGCAACCGCATCGGGAATACTGTGGTTGACCCGGATGAATTCCACTCGGAAGGCCCCGGTCCGGACGGTAGCACCCGGTTTCACCATTTTGCACTTGCTGTCGGATACGCCGTTTTCCTTCAGGCGTCCGGACAGGATACCCAAAGTCAGGGGCGTACCGTATACCGGTACGTCGAAATCCTTCATCACATAGGGCAATGCGCCGATATGGTCTTCATGGCCGTGGGTCAGAAAAATAGCCTTGAATTTCTCTTTATTTTCCTGCAGGAAAGTGGTATCCGGAATCACCAGATCCACGCCCAGCATATCATCATCGGGGAATGCCAGACCAGCATCCACCAGGATCATATCATTGCCGTACACAAAAGCGGTCATATTCTTGCCGATTTCACCCAGCCCGCCCAGGGGGATGATGGACAATTTTTTCTGTTCCCGCTTGTTTTCTCTCTTTTGTTCCCGTCTGGGTTCTCTCTTCTGCTGCCCTTTATTATTGTTATTGTTTTCTTCTTTCAAAGGGGCACCTCCTCTTTCTTTT
The DNA here is from genome assembly GCF_050873445.1 of Acidaminococcus sp. GTDB lineage: Bacteria > Bacillota > Negativicutes > Acidaminococcales > Acidaminococcaceae > Acidaminococcus. The sequence goes on along the minus strand of NZ_JBNMIU010000007.1, from coordinate 35,741 downwards.
CCTGAATTTGACATATAGAAATACTGGAGTATCTTTCGTCCATACTCCGCTTTCGAAACTATGTTTTCAATTCCCGTATCCCCTACGAATCCGAACGATTACCTCCGCTCCGGACCCTATAGGACTAGTCTCTTGTTCAACATTATACAAGTTTGACGCCTGTTTTGCAAATGAAGTTTTATCAAAATGGTCAAGAACTGACTTTCTGGTCTTTCTTAAATTGTTCGGCACCGGGTGCTAACGGCAGGTCCAGTCCCTTAAAGAACGATTGTTTTGGATCTGCCGGCAGGAATGGATACTTGCTGTGCAGTTCGCCCCAGTGGCTCCACACACGTCCCAGGAAGCTCCGGGCGTAATCGGCATCCAGCCGGTCCGTAGCCACAAGCAGGCAGTCCATGCCAACGCTGTTGCAGGGTTTGGTCTGGTTGGGATAAGTCCCGGCAGGGATCACTGTCTTCCGATACCGGGGATAGGCTTCCAGCAAGTCGTCCGCTGCCTGGCCCTCGATAGGAATCAGCATCAGCTGCCGCTGCCGAGCCAGCTCCTTAAAGGCCTGGTAGGGCAGCTCCGAGGTCACAAAAACTGCATCCACTGTACCTTCCTTCAAGGCTTTCACTTCATCTTCCACCGGCAGATACTGAATCCGTACTTCGTCTTCCGGGATTCCGGCAGCTTCCAGGATTTGACGGGCATCATAGGCAGACCCGGAACCGGCGGCTCCTACCGCCAGGGTACGGCCTCGCAGATCTTCCAGCTTCCGGATGCCTGTCACGTCATAGGTAACGATCTGCACTGTCTCCGGATACAGTACCCCCAGCACCTGGAGATTCTCCTTTGCCTGCCCTGCATACCGGTCCGTACCGATGATAGCCGCATAGGCCACATCACTCTGGATGAAAGCCAGATCTGCCCGGCCCTGGGCCAGCAGTTCCACATTAGCCACCGAACCGGAACCACCCGTTTCTTTCAGCTGAGGCTGTTTGCCATCTCCATTCAGCAGCGCTGCCAAATCCGTTCCCAGGCTGCCATAGGCTCCGTTATTTTGACCGCCTGCCAGCACCAGTTCCTTTGAGAGCTTATTCCCCCGGGTCTGTTCTTTACCCTGGCCACCGCACCCTGCCATACATAAAAAAAGCAGGGCCAGAACCAAAAGGAGCAGTTTCTTCATAGCCATTCCTCCCTGTTCTCCCTACCTCTTTTATTTTTGAAAATAAGCCAGGGTCTTCCGCAGCCCCGCTTCCAGGTCCGTATACTCCCTCATGCCCAAGATTTCCACCAGGGCTTTGTGACTCAGTACGGAAGCATAGATATCCCCCGGCCGCACCGGTCCATGCTGCACATCCATGGACCGGCCCAGGATTTTTTCCAGGATGGCGATCAGCTGGTTCAGTGATACTTCTTTATTGGTAGAAACATTCAAGGTGGCGCAGCCATTGTAACCGATTCCAGCAGAAATAGCCCGTGCCAGGTCGCCTGCATAGATGAAATCCCGGGTCTGATTGCCATCTCCGAAGATGGTCACTGGTTTGCCCTGGGCAATTTTCCGGGCAAAGATGGAAATCACGCCGCCCTCGCCGGTCTCACCCTGCCGCTCGCCGTATACATTGGCAAAACGGAAGATGATGTGCTTCAAACCGAAGCACCGGCTGTACATACGGATATAGTCCTCCCCCACCACTTTGGAGAGTCCATAGAAGGACGTAGGGGCCGAAATTTCCGTTTCCTTCAGGGGCAGGTTCTGGTTATCTCCGTAGATAGCCGCACTGGAAGAAAAGATGAACTGTTCCACCCCACTTTTCCGACAGCCTTCCAGCACATGGACGATACCCGTCACGTTCAGATCCTCATCCGCTTCCGGATACTCCATGGAATAAGGTACCAGGGTCTGGGCCGCCAGATGGACCACCGTCTGGAATTTTTCCCGGGCCATAAAATCCCACAGCTCCCGGGAACGGATATCCAGCAGCTGGAACCGTGCTCCTTCCGGTACATGGCTGCGTCTTCCGGTAGACAGATTGTCCAAAACCACTACTTCACAATCACCTTTGGCCAGCAGGGCCGGCACCACATGGGAGCCGATGAACCCTGCTCCCCCTGTAACCAGGATCTTTCTCATGAATCCATTCCCCTCCGATCACGGATTTTGTTCAAAATATCGAGTCCGAAGCATTTAATGGTAACAACGGCGCCAATGGTGAACGGAATATATTCACAGAAGAAACGCCACAGTACAGCCAGTACCCCGGATACCCCCGGCGGCAGCAGGGAATTGAACAGCATCAAAAAGCCCCCTTCGGCCACACCGCTGCCACCGGGCGTCGGGGTAAAATACAGGATCAGGTTGATCAGGCACATCCGCCCCATGATAATGTGCAGGGGCAGTTCGATGCCAAAAGCCTTGATGAACACAGGTACTACAGAATAAATGAAGAGCAGGCTGATGCCGGATTCAAGGAAAGCCCGGAATACCTGCCTCGGGTTATCCTTCAGCATGAACATAGCCTGCTGGAAGTCCCGATAACCCAGAAAGATGGCTTCCTGCACCCGGGGGGAGAAGCGCCTGCTGAACCGAACCAGCCATTTTTCTACCCGGCCGCCCATCACCAGCCGCCACAGCAGCCAGGGGGCGCAGATGAAGAACGCACACACCAGGGCAATCACACTGGTGGGCATCCAGTCCACCAGTGCCGGATCAAAGAAAAACACGATGGGCATCATCAGGAACAGGAACAGGATGGAGAATACGGTCCGCACAATGACGATCAGCGTAGATTTCGCCACCGGAACTCCGGCCCGCTTCATGAACATGAGCATGGCAATGCCGCCACCGCCCTGGCCGGGGGTAATTAAAGCCAGGAAGTAGTTGCTGAACACCGCATAGAAGATATGGGCATAATCCATCTTCTCCCCGGAAATCCGGGTCAAGGTAATCAGCCGCGTGGCGTCAAAGAACAATCCAATGGATAGCGTCCCCAGGGCCAGTAAAGCGTAATACCACTTGAAGGTGGTCAGATATTCCAAGGCTCGTACATCAAAAGTAAAGTAAATAACGCCTGCTGACACGAGTACGATGACGACGAACAGAACGCACAGCACGCGAAAAAGATTTTTATTCATAAATAATAACCTGCCAGTATGTTATATTAGGGAAATGCTCCCTGTTTCTACCAATCGAGTACATATATTTTATATTATAGCATATGGAAGTGATAAAAAGGTAAACAATCAGTAAATCAATGGTTACAGCTTCCGACTGTTGGCAAAATGCAGTTTTACAAACTGGTTCAGTGCTTCCTGCCCCTGCTCCTTCACGATGCGCCGTGCTGCCGCTGTGGCCTTGGCCCCGCCCCCTTTGGGCAGTTCGAATCCGGCTTTTTGGGTCAGTCCGTCCATGATGCCCACAAAGGCATCCCGGGCCAGGATGGAAGCCGCGGCCACCGCCATATCCGCTTCCGCCCGGGGCTGCTGGTACACATGAAGACCGGGGAATGCCTGTTCCAGGGTACTGGTGATTCTGTTATGCCTGGTGAACTGATCCACCAGAGCAAAGTGGCACTCCGGTACCTGCTGCAGTACCTTCCCCAGCGCATGGATATGTCCGCTGGCCAGCAGATGGTTCAAGTTCATTTTCTGCTCCTTCAGCTGCTGATACCGCTGGTTATAGAATTGAGGCTTCAGCACCAGGGTCGTATGAGCCAGGGCCGTTTCCCGGATCTTTGCGGACAGCTGGTGGATTTTGTCGTCCGTCAGGGCTTTGCTGTCACACACACCCCAGCCTGCGAACTTCGCCGCAGTACTTTCATCTACGCACACTGCTGCCACTGCCAGAGGACCAAAATAATCTCCCTTGCCGCTTTCATCGCTGCCGCACCACAGGCCGTCGAACCCATTTTTCCCCTTGAGCAGGCAGCCTTGATGGAAAGGATTTTCCGGCAGAGTCTCCGCTTCTTCCGGAGCCTGGTCCAGTGCCGCCTTACAGGCATGCAAAAGGGGCGTCTCCTTGCCGCCCCATACGGTTTTCAGTCCTTTTTTCCCGTTATACAGGGAAAGAGTCACAGAAAAAGATGCCTTTTTCACCTTTAACTGCTGTCCATAGTTGATTTTCTTCTGTTCTACCGGTTCATCCGTCAAAAGCTGGAGTTTTTCCTTGACCAGACTCACATACTGGTCGAAATCATAAGGGGTCATGCCCCGGTTTCCTCCTTTTGTCCCTCCGCCGGCTCTTCCTGCGTCTCCAGATTCTTCGGAATGTCCGGAGGCCGCACCGTCAGGCTGCGGATGGAAACATCGATATTTTTCACAGGCATGCTGGTCATGCCTTCCACTTTCAGTTTGATTTTGGTCTGCAGGGCCTTCACCACTTCATAGATAGGCGCCCCGAAGAACAGGACGATTTCCAGATAGATGGTCATCCCCTTGCTGGTATCCGAAGGCCGGCGCACCTTGATATTGGTGATCCGATCCACTTCCCTGTTTTTCTTCACCACGATGCGCACAATATCGCTGACCACGTAATCCGATACAGTGATTTTGCCGTAGTAGCTGAATGCGGGGCGCACGATGGATTTCTCCGGCAGAGCGTGATGTTTTTTGTTCCGTGAAAACAGCCGGTGAGGCAAATCCACCAATACCCCCGAAAGATGCGGTTTCAACTCGATGGTGGGTACCGGCACCACATGCTTGCCTTCCTTGATGCGCATCTCCCGTGCCTTTTTCATCTCCCGAGTGGTGGAAATATCCTGGATATACACTGTTTCTGAAGGTGCGGGAATCTGCAACCGTTTGCAGATGGTCCGTACCATCTTGTCCGATGTACCGATCACCAGCAGGTTCTGGATGTCACTCTGGGCCAGGGCCTCCCGTACTGTCTGACAATGGTCCTTTTCCATGAAGATGGCCCGCTTCACCGCCTGCACTTTATTCTGTTCCGTCTTTGCACTGGTGCCGGCCAGGATCTTAGTTCCCTCGATCAGGAGCCCATCATCGATGATGCCGTCACAGCCGTGGTCATGGGCCACTCCGATGGCCCGGAAGCTCTTTCCAGTACCACTGGGCCCCACAAAGGCTACAACTTTCATAGTAACACCTGCTTTATGCGTTAATGATTCCTGCTACATTCTCGTACTGCACTGGAAATTCACCCAGGTGCATGGGAAATCGTCCCTTGTTGCCGTGGAGATCACTGCCGCCGCTGGGGAACAGATGGTGGTTCTTTGCCACCTGCAGCCAGTCACAGGGCGGATTTTCCTTCAATACGGAAGGATGCCACACTTCCATGCCGTCAAAAGGCACACTGTCCAGTATTTTTTCCACCAGAACCGGATTTTCGATTTCCGCTGGATGAGCCAGTACCGCAATGCCTCCGGCCTGATGGATCAATGCAACGGCCTCCCCGGGGCTCATCTTTACCTGCCGGTAGTAAGCCGGTTTGCCCGCACCCAGCAATACATCGAACACTGACTGCACCGTGGGAAACAGGCCCTTCTTCACCAGCACCCGGGCAATGTGTGGACGGCCCAGGCTCCTGGCCCCATTGGCCTCTTCCTGCACCTCCTGGAAGGTAATGGAATAACCCAAAGAAGCAATCCTGTCCACCATTTTCTCCGCACGGCCGATCCGGTTCACCCGGTTCCAGCGCAGGGCCTGCAGGAATTCCTGGTTCGTGGAATTAAAATGGTAACCCAGTACATGGATATCCTTCCCTTTGTAATCCGTGTCCATTTCCACACCCCGCAGCAGCTTCAGCCCCAGATGGCGGAAATGGATCATTCGTTCAGCCCGGTCATAGGCCTGGATGTTGTCATGGTCTGTGATGGCGATGCAGCCCATGCCCGCAGCCCGGGCCTGGGTCACAATCTGTTCCGGGGTATAGACCCCATCCGAAAATGTGGTATGGATATGTAAATCAGCCAGCATGGTATCTTCCTCCGTATTCACTACAGTCTGATTATACCATACAGAACAGGAGGTGTGAAAAAACATTTTTCACACCTCCTGCATTCTCTACATCATTTTATTCAAGAAACGTTTCACGCTTCTTCCAGGACTTCTTTCTCCTCATCATCCTTAGCCTTCCGGCGCCGGGCGTATAACAGGTAATACAGAGCAGCACACCCGATGGCACCCATGCCTACAGTGGAATAGATACCCTGGAAGCCCAGACTCTCTTTGAATGCGCCCAGGATATAAGGACCTACACCCAGCCCCAGGTCCAGCATCACGAAGTAGGTGGAAACGGCCACGCCGATCCGTACTTCTTCTACCAGTTTCACGCAGATGGCCTGCCCGTTGGACATAAAAGTTCCATAGCCCAGGCCCACAAACACGCCAGCCAGGAGCATTTCCCAACTCTGGGTGGTGAAAGACAGTACCAGGAGGCCAATGGCCAGGCAGGCATAGGTAGGATACATGACAAAGTCCTCCCCCTTCCGGTCAAACATGACGCCGGCAATGGGCCGAACCACGGTAATGGACAGGGCATAAACCACAAAGAACAGGGTCCCTGCAGTCATAAGCTTCAATTCAGCCGCATAGGTGGCCAGGAAGCTCAGCACGCTGGAATAGCACACGGCCACAAAGAAACCCACGATGGAAATCCCCATGACCCGGGGTTCCAGGAAGTTAGACAGAGAAATCTGTTTCAGAGCAGCCCGATGTTCCTCGGTCAGCTGGATTTCGTCCACTTTCATCACAAAAGCGGCAGCCAGGCAAACCAGCACCATGGCAATGGAGAACATGATGATCACGCTGAAGGGAAACATCTGCTGCAGGAGCATTCCGATAAAAGGTCCGATGGCTGCAGCCAGGCTCATGCTCAGGGCATAGTAGTTGATGCCTTCCCCCCGGCGCTCCGCCGGAATCATAGCGGACACAATGGTGCTGGTGGCAGTGGAAGCAACACCGTAGCCCACTCCGTTCAGCAGCCTCACCCCGTACATCATGGGCAAAGAATCCACCAGAAAATACATACAGGTAGTCATCAGGTAGAATAGGATGCCGGCATACAGCATCTTCTTGCGGCCATACAGTTCCACGGACCGACCGGCGAACAGTCGGGCTACCAGAGTACCCAGCACGAACAGCCCGGAAGCCAGGCCAGCTTCACTGACCGAAGCATTCAGGGAATGGATAGCCTCAGAAGCGATGATGACCATCAGCATGTAATAAATGATGTAGATCAGAAAATTGACCAGGGTATCCAGAACGAAGCCCTTAGTCCACAGACGGGGTTTGGCAGTCATAAAACGGATCAGCGACCTTTCTTTTCAGAGTTTTACGGTTCTTCGGATATGTTTTGATTATACGAGGCCGCTGTCCTTTTGTGTAGCGGATAAAAAAGATGCCTGTTATCGCAAAAAACGATAACAGGCATCCCATCACTTCAAACGATGGATTTTCTGTTCCCGGACCGAAAACTGGCCAGTACCTGTTCCACATAAGCCTGGATCAGCTCTGCCTTGGGATTGTTCTTCCGATAGATCAGGAATCCTTCTGCCTTCAGCGGATCCTGCAGCTGGTGACAGCCTTCCTGGTATCCCAGGGTCTTCAACAACCGCTCAGGCAGCAAGGCTCCGGCTTCGTTCTGCTGGCAGTAGTGAATAATGGCATAAGGAGTGGAAAGCCGGGCATAGATCTGGGGTTCCAGGGGCGTTCCCGCAAAATACCGGTGATAGATTTCGTTCATATAATAACTGGCAGGATACAGCACCAGAGGATAGTGCAGAAGCTGCTCCCGGGTCAGAGGGCTCTCCCCCACCTGCAGTAACGGTGCATAGTATACCAGGTTGTCCGTACAGAAATGGACCATAGTAAAATCCGATGGTTTGGCCTTTCTGGGCAGGCTTTCTTTTACGAAATAGGTGGAAACCACGTCCAGCCGCCCTTCCGTCAGTGCCTGATGGATTTGGTAGGTGGCATAGTCAAACACATTGAACCGCAGCTGGGGGAACTCCTGGCGAAAATGAGCAATGTGCCGGTTCATATGGATATCCCCCAAAGAGCGCAGAATGCCCACGTTCAGCTCCACAGGCTGCACTTCCGCTGTAAGCCGGGTTTCGTAGATGATCTTCCGCAGGCCGTCCATCCAGCCGGTAATCCGGGACAGGAACAGCCGCCCTTCCTCCGTCAGCTGGCTCCCCCGTTTGGACCGCTGGATCAAAGTGACCCCCAGAGTAGTCTCCAGACGCTTGATCTGGGCGCTGAAGGCAGACTGGGTAATATGGGCCTCCTGGGCCGCCCGGGCAAAGTTGCCCACCCGTCCGTAGATGATAAAACATTCCAGCTGTGCAATGGTCGGTAATGATTCAGGCATAAATGGTCACTCCGTGGATAATAGGATAAATTTATTATAGCAGAAAACCGGCTGAGTGAGCAGTGACTGGTGGTTAGTGATTATAGAGAAAAGGAGCTGTGAAAAATGGATTCACAGCTCCTTCCTCTTGCCGGCGCAAGCTGGCTTCCATCGGCTGCTGGTAACTAGCGGCCTGGAGACCAGTGACGGCTTTTATGTGTGAAATTTTGATTGTTTTGCAGCAGCTTACATCAGTTTGCGGAACATTTCAATGACCTGTTCCCTGGTAGCTTCTCTTGGATTACCAGGGTAGCAGGCATCGGCCAGGGCATCGGCAGCCAGCTGATCCAGGTCTTCTTCCCGGATTTTTTCATTCTTTTCAGGGATTCCCACATCTTTGGACAGTTTCCGGACAGCGGCGATGGCAGCATCCCGGTATTCTTCCTGGGTCATGTCATCCACGCCTTCCACACCCATGGCCTTGGCAATGGGTTTGTATTTCTCACCGGTGTATTCTTTGTTGAATTCCATGGAAATCGGCAGCAGCATCGCACATGCTACACCGTGGGGAGTATCATAGTGAGCAGACAGGGTGTGCGCCATGGAATGATCAATACCCAACCCTACGTTAGAGAAGCCCATACCGGCAATATACTGGGCCAGAGCCATGCCTTCCCGGCCTTCTTTGGTGTTGGCCACAGCACCCCGCAGATTTTCTGCAATCAGACGGATGGCTTCGATGTGGAACATGTCAGTCATTTCCCAGGCAGCCTTGGTCGTGTATCCTTCGATGGCATGGGTCAGGGCATCCATGCCGGTAGAAGCGGTCAGGCCCTTGGGCATGCTGGACATCATGTCCGGATCCACCACTGCTACGACAGGCATGTCGTGGGGATCCACACATACAAATTTCCGTTCTTTTTCTACGTCAGTGATTACATAGTTGATGGTCACTTCTGCAGCAGTACCGGCCGTAGTGGGGACAGCAATGATGGGTACGCAGGGATTCTTGGTGGGAGCACAGCCTTCCAGGCTCCGTACATCAGCGAACTCCGGATTGGCGATGATGATGCCGATGGCCTTGGAAGTATCCATGGAAGAACCGCCGCCGATGGCTACGATGCAGTCAGCCCCGGATTTTTTGAAGGCTTCCACCCCATGCTGTACATTGGCGATAGTAGGATTGGGTTTGATATCAGAGTAGATTTCATAGGAAATCCTGGCTGCATCCAGCAGATCGGTGACTCTGCTGGTCACATGGAATTTTACCAGATCCGGGTCGGAAGCCACGAATGCTTTTTTGTAGCCGCGGTTCTGCATTTCCGTGACGATTTCGCTGATGGCACCACTGCCGTGATATGAAGTTCCGTTCAAAGAGATTCTGTTGACCATGAAAAGCTCCCCTTTCTTCCTGTGACAAAAAATTCAATTTTCCATCCTATATAGTTCCATTCTAGAAAAGAAAGAGTAGTCCTGCAACAGGTCATACTTATCCAGGAAATGATGATAAAAAGTCTGGCGTGAAACACCTGCCTCAGCGGTAATTTCCTTGATGGTGATATCCTCCAGCCCATGCCGGGCCATGCAGCGTTTCATGGCCTCCGCCAGCCGTAATCTGCCTGAATCCCCAGTGTGTTTGCCGTCCATAGGTGTGCCTCCTGTTCTGTATCAAGCTGCTGGGTATATTGTAACAAAGAATGAAAATGGGTGCAAAAAATCACCGATGGCGATTCTTCACCATCGGTGTATGACATTCTTTTTCTTATTTCAGCAATCCGCTGTCCTTCCAGGCTTTTGTTACCCTGGCCCGTTCTTCATCAGTCATGGGGCACATAGGCAGACGGTACGGTCCTGCATTGAAGGGGGTCATCTTCGTAATGGCTTCCTTCACAGGAATGGGGTTGCTCACCAGGAACATACTGCGGGCCTGGGGGACCATCACTTTGTTCAGTTCCCGTGCTTTTTGCACATCACCCTTCTCGTAGCTCTGCATCAGATCCTGCAGCAGCTGACCATTCACATTGCTGAGTACGGAAATCAGGCCTACAGCCCCTACACTCATGAACGGCAGAATCAGTCCGTCATCTCCGCTGTAGATGGAGAAATCTTCCGGGCACAGACGGTACAAATCGGCTACCTGGGCTACGCTGCCGCTTGCTTCCTTGACGGCCACGATATTCTTGCACTCCCTGGCCAGACGGGCCACGGTGGGCGGCAGGATGTTGGAGCCGGTACGGCCCGGTACGTTGTAGATTACAATGGGGAGCCTGGTGTGCTCAGCAATGGTCTTGTAATGGCGATAGAAACCTTCCTGAGAAGGCTTATTGTAATAGGGTCCTACAACCAAAACGCCATCGGCACCCACCTTTTCAGCCAGTTCATTCATCTTCAGTACATCAGCGGTGTTATTGGAACCGGTGCCTACGATGACTTTGCCTCTATGGTTCACTTTGGCAATGACTTTGGTGAACAGTTCTTCTTTTTCTTCATAGGTCATGGTAGGAGCTTCACCGCTGGTGCCGCTGACCAGAATGGCATCAGAGCCATGATCCAGCAGCCAGGAAGCAAAGTCCGCCGTACCGTCCGCATTCAAAGATCCGTCTTCATGGAAGAAAGTCACCATGGCGGTAATCAGACGGCCAAAATAGGGTTTGTTGTTCATGCCTTTTCACCTTCCTGAGTTTGGAACGCCGTATGCAGGGCATTCACGGCTTCTTTTACCTGGTTTTCCCGTACAATAGCGGAAATCAGATTGTCAGAATCCGTGGTCTGCAGGATTTCGATGCCGGCCTTAGCCAGGGCATTGATGAACTTGGCCATAATGCCGGGCACCCCACCCATATGGGACCCTACTACAGTTACTTTTGAGCAGTTTTCGACTTTTGTATAGTTGCAGTTTTCCTGTTTCAGTACCCTTTCAGCGTCAGCAGTGGCTGCACTGTACACTGCGAACATCAGGGAATGAGGCTGCAGGCTCATGGTCCCGATGCTAACGCCATTCTTGGCCAGGGTATCGAACAGTTCGGCCCCGTTCTGGGTATCCAGGGATACGGAGAAAAAGGCAATATTGTTCTTGCTTGCCACGCCGCAGGCATGGTTGCTTTCCAGGGTATCTCCCTCTTCCATTTCCTTGGGCTGGTCTTCCTTGCTGATCAAGGTTCCGGGGGCATCAGAGAACGTGCTCTTTACCACCATGGGCACACCGTATCGCATAACGATTTCCACCGCTCTGGGATGGATGACCTTGGCGCCCTGATGAGCCATTCCACGGATTTCATCATAAGAAATCTGTTTGATGATGTGGGCATCTTTCACGATCCGGGGATCGGCGGTCATGACGCCATCCACATCGGTGTAAATTTCCACTTTATCTGCATGGACAGCCACCCCGAAGGCTGCAGCAGAAGTATCGCTGCCGCCCCGGCCCAGGGTAGTGATGTTCTTATGGTCCGGCGTAACGCCCTGGAACCCGCAGACCACAGGAATGATTCCCTGTTCCACAAGTTCCAGCAGGTTATCCGGTTCCACGGTGCGGATCTTGGCATTACCGTATTCTTCGTCGGTAATCATACCGGCCTGACCGCCTGTCAGGGCTTTGGCCTTCAGGCCGTGTTCCTGCAGAGTGGAAGCCATCACCGTAGAGGAGATGATTTCCCCGCAGGCCATCAGCAGATCCAGTTCATGAGGCGCCGGATTGGGGTTCACGCTCTTGAGCATATCGATCATGGTATCAGTAGCAAAGGGATCCCCTCTGCGGCCCATGGCGGATACCACCACAATGGGGGCATACCCCTGATCAATGGCTTCCTGGACTTTTCCTACGACTTTTTCCCGGGTTACGGGCGTAGCTACGGAAGTTCCTCCGAATTTTTGTACAATGATTTTCATCTAGGTCAGGCTCCCCTCTCAAATTCCTGCGCTTCTCACAAGCTGTTCTTTTCTATCTTACAGCCAGCCGTTCTTCACCATGGTTTCTGCAATCTGCAGGGTGTTCAAAGCGGCGCCCTTACGGATCTGGTCGCCCACACACCAGAAGTTGAAGCTATTGGCGGCACTTTCGTCTCTTCTCAGGCGGCCTACATACACATCATTCTTGCCGGAGGTGTACAGCGGCATGGGATAGATCTGCTGGGACGGATCGTCCTGCAGCACAACACCCGGGAAGTTGGACAAGGCCTTGCGGATGTCTTCCAGCTGGACATCATGTTCCAGTTCCACATTGACGCTTTCACTGTGGCTGCGGTAGACCGGTACCCGGACGGTAGTGGCGGTAATGCGCATTTCCGGATCAGAGAAGATTTTCTTGGTTTCGTTGACCATCTTCATTTCTTCCTTGGTATACAGGTTATCCAGGAAGATATCGATCTGGGGCACCAGGTTCAGAGCCAGCGGGAAGTGTTTCTCAGCAGAAGCACTGGGGAAGATCTTAGCGGTCATTTCTTCGCCCCGGGCAGCCTGCTTGATCTGGTTTTCCAGTTCATCCAGCCCGTCTTTGCCGGCGCCGGAAGCAGCCTGGTAGGTGGAAACGATGATCCGTTTGATCCGGGCCAAGTCATAGATGGGTTTCAGTGCCATCACCATGATGATCGTGGAACAGTTGGGGTTGGCGATAATGCCATGATGCTTGGTAATATCCTGAGGATTGACTTCCGGAACAATCAGAGGCACATCCGGATCCATCCGATATGTGCTGGAATTATCGATGACCACAGCACCAGCTTTCACAGCAATGGGAGCGAAGGTCTTGGAGATGCTGCCGCCGGCGAACAGAGCCACATCCACGCCGTTGAAGGAATCAGCCTTGGCTTCTTCCACGGTGTAGGTCTTGCCCCGTACGGTCAATTCCGTACCGGCACTGCGGGCGGAAGCCAGCAGTTTCAGGTTCTTGAACGGAAAATCCCGTTCATTCAGCAGGTTGATGAATTCATGGCCGACGGCGCCCGTAGCACCCAAAATCGCTAAGTTGTATTCCTTCATGATGTTCTCTCCTTTATATCATTAATCCAAAATCTGATCCAGTCCGTACACCAGGCCCTTACGGCTCACCATGGTACGGCAGCCCAGCATGACGCCCGGCATGTAGCATTCCCGGCTGACAGGGTCATTGCGCACTGTCAGGGTTTCGCCCATACTGCCGAAAATGATTTCCTGGCTGGCTACGAAACCGGGCAGCCGTACGCTGTGGATTCTCATGCCTTCATATTCGCTGCCTCTGGCATGGGGCATTTTTTCCACTTCATCCGGGTTGCCCTGCTGCACAAAACCGCCCCGGACCTCGGCCAGCTTCTGGGCCGTCAGGATGGCGGTACCGCTGGGAGCATCCAGTTTCTTGTCGTGATGCATTTCGATGATTTCCACCTGAGGGAAATATTTGGCGATTTCGGCAGCCACCTTCATCATGAGCACGGCGCCCATGGCAAAGTTCGGGCAGACCAGGATGCCTACGTTGTTCTTTTCTGCTAAGCCCTTCAGTTCCTCCAGGTTCTCCTTGGTGAACCCGGTGGTCCCTACTACAGCATTCACGCCGGCGTTCAGAATTACCCGCAGGTTGGCCATGACTACATCCGGCCGGGTAAAGTCCACTACCACATCGGGTTTATGAGTAGCCAGAGCGGCTTTCAGGTCCGTATCCACCCCACAGCCTTCCACGGATTTGCCTTTACCGAATACATCTACGGCACCGACCAGTTCCATGTCTTTCTGCTGCAAGACCGTTTGTACCACTGTATGACCCATGCGGCCCAGTGCACCGTTTACCATCACTTTAATCATCTTGTCCATCGCTCCTTCTACGATTCCTTTGGGAGACAAAAAAACAGGTCATCGAGCTGAGCCCAATGACCTGCAAGAAAAGAAGCCGCTCCTGCTATGGCAGGGGGGACTTGGTTCCATTCCCATTGATAGCTCTCCACCCAAAGGCGACAGTCTGCAGCTTGTTCACCTGCAGCCCAGCATAAGCGCGCACCCGCAACTCTGCTTCGGCGGTTCCCCTTTCACTCCCTTCAACGGTGTCCCTCTGGAAGTTACTCATGTTTTCCGCGCCTCTATCATGTTTTGAATTATGGTTACAGTATAGGAGTTTCCGTCGCACTTGTCAACCGGAAACCTCTGAAAACTGCCAATTTTTTCACTTTCTCAGGCTTTTCCGCAGTTCTGCCTGGGTCCGGCTGAAAAAATTCGTTAAATCTTTTACAAATTGCCGGGAGTATACTGTGCTGTCCAGAGTACTCCGTTTGGCAAAGATAGCCTTCTGCCGGGCCAGGTCCTGCCCTTCATAACTGTGCAGGGCTTCCATCATTCCGTCATAAGTAGCCCCGTAACTGTAATCCGGAGTATCTTCCATCTGTCTGCCCAGGGCCAGATAGAATCCATTCCATTCCTCCAGGCTCAGATGCTGCTTCAGCATCGCCATACAACCCCGGATCAGATGGGCCTTCAGGTAGATGTATTCCCGCAAGGCTGTTTCACGCTGTTCCGGAAACAGTTTGAACCATTCGTAGATCTGGTAGCCTCCCCAGTCTCCCATGGTATCCACTACGGAAATCATATCTTTCCATTTGTTATCCAATGTCAGTACGCCTCACTTTGAAGTACTGCCGAACCCACCGCTGCGTTCCTGTTTGGGTGCTTTGGCATCGTCGTCCGCCAGCAGATATGTATAGAGGATTCCCTGGGCCACCCGTTCGCCCTTTTCCAGTGTCACGTCACTGTCTCCATCGTTGTACAGTGCCAGCAGCAGATGACCTTCATTATCGGGATTGTTATAATAATCCGCATCCACGATGCCCTCGTTGTTGACCAGCCGCAGATGACGTTTCACCGCCATACTGGAACGGATGTGGATCCCCAGATATTCATTGTCCTGCATATAGGACTTGATGCCCGTGGGCACCATCTTCTGGGTATGAGCCGACAGGACCACCCTTTCCGGCAAATAGATATCATATCCTGCGCTGCGGGCCGTCTGCCGGCTGGGCAGCGGAAAGTCAATATCTTTATAAGAAGTAATTTTTTCAAAACCGCGGACTTTCGTCATTGCTTCGACACCTTTCCTTTTTCCATACCCCAGGCCTGGATTTCTTTTTCCAGGGCGGCCACGAAAGTCTTCTGGGGAATGGGAGTGAATTCTTCTCTGACTTTCTTTTTTTCCAGGCTCTTCCCCTTCCGGGTCATCACCTGGATCTGATTAATCCGATACGTATGATTCTTTTCATTGACTTCCACAGTCATCAGGCATTCTCTGGCAGAATCCGCCGAAGGCAGGTGCTTTTCATACAGGTGGTTCAGCAGCCGGATGAAGGAAGCATTCTTGATGACCGCCCGGGTTTCGGCCGTAGTGATGCCCGGTGTTTTGGGCTGTTGCTGGAAGGAAGCCAGGTCGGCATAATACGCTCCGGAGGGATTTTCGCCCAAAAGGCTCCATTCCACAGGTTTGGCGGCCAGGGCCGTACCGGACCCCCACAGGGTCACGCAGACGGCAGCCAGGGCCAGCAGTTGTTTTTTCATGTGCCTACTCCAATCTCTGGTAATTTCTCTCTTCCATATTATAGGATACCTGCCCGGGAGTCAAGAGGAAGTCCGCATCCACCCGCTCATCATCACGCCGCCTGCAGCCCCGGCGGCTGCCAGTTCTTGTACCCGCTCCGGCGTCACTCCGCCCAGGGCGTACACCGGAATGGGACTTTGCTGACAGACCTTCTGCAGCAGTTCCAGACCTTTAGGCGGTACCCCAGGCTTGCACTGGCTGGGGTACACCGGACTGAAGGTACAACAGGTCGCTCCCAGCTTCACAGCTTCCAAAATATCCCCAAAGCTGTGGCAGCTGACACCGATATGCTTCGGCAGCCCCCTTCTTTTTTCGATATCCAGCTCCCGCAGCACAGGCAAAGGCAGATGAAGTCCCTCCGGCTGCAATTCCCTGGCCACCCCCATAAAGGTATGGAGCCAGCAGGGCACTTGGTATCGTCGGCACAGGGTCAGCACCTGCCCGGCCAGTTCCCGGTATTCCCCTTCCGTCAGGTCTTTTTCCCGCAGGATCAGCCCTGCCGGATACTGCCGTAAAATTTCTTCCAGAGTTTCCAGCAGGGGACGCTGGTACAAATGCCGGTTGGTGATACAGTATAGAGGAAAAGCCATGGAATTCACCTGCTTTCTAAGCAATTATTCATGTTGACAGCAAATGATATCTCAAAATAGATGGATATGAAAAACTGTCATATGGCTCGGCAACTTTTTTGTTTTACGGATTCAATGTCATTTTCATGTTTTTGAAGAACCGGTCCAGGATCCGGTCATACATGTCCATGGGGTTGTTCTCACTTCCCCTGGCCCGAGCGTCCTGGCTGGAGGCTACCAGTTTGCCCGTCTTTGTATCGAACCACTGGAACTGAAGGCTCACCGACGTATAGGGCACGTAATAATCCGGATAATATTGCGGATATGTGACCTCATGGTAATACGTATGCCAGTGACCCCGGTCGTCCCGCCAGCTTTCCGGAATCTCATCCGTCACCCATTCCGTATGGGCCGGCACCAGGTAGCTGCTCACGGCACAGCAGTCCAGCCGGGGCAGGATGTACACATCGGCTTTGGCGTCCAGGGCCGCCTGAGGGATGGTTACCTGGGCTTCGTCCCGGGTTCCCAGCTGTTTTTCCAGAGCCTGCAGCTGGGCTGTTTGTCCTGTCTTGTCCGTGTCCGCCTTTTTATCACCGGGCAGCAGAGCCCGGGGCTGGGTCACCGGTTCCAGCACCAGTTTGGCGTTCTTCAGCTTCGTTTTACCTGCTCTGGTGCGGAAGTGGTCCACCATCTTCTGCTTTTTGGCCAAATTCTGCAGCCGGTACCCGCTCATATCCAGCTGGGCCATATAAACCGTCTTGACTTTGCTGAAATCATATTGGGGATCCTGCCAGGAAGTGTAGTCGGCCAGAACCGGCACTGCACCCGTAAGGGCCAGGATGCCTGCCAGCAGCAGGACCCGGCAGCGTTTCATCAGATCCATGGTATCAGCTCCTTTTCTGCAGGGAGCAATCGTCTTCCCTGCAGTTCCACTGTAGCAGATGGGGATGAAAAAACGGTGAAATTACACGTCCTCGTCCCAGGGGTTGATGTACAAAGGTTCCTGCTTCAGCATTTCCAGCTGTTCCGGGGTAAAATGATCCTTGTGGATCACAGCTTCATACACAAATTCTTTGAAATAGGCTTCAGAGCAGACGAAATAGCCTTCCTTGCCCACGTCCTTGCCCCAGGAGTTCTCGATTTTCCAGCGGGTGGGGTTGCCGTCCCCGTCAAAGTCCACACCGGTGAGCAGCATGGCATGGGTAGCCGAGCTGGCGCCGTACCACAGCCGGTTGCCCTTTTCCATGGTGGTATCGAAGCCACCCAGGAGTTTTTCCACCTGCACACTGGCCGGATCCCAGATGCCCTCTTTCCGAGCTCCATAAGCCCCTGCATCACAGGCGAACCACACAGGCTGGCCGGCCTTCAGCTGCTTCACGCACAGGTCCTCCAGCGCCTTCTGGGACAGGTTCAAAGCCATCATATCCTTCCCCACCATGTTCTCCACCGCGTGGAAAGCGATGAGCCGATCCATCTCCTTATCCGGCGTTGGTTCATTGATTACTGGCTGAAAATCGGACAGGGAGATACCCACGTATTTATCATAGAATTCTTTAGGAGTCAGGTTCCGGTCGCAATGATACTTTTTATCTTTGTCCCGCCAGGCAAAATCGAAATGGTCCACCGGGATGCCGAAGGCGATGCATTCCGCCTTATACACCTCCGCCAGCATGGCTTCCTTGCGAGGGTAAGGATCTTTGCCAGCCAGCACCAGTTCCCGCAGTTCATGGGCATCCTTCCGCAGCAGGCGGTTCAGGGTGGCCAGGAACCGGGCCGTATGTTCTGACTGGAAAGATTCCGGATTGGCGGTTTTAGGCACCACACCGTATTTTTCCACCAGATGAGCTGCTTCGCACCAATAGCCGCCGTCCACCATACCTCGGAGCACGTACTGCATGCTCTGGCCCTTTACCGGCTCTTTTGCCTGTTCGATGACCATTTCCAGGAAATTGTTGGCTTTTTCCAGCTTATCATAGAAACTCAGGTAATTCTGGGACAGTTCGAATTTCTCGTCCAGATTGCATTTTTCCGCCACTTTTTCCCGCAGCAGGTTCAGGGCGGCAAACAGCCAGCACCGGCCGGACTGTTTCTGGGCAGTGATACCCCGTGTCTTCACCTCCACGGCAAATGGGCCATCGTGGAGTGCAGCCTGCATGGGCACAAAGGAAAGGTCGGCCAGGTCCGTCTTGGCCAGAGCGCCGTTCAATACAGAAACACTGGGGTCCACCGCCACCTGGGAGCGGAGGGACTGCAGCAATGCAGAGTTGATTTCTTTCATAGTATACACACTCGCTTTCAATCGTTTATAGTTCATCATTCGAGCAAATTTGCTCCAGAGGCCAACGACTCGTGACTCTTTTATCTTTTTAGCGCCACAAATGCCCCGCTGATCATCAGCACCATGCCGATCAGCATCTTTGTGGTAATGGGTTCTCCCACGAAGATCAGGGCGAACACCGGGCTCAGGGCCGGCTTGATGAAATAAGTCAGGCTGCCCAGAGCTACCCCGCCCCATTCAATGGCCAGGAACCAGCTCAAAAAAGCCACCAGGGTAATGCCGATGTACAACAGCAGTACCCAGGGCAGGTTGGCCCAGGTGTAACCGGTAAAGAGCGGCACACAGGCATAATTGGCAAAGCCATGAGCCGCCAGATACTGGGCCACCGCCGGAATATGGCTCATTCCGGCTACCAGAAGCAGCTGGATACCACCCCAGAAGAAGGACCAGGCTGTCACTGTAATGCTGCCCAGGACGGGCATTAGTTTCTTACCGCCCACAGCGTACAGGCTGTAACATACCACACACAGCAGCAGGGCCGCCACTCCCGCCGGATCCATGGTCATATGGAAGGGATCCACCAGAATGGCGATGGCCAGCACCTGCAGAGCCAGGGCAATGCTCTCCCGTTTCGTGACAGATACATGGAGGAGCAGAGCCGCCAGCATGATGATGAAAAGCGGCGTGCTGGAGAAGATAACACCGGTGTTGGCTGCTCCCAAGGTTACGGAGGCCATCTGGTACAGGGGGCCTACAATGAAAATGCCCAAAAAGCCCAGCAGAGCACACAATTTCATCTGGGCAGCCGTCATAGTGGTACTGCGGACTTTCAGCTGTGCCCGGCTCCAGGGCATCAGCGCCAGGCCGCACAGGAAGTACCGGGTGGCATTCACCTGGACCCCGTTGAGATCCGCATTGATTTTTTTCATGGCCACTTCTGTCAGGCTGAACAGGATTCCTGCCAGCAGCATACAGAAAATAGCCTTTTGGTTCTTGTTCAAGAGGATGTCTTCTTTCTTTCGGCCCGAAGCCGTTTATGCAGAAGCTGAAATGGTCTTTTTTATTATATCATTTTGCAGGAGGAATGAAGAAGAAAGCGACAAAAAAGGAGCACCGCCAGCTCATTGCGGTACCCCTTTCTGTTGTTCTCAACCCTTGTTCCTGAAATACTGGAACAGGATCTTGCACAGGTTCTTGGCTTCTTCTTCGCTCAAGGTAATGCCTTTGCTCATTTTTTCGTGCTCCGGAGCCCATTCCCGCAAATCGAACTTTGGTTTGGTCCCATTGTAGGACACCCGGTTGATTTCCTTGGTCCACCCTTTTTTGCTGGTGGACAGCACGCCCAGTTCCTCTACCAGCTCATAGCTGAAATCAAAATCGCCTTTTCCTGCCATTCGCACACCTCCTAGCCGTTGTTTCCATGTGATTCTCTTCTCAATCCAAGACTTATTATACCGAAAATTCCCTTTTTGAGAACCCTCCACCGTCATTATCGTCAATTTTCCCGTAACTTCGTGAGATCCGTCTCTCATTTCGTCTTGATTTTCCGTCGGATCTCCGGTGTACCGGTGCTCCGTTTCCACGGTTTCCTGCACCTGCTGTTCCGTGGCCGCCACCATTTCTTCGTAGCCCACCAGGGCCGCAAAAGGAGCAAACTGGGCGGCCCGCTGCTTCCGTGACATCCTGGGCCGGGGCAGCTTCCTGGGATGAGGCAGCCCCACCAGATTCTTTTCCTCCTTCACGCCCGGTGACCTCCAATCTGCCCGTTCCGCTCCCGGGTCATGGCTCCCTGGAGCAGATTGCTGCCCCGCAGCAGGGCGTTCTTCCCGTACCGGCCCTGGATGCCCAAAATGGTCTGCTGCAGGCTGTCCTCCCGGACCTGTTTTCCCGTTTCCGCCGCCACTGCGAACAGATTTTCCTCCTGCCCCTGGGCCGATACCGCTCCGGGCGGCACTACATGCTCCGCCGTAATGGTCACCTTCCGCACCAGCAGCGACGGAACACACACCCGGTCGAACAGGTCCAGGGCCGCTTTGCGGATGACTTCCCCGGACGCTGTATACCCACCCATCAAATTCAGGGACCCGTAACCATGGACGGGCACCGGCCGTCCATAATGGTCCAGCACCACCTTTCCCCGGTACGACTGCCGCCGCTCCGGGTCTTCCAAATTGCACCGGTCATAGCCCAGGGTCAGCACCAGCTGATCCGTCACCAGATTTTTCTTCACCAGATCCAGGGCCAGCAGGTCCGCCATCTCCCATAGGATGAGCCGGGCCTTGTCCGCCGGATAGGGCTGCTGCAGCACCTGTCCGGACCCCAAACTACTGCTTCCTGGCCGGTAGGCCTTGATGTCCTGCAGAGTGCAGGACTCCCAGCCCCAGGCGTGGTCGATGAGCAGTTCCGCGTTCACACCGAACAGATGGTACAACAAATCCGGATCCTGGAGGGACATGCGGGCCACAGCTCCCAGGGTGTACATGCCGTACCGCTGGAGCTTCCGGGTGATGCCTGGCCCGATTCGCCAGAAGTCCGTCAGCGGGCAGTGATCCCACAACGTCTCCCGGTAACTCTGCTCCGTTAGGGAGGCAATCCGTACCCCGTCGGCGTCGGGCCGCATATGCTTAGCCACGATGTCCATGGCCACCTTGCACAGGTACAGGTTCGTGCCGATACCCGCGGTGGCCGTGATGCCCGTCTCCTTCAGCACGGCCCTGATCATTTCCCGAATCAGCTCGTGAGCCGTGCATCCATAGCTCTTCAAATAGGGCGTCAGGTCCAGCAGCACTTCGTCAATGGAATACACGTGGATGTCCTCCGGCGCCATATAACGCAGGTACGTGCGGTACACCTGAGTACTTTTCTCCATATAGAGCCGCATCCGGGGCACGGCGGTGATGTAGTCCAGCCGCAGGGAGGAATCCCCGTTCAGCTGGGACGCCAGGAAGGACCGGCCGGTGAACCGATGGCTGCGAAGGACGCTGCGGCGCAGGGCATTCAGTTCCTCCACCTGGTGAATCACCTCGAACAGCCGGGGCCGGCTGGAGATACCCCAGGCCTTCAAAGAGGGCGACACTGCCAGACAGATGGTCTTGTCCGTACGGCTCTTGTCAGCCACCACCAGACAGGCATCCAGCGGATCCAGGCCCCGTTCCACACATTCTACCGAAGCATAGAAAGATTTCAGATCAATGGCTCCATAGATCCGCTGCTGTTCCATTCTCTGTCCCTCCCGTTCTGTTTGTTTTATGAACATCTGTTTGTTCACAGTATAACACAAAAGGGAGGCTGTGAAAAGCCCCCCAAGGTCATGCGTATACGATTTTCATCCCCTGCACCACCTGCTCTGCTGTCAGGCTCCCCAGGGCGTCCAGCAGATGCATATGGAACGTTCCCAGGCCTGGGTTGTCCTTGGCTGCCACTTCTCCGGCCAGGCCCATGTACACCGTACCCAGCGCCGCGGCCGCAAAAGCATCGCCGCTGCTGTACCAGGCGCCGGCCAGGGCCCCCACCATGCAGCCTGTACCTGTAAGCCGCCCCAGCATCGGCGTCCCGTTCGTCACGCCGATGGTATGCGTCCCGTCGGTAACCAGATCCATAGCCCCGGTAATCAGGAGTACAGTATGCTGCCCTCTGGCATATTCCGCAAAGGGTTCTGCCGCCCTTGCCAGGTCCATACCCGTAATGGCATCCGCCGCTCCGGCATCTACCCCGTGAGCGTGGCTGGGCAGTCCGCACAACGCCCGGATTTCCGAGCTGTTTCCCTTGATGATGCCCGGGTGATTGGCTTCGATAAAAGCCCTGGCATACTCCAGCCGCAGGGTGCTGCAGGCGGCTCCCACTGCATCCAGCAGGATGGGCAGCCCCAGGGCATATGCCCTGGCTCCGGCGATTTTCATGGCCTGCAGCCGTTCTTCATTGATGTTCCCCAGGTTCACCACCAGGGAATCTGCCGCCGCCGTGATTTCCTCCACCTCTTTGGGATGGGAAGCCATGGTGGGACTGGCCCCCACCGCCAGGATGGCATTGGCACTGTCATTCATGGTGATGGCATGGGTCATGCAATGGATCAGCGGTTCATTTTCCCGCACCCTGGACATGATGGCTGTAAACGTTTTGGCCAGCTTGTTGTCTGCTTCCGTGGTCATATACATTCACTCCCAATTTTCTCTGGAATTCCAGCAGTGTCCCGTTTCTGGACAGTACGGTCAGCAGGCAGAAGGCGATGGATCCGCCAATCAGGGTGCCGCAGATGAAGCTGGGCACGTAGAACATCCAAGACAGGCCGGTACGGCCCATGAGGATTTCCATGACCGGATAGGAAACCATGGCCCCGATAATGCCGGTACCGATCACTTCACCCAGGCAGGCAGCGATGATCTTTCCGCCGCTGACCCGGTAGAATACCCCAGAGAGCACAGCGCCGAACACAGCCCCGGTAAGAGCCAGAGGCGGGATCCCCATAACAGTCATCCGGATGATACCGATCAGCGTGGCACAAAGCAGGGAATACCAGGGCCCCAGAAGGACTGAACAGGTGATGTTGATCAGATGAGCCATGGGACACATGCCTTCGATCCGCAAAATGGGCGAAATGACGACGCCCAGGCCGATCAGCATGGCCAGGAATACCAGACGCAGGACTTGTTGCTGTTTGCTTTCCATAATAAAAATTCCACTCCTTCTTGAACCGGCGGCACCAGTCCTTTCAGAGTGGCAATGAATTTTTGTGCATATCCACCACAGCTGAAAAAAGCTGGCCTGAGCCAGTTCTAACGGTCGGTACTCTGGTACCCTCTCAACCCGGCATACGGGCTCCCTCGCTGAAAATGAATACCGATCCAGGGCGCTCCCCCTCGATCATGTCCATTGTAGCAGAAAACGGAGTACAGTGCAATAGCACTGGCACCCCGTTGGTGATTGGTGGGTAGTGGTTAATGAGAGGATAAAGTCAGCTCATTCCCTTCACAATATACTTCCGGCACTGGACGTATACCACAGCCAGTACCAGGGTGGCAATGAGCCAGCTCAGCGGATACGCCAGAAGCAGTACTGTATATTCCCGGTATTTGGCAAATATGGTGAAAATGTACACCAGCCGCACGCCGCAAATACCCAAAATGGCCACAATGGCCGGAGGCAGTGCATACCCGTATCCTCGCAGCGCCCCCGAAAGGATATCCAGCAGCCCGTTCAGGTACAGAGTGGTAGCCACAATGTGGATCCGTTCCACACCCAGCCGGATGACTTCCGGATCCTGGTTGAACAGACTGATGATCCGGGACCCGAACAGTACGATCGGCATGGTAATGCACAGCAGGAACAGTCCTTCCACCCAGAAGGCGCATTTGGTAATGCGCAGACACCGTTCCAGTTTCCTGGCCCCGTAGTTTTGCCCCACAAAGGTAGTGGTAGCCTGGCTGAATCCGTTCACGAAACAGTAAATATTGAACTCGATGATCACCCCGGCAGCAGCGGCGGCCATAACGGCAGTACCCAGACTGTTCAGGGACGACTGGATCACCACATTGCTCACGGCAAACACCATGCCCTGGATACCGGCGGGCAGCCCGATCTTGATGATGTTCCGGAACTCCTCATGGCTGAACCGCATATGGTGCCGCTGCAGCCGAATGGCCTGAGGCGTGCGGCACAGCAGCACGAAAAGGAACAGAGAATTCACTGCAAAGGACAGTACCGTGGCACATACCACCCCGGTGAGACCCAGGCCCAGCACCGTCACAGAAAGAAGGTCCAGGGTAATGTTCAGGGCGTTGGCTGCCACCAGGCTGTAGAGAGGCGTCTTCCCATCCCCGCAGC
Source organism: Acidaminococcus sp. (assembly GCF_050873445.1). Lineage (GTDB taxonomy): Bacteria > Bacillota > Negativicutes > Acidaminococcales > Acidaminococcaceae > Acidaminococcus. The sequence goes on along the minus strand of NZ_JBNMIU010000007.1, from coordinate 11,238 downwards.
TACGGAAGATGGCTGCCTCGAAGTTATACAGAGTCAGAAATGGCATGCCCAGCAGAAAAATCCGCAGATAGGTGGCCGCCAGGTCGTACACTTCTGGCGGGGTATCCAGGATTTTCAGCGCCGGATGTGCAATCAGCTGGCCTACGATCATCAACAGGATTCCCAGCCCGATGGCCATCCAGATGGCGGTCTGCACCGTTTCTTCCACTTTGTCCTGTTTTTTGGCCCCCAGATACTGGGCGATTACCACATTGGCCCCCAGAGAAATCCCAATCAGCAGCGTCACCAGAAGGCCGATAACAGGCATATTGTTGCCCACGGCCGCCATGGCATCTTTCCCCACAAAATGACCCAGGATGAACACATCCATGCTGTTGAACAGCTGTTCGAACAGCCCCATGAGTCCGATGGGCATGGCAAAAAGGAACAGTTTGTCTGCAATGGAACCGTGGAGCATGTCCAGGCCATGCCGTTTGGTCTGTATTTCTGTCATCTTTCATTCCCCCATTCCCGGATCCGTTTCCGTACGTCCTCCAGATTCAAGACCCCCAGAGCAAACCCTTTCTTGATCAGCTGCTCCGGCAGGTATTCATCATATTTGTCGAACACCGGCACCTCATGGGGATAGACCAGTTCCAGCGGGTCGATGTCCTTTTCGATTTCTTCCTTCACGACATGATAAAAGGTCTTTTCATCCGCATCCATGGTAAACTGCATGAAGAAAGGCCGGAACGGATCCAGCTTTTTCAGCCCCAGCCGCCGGGCACATTTCAGGTTCAGGAACCGCTCCATGGCCAGGAAGCCGTAAGTCCCCAGCCAGGGCAGCAGACACCACATATTGCCTCCCAGCTGAATCAAGGGCTTCTCCGCCGCCCCCGATGCCTTGGCTGTATGCCGGGCCTGCTGCAGCCTGGCTACTGCATTTTTCATCAGATAAGGATAACTCCGGTCCTCCTGCAGCACCTTCCGCATGCGCTCCAGCACTTTCGTATGCAGATCTCCGGGACATTCCCCGAAGTAGGCCGGCACCTTGCCCTTCACCATTTCGCAGTAAATCACGTGACGCTTCCGATCCACCTCCAGCACCCGCCATACATGGCCGGCAATGGCAATTTTCTCGCCAGGCGGAGGAGGCGCCACCACGGTACCCAGTTCCTCCGAATCGCAGCGCACTGTATATTCCTCATTTTCCTGGAATACCCCGTAGAACTTAAAGGAACTGATCACCCGCTCCCCGGCCAGGCCTACGATCAGGCCTCCCTGCTCCGTCCGTTCAATGTGATCTTCGGCGATCAGATACTGGAGCAGGACCCTGTAATCCTCCTGGCTGATCCGGTGGAAATAGCTGAGCCGCAGCACCCGGTCCGCCAGGGCCGCCGGTGACAGCTCCCCGTTGCTGGCCAGCACGCTCATGGTCTGGTGGTACAGCAGGCTGTAGGGAAGCCGGTCCAGCCGGGGCGGTTCCACCCATTTCTCCTCCAGATACAGCTGGACCAGGGCAATCCCCTGGAGCAGTTTCCAGGGGATTGTGGCAGGCAGCAGTGCCCGGATTTCCGGTTCATCCTCCCGGATTACGAACCACATTTCCGGAGGCAGGTCCCGCCGGCCGGTACGGCCCATGCGCTGCAGGAAAGAAGACACAGTCCAGGGAGCATCGATCTGGAAAGCCCGCTCCAGCCGGCCGATATCGATGCCCAGTTCCAGGGTAGAGGTGGTCACCGTAGTCAGGTTCCGGCTGTCGTCTTTCATCATCTCTTCCGCCGTTTCCCGCACCGCCGCCGATAAGTTGCCATGGTGGATCAAAAACCGGTCCGGTTCATGACGCAGCTCGCAGTACTGGCGCAGACTGGTGGTCACTCCTTCGCACTCTTCCCGGGAATTCACGAACACCAGGCATTTCTTGCCCCGGGTGTGCTCGAAGATGTATCCCAGCCCCGGATCTGCCTGTACCGGCGCCGTATCCGTCTTCTGATCCAGAGCGGGCAGCCCTTTGATATCCGTCCGGTCCTCCCCGGCCTGGGCATCCTGCACATAAAAATGTTCCATGGAAAGCCGCCATTTGGCACCGGGAGCCTTCACCTGGGGGATCAGTGTCTTCCGGCCCGTGCCCAGGGAAAGAAATTCCCCCACCCGTTCCGGGTCCCCCAGGGTAGCTGAAAGGCCGATGCGCCGGGGATTCACTCCCGCCAGCCGGGAAAGCCGCTGGATCAGGCACAGGGTCTGACCGCCCCGGTCCCCCCGCAGCAGAGAATGGACCTCATCGATGACTACGAACCGCAGATCTCCAAACAGTTTGGGGATGGCCATATGCTTGTGGAGCAGCAGGGCCTCTAGGCTTTCCGGGGTAATCTGCAGAATGCCCGAAGGATGGCGCATGAGCCTGGCCTTGTGGGACTGGGAAACGTCCCCATGCCAGTGCCACACAGGGATATGCCCTTCCTCGCACAAAGGCTGCAGCCGCAGGAACTGGTCGTTGATCAGGGCTTTCAGGGGGCCGATATAGATACAGCCCACGCTTTTGGGCGGATCCTGGGCAAACAGGCTCAGGATGGGAAAGAACGCTGCCTCCGTCTTGCCCGAAGCCGTGGACGCCGTCAGCAGCAGGTTATCATCCGTATTGAGGATCACATCCCCTGCCGCCACCTGGATGGGCCGCAGCTCCGACCAGCCCTGCTGGTAGATGAAATCCTGCACAAATGGCGCATACCGATCAAAGATACTCATCATACGCTTCCTTTGAAACTATACCGTGAACTCTGCGAATTCCGGTGCTGTGTCCTGGCTTTCCACGGCATTCTTTGCATACTGGAAGTCATCCGAATGGAGCAGTTCCGCCACCTTCAGTTCCGGATGCTGGTATAAAATGTCCAGCACCTCAATAAAATCCCGGATCACTTCCCGAGGGGTAATGTGGGAATCGGCGCCGATGCGGCTGAATTCAATCTGGATGAAATCCGCCAGGTCCTGCTCTGTCACGTGGGGTTCATAACCGTACAGCACTCCATGGATCTGAGCCAGTTTCTCGATGAGGATCAGCATTTCATCCCCATTCAGCGGCTGCAGCCGGATCACCGGTGCCAGCAGATCCTTGTGTTCTCCGCCGAAATGGCCTTCCGCCAGCCGGGAGCGCAGAGCTTCATAGCTGTACACCCCCCGCCGGGGATCTTCCATGCACTGGGGCGTGCCCCCCATGATGATGCCCAGGTAATGGGCATTGCCCTGGAGAGTATCATTGTACATGGTTAAGATCTTTTCATAGTTATACTGCCGGGTGATGGCATGGGGAATTTTGTAGATATTCACCAGTTCATCGATGCATACCAATAGACCCGCATACCCGGCCTGTTTCAGGAACAGGGCAAAGATCTTCAGATATTCATACCAGTCCTCGTCGGAGATGATGATGTTGACTCCCAACTCCTGCCGGACTTCCGTCCTGGTGTGGTACTCGCCCCTGAACCATTTGATCACCTTGGCTTTGGTGATCTCGTCTCCCTGGCGGTAGCTCTGATAATACAGGGTCAGCAGCCGGGCAAAATCAAAGCCATGGACCATTTCATTCAGGGCATCGATCACCTGACCGATTTTCTGTTCTACCAGGCCATCCAGCCGGCCATCCGTCAGAGAAAGTTCTTTTTCTGCCATGACCTGCTGCTGTACCTGGCTGATCCAGCGGTCCAGGATCAGAGGCAGGGCACCCCCTTCCGGCCGGGTTTTCGTGGCCATGTTCCGTACCAGTTCCCGGTAGGTAGCCAGCCCCTGGCCTTTGGTACCCTGGAGCCTCCGCTCCGGAGACAGATCCGCATCCACCACCACAAAATTCCGTTCCATCACATAGTTGCGCAGGGTCTGGAGCAAAAAGCTCTTGCCGCTGCCGTACCGGCCCACAATGAACCGGAAGGAAGCACCGCCATCGGCAATGACTTCCACGTCGTGCAGCAGGGCATCGATTTCGTTTTTCCGTCCCACCGTAATATAGGGCAGCCCGATCCGGGGCACCACCCCGCCCTTCAGGGAGCTGATCAGGGTCCGGGCAATCCGTTTTGGTATCTTTACCGTCATGATTCCAGTTGTCCTTTCAAATCGTCTTTATAATCTTCGATGACCGAAGGCGGGTCTCCGGCTTCCAGTACCGTGTCCCCAAATTCCTCGTAACATTTTTCATTGATATTGTCCACCAAAAGGGATGGCATCAATCCCCTGGCTGCCACCCAGGAAGTATCGTCTCCACTAAGCAGATCCTGCAGGTAATGGAGCTCATCCTCCGTCAGATTCCAGGGATTCTCCCCGGCTGCACTTTCGGAAGTCGAAGCGGCAGCTGCCGGTCCTGATGCAGCAGGCGGACGGATATCGGCATTGGGTACGGTTTCCGGCTGAGGTGCGGTCTGAGCGATTTCTTCCCGGGGTTCCGGAGCTGCCGGCAGGCTTTCCGCAGGCAAGGCTTCCTCCCGCCGTTCTTCTTCGGTCATGAGCCGTTCCCGGGTCACGGCCGCTTCCCGGCGGATTTTCTCCAGAGCTTCCGGATGGAACACCACCCGGCGGGCTTCTCTCTCCCTCCGCTCTTTTTCATCCGCAAGGACTGCCCCTGCTGTCAGCTTCTTCAGCCACACATAGGTGAAAGGCTGCTGCACTGCCGGTCCTACATGGAGAATTTCCCGCACCATGCCGTCGATACTCTTCATAAGCCTGCCCAGCTTCTTCAGGCATTTGGCCATGTAATTGAATCGGCGCAGGGTCCAGTTGCCTTCATCGTCCTTGTAGATGCACAGGGGCGTTTCCTCCACCGTAAACTGCCGCTGGTCCGGCTGCTTCCAGAATACGGCATTGGTGAACATATCCAGCCAGTCGTAAGCAGGCTGGCCAATGTATTCGTCGACAAAGGTCTTTTTCTTCCGGTGTTTGGCATAATACACCTGGATATCCCCATAAATCCGGGCAAACAGGTGTACCATCCGGTCCGGATCCTGTTTGTACAGCTTGGATCGGGTGAGCCGGTAAGTGGAAAAGGTGTCAAGGGCAGCGAAGATTGCCTGCTCATCCGCCTGCTGCCAGTCTCTCAGGATGAGCAGGGCCTTGTCCTGCCTGGTCCGTTTCGTTTTGGGCAGCAGACCGGGATCCAGCTGATAATACAGTACATAATCCCGCAGCCACTGATGCAGATAGGGATCGATCCGAGCGTCCAGCAGCCGGTATTCCTCGTGGAAGGCACAAAGCTGATCATAACCCTCCCGGGGATCCTTCACCCCGATCTGGTTCAGCAGTTCATAGATATACAGGAAAGCGTAGGTCAGAGAAGTGCGCTCCAGGTTGTGGTGGCGCAGCCGGGTCCGCCAGCCGAAGTAGCCCCGCAGCTCTGCGTCCGTCAGCACCCGGTAAGTGGGATAATAATGGAGCACGGGCAGATTGTATACCGCATCGTCCTCATAGTCTGCCAGAGCCTTCCCCTGACGCACGAACAGCTCCGCCGTGGTTTCGTAGGCAGCAGTGGTATCCTGCTGCATGGCCCGCAGCCGGCGGATAGGTTCCGGCAGAGGCGGAGGTCCGGGACGGGGAGCTTTGGGTTTGATGGGCTCCGCCGCATACAGTTTCCGCAGCAGCTGGAAGGTTTTGGCCTTCTCCTCCGGCGTCTTTTTCTCGAATTCCACCGCCGTCCCTCCTTTCGCCGAACTGTCGTTAGAAAAACGCAAAAGCAAACATTTTTTCACTATTCTTCATTATAACAAGGAAGAATGGAAAAAGAAAGAGGCCAAAAAACGAGGTGCCGCCATTGCGACACCCCGTGTATTTCATGATCTTTTTTCTTTCGGAAGCACAATCTGTTTCGGACCGGTTTCGGCGCTTTCCGGAACCAGCACATCGTTGAAGCTGATGCTGCGGGTATGAATGGTATGGCTCCAGACATGCTCATGCCGGTGCAGATACCCCAGGAAGGTGATGGGCACCCAGCTGTACAATAACAGCGGATAAAACAGGGTGTAGAACCAGCTCTTGGGTGCTGCGTTGATTTTGAACAGGATGATGGCAGGAATCAGATACTGAGCTACCCCAATGACCTGCCAGCAGTGGTAGGGCAGCAATGCGTACAGTACATTGGTATAGAACGGGACAAAATTATAGATGGTACTGCAGATTACAAAAAACGTGGAAATCAGCATGAAATACGGCTGGAACACGTCGATGACCCCATCCAGGATCACAATGTCCCGCTTCTTCAAGCCCGTCTTCAGCAGCTTGCCCATGTAACGCTCCGCCACATCGAACTGCCCCTGGGCCCAGCGTTTCCGCTGATTCCAGGAAGCCTTGAACGTGGTCGGTTTCTCGTCATAGATAATAGCATCCTGGCACCAGGTGGTAGGGATGCCTTCCAGCAGGCATTTCATCGTGAATTCCATATCTTCCGTCAGGCAAGTTGCCTTCCAGCCGTACTTCTTCAGCACATCCGTGGCAATCACCATGCCGGTACCCCCGAACACACTGGAAAGTCCGATCGTATATTTGGCCAGATGCCAGACATGGTTCACAATCCAGAAGTTAATGGCAAAAGTTCCGCTCACCCAGCTGTCATTGGGATTCTTCACATCCAGATAGCCCTGAATCAGCCGTTCACCCTTACAGAACCGGTTGTTCATTTCCTTCAGGAAATCCGGATGCACCAGATTATCGGCATCGAAGATGGCCACGGCATCATACTGCCGCTCCATGGCGAACAGCCGCTGGAACATCCATTCCAGGGCGAAGCCCTTCCCCACCTTTTCCTGATCGAACCGCTCACACACAATGGCACCGGCTTTCCGGGCCACGTCCGCAGTATGGTCCCTGCAGTTATCCGCAATCACAAAGATATCATACATATCATCCGGATACCGGAGCATATGCAGGTTCTCCACCAGCTCCCCGATGACTTTTTCCTCATTGTGAGCCGCTACGATCACGGCAAAGGTAGTCTTTGGGGTAAGGATCTTCTCTTCTTTCTTCCGAGGCAGAATACCGAACAGAGAGATCACAAAATAATAAATGGTGAAAAAGACGATCAGCACCTGGAGGGGAACCATGATGATATCAAAATACGTACTCATAAAGAAACGATTTCCTCCTCTTACCGAAACACGGCCTGTTTCCCTGTCACCTTCGTATAGATGGCGTTCAGCACCCCGCACAGGGTATAGGTGAACATAATCACAAACGGCCAGGCGTGCACATCACTGTAGAGCACCAGGGCTCCCAGGATGAAAGCAATGATGACCGGAATCCGGAAAAGCGGATTGCCGTGACCTTTGAAATCAGGGTACTTCACATCGCTGTACATGAGGATGGCCACCGCAATGGTCAGAAGCGAAGTCAGCACCGGGCTGATCTTCATGCCGCCCAGGACAAAGGTGACGATCACACAGGCACCGGCCGGTGCCGGCATGCCCTGGAAATAACCGTGGATGGCAGAGACGTTCACATTGAACCGTGCCAGCCGCATGGCCGCCCCGAAGGCAAACAATCCGGAAATGATCATGCCGGCCACTCCCAGCTGGTGGAGACTGTAGCAGTAGATCAGCACCGCCGGAGCCATGCCGAAGGAACATACATCGCACAGGGAATCCATTTCTACCCCAAAGGGACCGCTTACCCCCAGAGCCCGGGCTGCCCGCCCGTCGCAGGAATCCGCCAGGATGGCCAGGATGATGAAAATGGCTGCCCAGTTGAAGTCCTTCTCCATGGAAAGGAAAATGGAAATCAGGCCCAGGATCTGGCTCAATCCACTGATGCTGTTAGGTACCATGCGTTTGTAGTTCATTCTGCTTTCTGCCTCCCGATAATACTGATGCCGCCCTGGACTTTATCGCCCTTGCGGACCAACACTTCCACTGACTGGGGCATGACCAGTTCCGTGCAGGAACCGAACTTGATCATGCCGTAGGGTTCACCCTGCCGCATCCGGCTGCCCAGCGATGTCCAGCACACAATCCGCCGGGCCAGGATGCCGGCGATCTGGATGACCAGCACCCGGTTATGACCATTATCCAGGCCGATGGCCATGCGCTCGTTGACAATGGGCGCCGAATCTTTGTAGGCCGGTTCATAGCCGCCACAGGTGTAGCGCATGTATTTGATCAGACCAGTCATAGGTGCCCGGTTGGAATGTACATTGAATACAGAAAGGAAAATCGTCACTTTCTTGGCCGGTTCATTAAGGAATTCTGAATCGAAGAATTCCTCCACTCCCATGACCGTTCCATCTGCCGGGGAATACAACAGACTGGGATCCTGTTTCACGTCCAGGACCCGCTGCCGGAAAAAATAAAAGAAATAAACCATCAGCACAAAGGGCAGCACGGCAAAGACCGGGCCGGCCAGATACCCAACCAGCAGGGTAATCACGGCTGTGATGATGATGAAAGGATAGCCTTCTTTAAGAATTGTATAGTTATATTTGAACACAACTTCACCTCCACCCATCGTTTTATTATACCCTATTTGGTTGAAAGTTAAAAGATAGAAACTACGGCTGCAGGCTTGCCGGGAGACACGGCTTCACCGGTCCTGGCAGGCCCCTGCGGTATATATCGTACTCAGGATTTGTGTCGATACTCCATCACTTTGATCACAAACTTGGGCAGAGCCATCATGCGGCCCAGGCGGCTGGGCTGCTTGTACAGGCGGAACAGCCATTCCAGGGACGCTTCCTGCATCCATTTCGGAGCCCGTTCCATTTTGCCGGCCAGCACATCGAAGCTGCCGCCCAACCCCACCCGCAGAGCCGGTTTCAATTCATTTCGGTGTTCCTGCAGCCAGAATTCCTGTTTGGGAGCTCCCAGGGCGGCAAACAGTACATCCGCACCGCTGTCATTGATCTGCCGGATGATCTCCGGTTCGTCCTCTTTATTGAAATACCCGTTCCGGGTGCCTGCGATTTTCACACCGGGATACAGCTCTTCGGCTTTCTTCCGGGCCGCTTCTGCAATACCCGGGGCCGCCCCGAACAGGAAAAAGGTCGTATCATGGCTGGCGCCGTACTGCATCAGGTGCAGAAACAGGTCAAAGCCGGCTACCCGTTCAGGTACCTGGTACCCCAGCTTCCGGCCGGCCCATACGGTACCGGCCCCGTCGGCCAGGATCAGGTCGGTCCTGTTCAACAAGGCCCGATAAGCCGGCAGTTCCTGGGCCATCATGATGATTTCCGCATTGGCCGTCACCACCTGGGTGGTGATGTCCTGTGCCACCCGTTCCATGAGCCAGGCTACGGCCTCATCCATGGAAAAGGGAGTGACCGGCACCCCCAGGATGTCCATAACAGGTTTATTGTTGATATCCATTCTATTTCTGTTACCTCTTAGATTGCTCTGGCTTCACTGGGGACCTGGGTAAAGTTGATGCCCGGGTTCCGTTCCAGGATCCAGTTCAGGTTCCATTCGTTGGACACCAAGATCACCGGCCGGCTCAGTTTGTCGTACACCAGCATGCCGTTGTCCAGGCCCTTCATGTTCCGGATCAGTTCCGGATCGTCGGCGTACACCCAGCGGGCCACCGTATAGGGAAGCTGCTGCATCACCAGTTTTGCGTTGTATTCGTTCAGCAGACGGTATTCCAGTACTTCCAGCTGCAGTTGGCCGACCACGCCTACCACGAAGCTTTCCATGCCGATGTTTTTCTGTTTGAATACCTGGATGGCACCTTCCTGGGCCAGCTGGACAATGCCCTTTTCAAACTGTTTCCGCTTCATGGAATCCTTGGGCTGCACCTTGGCGAAGATTTCCGGCGGAAAAATGGGGAAATCCTCGAACTGCACCGGATGTTTCTCGTTGCACAGGGTATCGCCGATGGAAAAGATGCCCGGATCGAACACCCCAATGATGTCACCGGGATAAGCCTTCTCCACCGTAGTCCGTTCCTGGGCCATAAACTGCTGGGGCTGAGCCAGTTTCACCGGTTTCTGTCCCTGCACATGCCACACGGTCATCCCTTTTTCGAACACACCGGAACAGATGCGCATGAAGGAAATCCGGTCCCGATGTGCCGGGTTCATGTTGGCCTGGATCTTGAAGATAAAGGCGGTGAAATCCTCATCAGTAGGCTTCACCTCATCGCCGTCCTTCAGTTTCCGGGGCTGAGGTTCCGGAGACAGTTCCAGGAATTTTTCCAGGAAGCTGCGCACGCCGAAGTTGGTCATGGCAGACCCGAAGAACATGGGAGTCAGCTCGCCGGCGTCCACCCGATCCAGATCAAATTCATCCCCTGCCAGATCCAGCAGCTCGATGTCGTCCATCAGGTTCTTCAAATTGGTTTCGCCGATTGCTTCCCGGATGGCCGGATCGTCCAGACTGCCGGTCGTGCTTTTCAGGATTCTGGAACCGTGGCTGCTGTCGTTGTCGAACAGTTCCACCTGCTTCTTCAGCCGGTCGTACACGCCAATGTAGTGGCCGTCCACGCCGATGGGCCAGTTGATGGGAAAGGCGTTGATGTGCAGCACTTTTTCGATTTCATCCATCAGGTCCATGGGAGCCCGGCCGTACCGGTCCAGTTTGTTCACAAAGGTAAAGATGGGCAGCTTGCGGCGATGACAGACCCAGAACAGTTTCTTGGTCTGGGGTTCCACGCCCTTGGCGGCATCGATCAGCATAACGGCACTGTCAGCGGCAATCAGGGTCCGGTAGGTATCTTCCGAAAAGTCCTGATGCCCGGGGGTATCCAGAATATTCACCCGGAACCCTTCGTAGTCGAACTGCAGCACGGAAGAGGTCACAGAAATCCCTCTCTGTTTTTCGATTTCCATCCAGTCGGAAACCGCATGCTTGTTGGCTTTTCTGGATTTGACGGAGCCGGCCAGATGGATGGCGCCCCCATATAACAATAATTTCTCAGTCAGTGTCGTTTTACCGGCATCCGGATGAGAAATAATGGCAAAGGTTCTTCTTTTCGCAATTTTTTCCTGCAGCTCAGACATGCAAGGCTCTCCTCCTGAAACAAAATCGGGTTGATTCCACAAATTCTTTCATTCTATATTATAGCATTTCAAGCATGAAAAAACGCCACAAAGTTACCTTTGTGGCGTCCAGTTCAATTAAATGGTCGGAGCGGCGGGATTCGAACTCACGACCTCTTCCACCCCAAGGAAGCGCGCTACCAAACTGCGCTACGCCCCGAACACAAGTAAGATTATACGGCAAAGGAGGGATTTCGTCAAGCACTTTTTATAATTTTTTTTGCATATTTTTTAGAGCCTGAAAAGACGGTCCATCATCATCCATG
>NZ_JBNMIU010000006.1:0-65315 GCF_050873445.1 Acidaminococcus sp. | reverse complement strand
CAAGAACTTTAAACGATTTCGAGGAAGGATATTACTGTTGTCTAAGGTAAAACTAAATTAAAGATGGACGTAAGCAAAAATGCTCACGTCCATGAATGGTGGATGATTTGAAATTCGCCCCAACATTTGACAAAGAACCTAAAAAAAGAGGGGTGTGAAGAAATGATTTCTCATTTCTTCACACCTCCTTTTTTTACTTCTTCACGTTCTTCAGTTCCGCCTTGAACTCGCTGGCCAGCCGGTTCAGGCTGCCGTCCTGGTTCAGGGCCGGATTGGTAGTGACCCCGTTTTTCAGGGCCACGTACAGGATCTGGGCAAAATCGTTCCGGGTCAGGAGCGGGTTCGCCGCTGCTCCGGCTTCCGGTGTCCCTTTCAGCACACCGGCCTGAGCCAGTTTGTTCACGAAACTGTAGGCCCAGTGATTTTCCGGCACATCCGGGAACAGGTCATCCCCCTTCACCACAGGAGCCGCCGGAACCGCCTTCTGTTCCGCCAGCTTTTCCAGGATGGCCGTCTGCCGGGTCAGCAGGTCCATGAGCTGGGCGTTGGCAGCTGACGCATTCTGCAGGTTTGTCACCTCTGGCCGTGCTGCCGTCTGCTGGATGGCCGCAGGATGCACTGCCACCGGCCGTACTTCCGGCTGTCCTGCAGGCTGGGCCGCTGCAGGGGCTGTCGTCTTCACCGGAATGGCCGGCGTGGAAGAAACCGCACCTGCCACCGGTACGGCCTGGAGCCGAACCGGCGTCCGCCGTCCCAGCTTCCAGGTCACCCCGGCATTCACCATGTTCTCACCCCCGCCCAGGGCCACGCCCAGGGACATGATGGTCCGTTCATCCGGATGGTAGTACATGCCCACGGCCGCCGCACTGGCGCCCCGGTAATTGCCGTACCCGGCGGAGAAGTCCACCTTGTCGTTGGGATCATACTGGCCGGGGTTCAGGGCAGCCAGAGCTGCTGCCCCGGCGCCCACCCGGTCGATCCGGGAATCCAGTTTGTCCACTTCCCGGCCCAGGGTGCTGATGTTCCGGGCATTCTGGTCGATGGCTGCATCCTGCCGGGCCGCCAGGTCTTTCATCTGTTTTACGTTCACCCCATCGGTATCCGCACTGCCGGCCGCCACGTTGGTGATTTTCTGGTCGTTGGCGTTGATGCCGTCACCGGAAATGTAGGTCTTGCCATCCACTTTCAGGGTATCGCCGGTGAGAGCCGACTTGTCGCCGACTTTCACGCCGTCCTTGTCCACCACCGTACTGCCGGAAGTGAAATTATCAGCCGTCACGGATTTCGCCGTAATGGAGCCTTCGTTGCCCTTGATGGTTACATTCCCCAGGTCGATGTTGTCCTTGTTCAGCCCGATCTTGTAGTCGGTTCTGCCGTTGGAAGGATCGGTCGAGGTTTCCAGGGTCACATTATCGTCGGCTTTGGAAACCGTCGTATGTGCCGCAGCCTTGGAAGAGATGTCATTGTAGATGTCATTCATGCGGTTGTTCAGTTTCCCGATCGCCGTCGTGGAGCTGTCGCCGTTCCCGATTTCCGTACCTTTCACATCCAGATACTGGTTATCGCCCACTTTGTCATTCAGGTTGTTCACCGCATCCACTACAGAAGTGGTGCCATTCTTGTTCCGGATATCCTGATCCAGTTTTCCCGTATCACCCAGGTCAGAAGCCTTGGCCACATCATGGATGACCACAGTTTCTTTCGTATTACCTTTCCCATCCACGACGCCCAGGGTCACGTCATTGTGTTTCTGGCCATTCCCGTCCGTAGTGGTCGTAATGTTGTAGTCACCGCCCTTCACATGGAGGTCATTGTTGCTGGCCGCCGTCGTGACCTGGGAAATGGCCGCCTGCAGCTGGTCTTCCGTAGCCGCCCGACCGCTCACTACATGGGAATTATCCCACTTCGTATTGGAAAGGCCGGTGATGTAATTGCCCGTGTCCGGATTGGCACCGCCGCCCGCCTGGCTTCCGATATAGATACCGCCGGTCCAGGCGCCGTCAGCACCCTGGTTACCACCCAGACGAATGGTGGAAATGTTGACATGAGGAGCCAGATCGACTTCCACCGTAGCACCGGAATCGGAGCCCTCTACGGTTACAATACTGTTCCTGCCATTTTTGAAGGAAACAGTCTTATCCGCCCCGATGCTGATGGTGCTGGATGGATCATTGCCTGTGAGCTTCCAGCCGCTGCCCACTTTCTGCTGCAAAGCATAGAGCTGACTGCCATTGACGGCTTCCTGAGAATTGGCATCCACCCTGCCGTCGGCAACGCCTGTAATGGTATGGCCGCCGTTCTGCAGGCCCTGGTTGCCCAGGACCACATCGGTCCTCGTATCGTCTTCTGCCTTCTTGCCGTCATGGAGCCGCACTTCCGTGGCATGCTGGGTCAGGGCATTGTGCTCTTTGTCCGTGACTTTCAGCCCTTCCCCGTTCAGGACGGAAGTGTTCATCTTACCATCCACCGCCGTAATGCTGTTCATATCGGTCAGTGTGGAATCCAGACTGTACGTAAACTTTTTCCCATCTTGAGAAAGCAGGAGATTTTTACCGGCCTTGAGAGAAACCGTATCCCCGTTTTTCACCTGCTGGGCATTGTCCTTGTGGTCATCATCTTCGATGGTCCAGGACGCATTCTCCACTTTGGAAGAAAGAGCCTTCAGCTGGCCCATGTTGACGGCATCCGTATCCTCCTTGCCTGCCTTTACATCCTTGATCTGCTGATTACCGGCAGAAATGCCACTGCTGGTGAATTTCGCACCGCTGGTCAGGGTCATGCCGGTGGCATCAACAGTGTTCTGCAGGGCACCCTTGGTATCCTTCAAGACCATGCTGCCGCCCTTATCACCCGTGCCGTCCAGCCTGATGGTTTCTTTGTAGTCCGTACCGCTGCCCGTACCCAGCTGGACCGTATGCAGACCGGTCAAATCGCTGGCCAGTTTCACATTCAGGGCGTTGTCTTTCGTATCAGCAATGACACCGATGTTCTTGTCCGTCAGCTTCGTGCTGTCCACGGTAATCGTCGTCACGCCATTTGTCGTGGTCGTCGTGACGCCTGCTCCGCCGGTAATGGCCAGGGGCTGGTCCGAACCCCGGGCGATGACATTTTGATCGTCGCTGCTATGCGTACCGAAGCTGGAATTGTCGCCGCCGAAACGCAGCTGCCGGGTCAGCGCATAGAGCTGGGAGCCGTTGACCGCATCGGTGCTGTGGGCACTCACCAGGCCGGCAGCCACATTCTGGATCCGCCGTTCACCGCCCACGCTGCCCACCGTAACGACGCCCGTCGGGCTGGCACCGGCATAGGCGTAGCTGGTGCCGTCCCCATAGGTTTCGTCCATATTATAGCTCTGGGTACCGGCTGTCGTGCCGTTTGCCTCCATGGCCTGGATATTGAGCTTGTACAGGTACCGGGCTTCATACTGGGCCCTGATCTGGGCCTTTTTCTCATCCGTGGTGGCTGCCGCATATTCCGCCGATGCTTCAGCTGCCGCAGCAGCGGCGTCCCTGGCCGAAGTGATGGCATCGCTGGACGCCTTCGTCTGGCCTATATAGGCTGCTCCGTTGCCCAGGTATACGGAATTGCCCAGGGTGGCCGTCACGTTGTTGCCCAGGATCTGGGTGTTGGAAAAATCCACTTTCGTATCCGTATTGGCATCCACTGTGTTTCCATAGCCAAGGATGGTGACATTCTGGATCTTGCTGTCCATACCATTGTCCGAACCTTTGCCCTGCACCTTGTTTCCGGAACCCAGAACAGCAATCCGGTTCAGGATATTGGCATGGCTGGAGGTGCCGCCCATGCCGGCAGCAATGGCATTATCGCTGCCCGTGACCGTGATATCCGATACCTGGTTGTGGGCGACTTCCTGGTCCAGTTTGTTGCTGTTGCCCGTCAGATAAATCCCTGAAATGGGATGGGTCACGTTGGGATCTGAAGCAGTCGTCACCTGGTTTCCGGAACCCGAAATACCGCTTTTGGTGATGGATCCTCCGCCGACGCCGACGGTGTTGCTGCTGCCCAGGCCATAGGTGCTTTGTCCTGTAATGCTGTTCTCCTGGCCCACAGCCATCGCATTGCCCCCATCGGCTCTGCTATTTTGGCCCAGAGCCACGGCAGCCTCGCCTTTAGCCAGTGCATTTGATCCAATCGCTGTACCATAGTGAGATTTCACGGTTGCCTGACTGCCGAGCGCTATAGATTCATCACCAGCCGTCGTTGCGTTGTAACCGATGGCCACCGCTTTGGCACCTGTAAGATGTTCAGTCGTATCCGTTGTATAGGTCTGGGCACGGGTACCGATGGCGATGGAGTTGTCGGACTGGGCCGTCGTAGAAGTGCCGACAGCGATGCTGTTTTCCCCTTCCGCCGACGTGCTGTGTTTCATTACAGTACCAGTCGTCGAATCCGTCGTTGGATTGTCCGCTGTGCCGATGGCAATGCTGCGCTCGCCATCCGCATACACATTGTTGCCGACGGCCAGGCTTTTTCTATTCGTGGCATTGGCATTCGGCCCGATGGCCATGGCATCAGCTTTTTTTGCCGTAGCGCCATTGTTTTCATAGTTCTCTGTCCGATTATCACTGGAATCGCTGATAGAAAAGTAGTGGGGGGATTTCACCGATTCAATGCTGTTATGCAGATCCGCAAATTTCTGGTTAAAATACTCTTCCGTCAAATTCGCCTTCGTATCCGTGGCCTGGAGCAGTTCATTCAAAGATTTCAGCTGGGCCACGGTCGCCGCATCAGAATCAAAGACCCCATCAGCCACATTCGAAATACGGCGAGTAACAATATGATCCGCTCTAACATGACCTACAGAAATATAGGTAGACGTAGCCAGCAATGGTTTAGATGTAAATGCGGATTGATATTGCTTGTTTGTCGTCGCTTCATAAACATATTCACCCTGCACCGTCCCCAGCGTGGAAACAGCAGGAGCCGCAGAACCGGCACCAATGGCCACATTGCCGCCTTCGGCTGAGGCATTATGGCCCAGGGAGACAGAATCCGAATCCGCCGCCTGCGCCGTATATCCCAAGGCTATGGAGTTGCTGCCCGTAGCCTTGGCTCTGCTTCCCAGAGCGACCGCATAGTTCGCGGCATTGGTCAGATGGCCAATGGCGGTGGAATCCATAATGCTGGTCAGCTCCCGATTGTAATTGGCCATGCGGCCAATGGATACGTTATTGCCGTTCTGGTCAGCATCATCACTGGCAGAATTGATGTTCCACCCGGCATCAGAACCGATGGCCACGTTAAAATTGCTCTTGACCATATTGCCGGCACCGGAACCGATGGCGATATTCTGCTTGCCGGCCACATCCTTGCCGGCTTTCGTGCCGATGGCAATCAGGGAACCGGCGTTCTGTTCTTCCCCCTTACCTTCCTTGGTACCTTCGCCTGCATGGTAGCCCAGGGAAATGGAACGGTCCGCATTGGCCACAGCCCCATTGCCGATAGCCAGGGCGTCATCGTTATTGGCCGTCGCACTCTGGCCGATGGCCGTAGAACGGCCGGACGCCGTACTGAAACTGCCGATGGCGGTGCCGCCTTCCAGGGTAGTCTTGGCTCCTTTGCCGATAACCACGGAACCGGCACCCTCCGCCCTGGCACTGCTGCCCATGGCAATGGTATCAGCCGACGCAGCTGCGGCACTGGTCCCCAGGGCAATGGAATCGGCGGCACTTTTAGCGCTGGCTCCCTTGCCCAGTACCAGGGCATCATCGGAAGAAACGACCTCGGCAGCACTCCCGATGGCTACGGCATCCCTACTCTCAGAGACTTTGGCTTCTTTACCGATGGCGGTGGAAAAATCGGAAGCATCAGTCGAAGCCTCCGTACCAATGGCAATATCATCGGACTTGACCACTGCCTGACTGCTGCTGGAATCCACATCATTGGTCACAGATGCACCGTTGCCCAGCACAATGGATGCATTGCCGGCATTTTTGGCATTGGTGCCGATGGCTACACTATTAACGCCGCCGGCCGCCGCTACGGTAATGGTGGTGTGATCCTCTTTTGTCACGGTGGCTTCAGCCGAACCCGTGGCAGCCCCGCTGCCGATGGCCAGACCGCCGGTGGCCGTCCTGTTCACTGTGGCCCCATTGCCCAGAGCCGTGGCCGCAGCAGCCGTATCCACTTTGGCACCGGGTCCGATGGCAATGGAATTGGTGCCGTTCACGGACGCATCGTCAGCATAGTGCCTGGTCCCATCCTCATCAGTGGTAATTTCCGGATTGACCTTGAAATATTTGCTCAGTTTGGACACATAGGCTTTGCTGTCCGACGTGGTCTCCATATCCAGGGCGGTCAGGGCCTTGTACAGGTTGCTGTCCAGGGCCAGCAGGTTCTCTGCTGTGGTGTTGCTGCTGATGATGTAATGGCCCGTAGAGCCGGGCCGCAATTCCGTATACATCGTGCCGCCGGAAACCAGATCCGTGTTCCCCATCGAAATCGTGCCGTTATTCTTGACGCTGATGGTATAGGTCAACCGGCCGGTGGCAGCATCCTCTGCAGAGTCCACCTTAACCCGGTCTCCGGCTTTCACCTGTACGGCATCCTTGGACAGTTCTTTGAGTGCGGTCTTCCCGGCATCCGTGATGTTGGACAGATCTTTTAGGCCGGCGATATCGGAAGTATTGGCAGATATATTTTCTGTATTTTTTGCAATACTGGTTCTATTCGTCTCGATGTCCTTCGTATTGGCATCGATGGCCGTCTTGTTGCTGGCGATGTTCTTTGTATTCGCTGCAATATCGTCCGTATTTTTCTTGATGCTCTCCGTATTGGCATCGATGGCCGTCTTGTTGCTGGTGATGTTCTTTGTATTCGTTGCAATGTCTTCTGTATTTTTCTCGATGTTCTTCGTATTGGTATCGATAACCTTCTTGTTGCTGGCAATATCGGTCTTGTTGGTGCTGATGTCTGCCGCATTCCTGGCCACCTGGGCATCCAGTGCCTTCACATTGTCTTCTGTGCTATTGCTGGCACTGATATAGGTATCAGAATGTGTCGGGGGGGGGGGGTAGCCGTCCCGTCCTCCTCCGCCGCATAGCCGGGCAAGGCGATCAGCATGGCCATCAGGAACGACAAAAGAGCCCGTGCCAGGCCACGAGCCCTATTATGCCGGGATGCTGAAACTTCTTTCCCGTTGCTGTGTGCATATTCTGGTACTACCTGGACCAGATGCCGATTCCGATTGAAAATTACTTTGTATATACGGTTCATATCAAATCACCCTTTGCTGCAAATTTTTCGGTACATAGCAGTATATACATGATATGGTTCGTATTATACAACAACTCTCTTTATTTGAAAATAAAACTGAATAAAAACGTTTTATGTTTCTATTCAGTCTATTTTGTGATTTCAATTCTATGGAATTATAAAGGTTCGATGGAAAGCACCCGTACTTTAGTCTCTTCCACACGGAATCTTACGTTCCACCGATCAAAGGTCAGGCCGTAGATCCGCCGGGGATCCTTCTGGTAATGGGGCCGGGGATCCTGGCTCAGGATCCCTGCCAGTGCCGCCCGTTTCTCTTCCGGAAGTTTCTGCAGCAATTCGGCCGGCACCTGTACCTCCAGGGTCCGGTCCGCACCCTGGGCAAAGCCGCTGCGGGCTTCCGGACGGGCATCCGCATAGGGCACATAGGGCTTGATGTCATAGATGGGCGTGCCATCCATCAGGTCGGCTCCTTTCACCCACAAGACAGGTCCCTGGGGCCCTTCCCATTCGATATGATCCAGTTCCACCAGGGAAAGCCCCAGGGGATTGGGCCGGAAGGGAGACCGGGTGGCGAATACCCCCAGCCGGGTATTGCCTCCCAGCCGGGGCGGCCGCACCGTAGACGACCAGGTGTGGTTCCGGGAAAAGCCCCAGACCAGCCACACGTGGGAAAAGCCTTCCAGGCCCCGCAGCATCTCCGGCTGCCGGAATCCTTCTCCCATTTCCACATGGCCCTGCAGCTGGGGCACCAGCCCGCTCTGCCGGGGCAGGCCAAATTTATCCGGCAGGTCGCCCCGGTACCAGGCCACAGGTTCCAGGGTCAGTCGGCCGTTTTCTGCCTGATTGCAATTTTCCATTATGGGTTGACCACCGTGTTCACGTTCAGGTCCTTATCCACGTAGAACCGGGTACCCTTCACGGACAGTTCAGCCGCCAGGCCCTTAGTGGTCACCTGATACATCCACATGCCCGGAGCGACCTGGAAGGAGCCTTCCAGAGAGTCGCCATGGACCCCGTCTTCCGCAGATGCCACCGCCTGGCCGCCGAAGCTCCAGCCCTTGGTGATGAAGGAATTGAACGCATCTTCATTGCCGAATACGAAGATGATGTTGGACTGGCGCACGCCCAGGCCCAGCCCTACTTTCATCTCTCCCATTTTCATGAATACTTCCCGGCCGCTGTGCTGGTTGATGGCCCGGCCCCGGCCGTGGCCCCCGCCCAGGAAACCGGCGCTGTAGCTGGTATCCACGAACACCGCATAGCCGAAAGCATCCTGGATGGCCTTGCGGGATTTGGGATTCCGTTTGTACAGATCCAGCAGGGCCCGGTACGTTTTGGTCCGCAGTTCCGCCCGTTCCTTATCCTCCTTGGTCACCGTGGACGCAGCCACCGGTTTGCCCGCAGGAGCCGGCAGCACAGCCACCGGATCCGCCGCCAGGGCGGCAGGTGCCAAAGAAAGCGCCGCCAGAAGCACTGCCAGTACTTTTCGCATATTTCTCATCAGGGATCACCTCATTGCAAAAGAAGATGTCAGACCGCCCTGACGGACTCAAAGATGCCAGAATCCAGCCTGTTGCAGGAAAATCGTCTTTTCGACCTTCTGCCGGCAAGCTGACATCTGACATCTCAAAGGCCACAGCGTGGCGCTCTGACTTCTTATTATTGATTCGGCTTCAAATACCCGCCGTTCTGCAGTTCATAGGTCTTGCCGCCCAGCCAGCTGTTGGCAGTATCGGCTGCATTGTAATAAATGGTATGGCCGTTGCCCTTCAGGTTGGTCAGGGACGGATTGCCGTCGGTGAAGACGTTCAGGTAGCAGTCAGCCGTCACGGACCAGCTGGAAGAGGCATCCAGATTCACATCAGCCTTCTTCGCTTTGTTGTCCGTATTGATGGCGCCGGACCAGTGGCTGCCGTTCTGCAGATCCATCAGGATGGTGCTGGCCCCGTCCACGGATACGTTGCCGTACAGGCCCTGGTTGTTGGCCATAAAGGTCAGGTCACCGCCGTTGTTGGCCATATCCCCGATCTGGCCGCCTTCCACCCGGATCAGTTCGCCGCCCAGGTACTGCATGGTGGTCAGTTCGGAATAGATCCGGGCTGCCGTGTTGGTCACATAGAACAGAGGCCCTTCCTTCAGGCTGCGCAGGGCGGATTGTTTGGCAGAGAACCGGCCCTTCTGCTGACCGTCTTCCCGGGTCTTGTTCTGGTACAGCATCACCCCATGGGTCCCGTTGCCGCTCAGGTCCACATATTCCAGATGGATGGCGTTGTTGCCTTCCACTACGGCGATTTCACTGGCAGCCGCAGCACCCTTGGCTTCGCTCAGTTTGATGTCTCCCTTGGAATAGATCAGCGGGCTGCCTTCCCCGGAAGTATTGATGGTACTCTTGCTGACAGTGACACTGGCCCCTTCCGGTTCCGTAGCCAGAGCTGCGGACCGCACGCCGGTGGTCCCTACGTTGATGTTGTCAGCGGTGATGCTGCCCCCTTCCGTGGCATCCAGGCCCCGGGAATTGGTCCCGGTGGTACGGATGTTGGAATCGTGGAGTTTGATGGTTCCCTTGCTGCCGGTGGCAAACACGGCATTGGCCCCGTCAGCTTCCGTACGGATGGTACAGCCGTCCATGGAGAGGGCACCGTCCGCCGCCAGCACAGCGGCATTCTGGCCGTGGAACTTGCTGCCCAGCACGTCGGTGGTGGCACCGCTCTTGGTAATGCCCCCGTGAGCCAGCGTCACATCAGCACCATTCTTCACCAGCAGGGCGTTTTCGTCCGGTTTCAGGGATGCATAGCTGTCGGCCAGGGAGGTTTTTCCTTCGCCGCTCACCAGTTTGGCAGCCGTATAATTTTCTGCCGGCAGGGGTTCGCTGGCTGTAGTGGTTTCCCCAGCAGCTTTTTCCTGTTTTTCCGCAGTCGCAGCTTTTACAGCTTTGGCTTTCTTTTCGACTTTGGCGGCTTTCGCCGGTTTTGCTTTTTTATCGGATACCGTTTCCGTTTGGGCAGCGGCCTTAGTAGTCACTGCTTCCGTCTTCTGGGCTGCCCACGCACAGGGAGCGGACAGCAGAGAGGCCATGACGGCCAGGGTTAAGATTTTAGAATTTTTCATGGAAATCCCTACTTTCATGTATAAACTTGCTACTATAGTATATCGCAAACAGGGGGTACCCCGCAAATGGGACCGTCCGGGAAACCACAAATAGGCTTACCGGGCGACACGGCTATGCCGGTCTTGGTAAGCCTCTACACCGGGCAACACGGCTGTGCCGGTCTTGGTAAGCCTCTACGGAGTGAATATCGTACATGATGAGTTGAAATCTATTTATACGTATGGCCTTTTGAACAGGGCGGCCACTCTCCTCTGATCCACCTTGCCCACGGCCGACAACGGCAGTTCTTCTACAATTTTCCAGTATCCCGGGAATTCTGCAGGGAGCAGACGTTCCCGCAGGTCCCGGCGCACCTGCTGCAGGGCGGCTCCTGTGGCCAGAACCACAGCGGCTCCCAGGTCCTCGCCCCGCTTTTCGTCCCTGACCGGCACCACACAGGCATCGGCAATGCCCTCCGTCTGGAGCAGTGCCTGTTCCACCCGGCAGCAGCTCAGGGTAAAACCCCCTTTATTGATGACCTGTCCGGATCTTCCCTGGAAAATCAGATACCCATCCTCATCGAAATATCCACGATCCCCCAGGGTGCAGGGCTGCGCCAGTCCCTCCACATGGTAGGGAGTATCCACGTAGATCAGCCCATCCCGGCATTTCACAGTGACCCCCGGACAGGGCCGCCCTACGCTGCCCGGATGGGCCAGCAATTCTTCGTAGGTCAGCCAGGTGATGTAATCCAGTTCACTGGCCCCGTAATACAGCCACAGCTGGCTTTCCGGAAAAAAATGCTTCAGCCGGCGGGCCGCCGGCCCTTCCAGCAGCTGGGACCCGGCCATTACGGTCCGTACCGTCCGGCTTGGATGCTGCAGACGTCCCAGCAGCAGTTTCAGTTTCACCGGCACCAGATAGATCAGCGTGGCCGGGTAGCGTTCCAGTGCCTCTGCCCACAGACGGCTGTGGAGGCTGGTGGCAATGAACAGCGTACCGCCGGCATAGACCACCGAAGACCACACACTGAGATTGCCCGTAAAACTCATACTGCCTTCCACAAAAGCCAGGGTGTCCCCGTTGATCTGAAAAGCTCTGTTCTGTTCCGGAATGAACCCGGCCCAGCTTTCATACGTGCGATAATACAGCTTGGGCAGGCCGGTAGAACCGGAACTGAACACCCCCATGCATACGCTGCGGGAAGGAACTGGAGCTGACAGGCAGCCGGGACGCAGTTTGCCGTCATCGATCCAGCCGATCTGCCGCACCCGGCAGAGTTCATCCGCGGCTGCAGGAGACAGATCCGGATGTCCCAGGATCGGTACCCAGCCTGCCGTTTCCGCCCCCAGAAAGGCGATGAGCTGTTCCACCGGATCCTGCCGCACAATCAGGAGGGTACTGCGGGAGCGGCCCTGGAGCCTGCGGGCATAGGCTTTCATCTGCCGGCAGACGGCCGCATAGGTATAGCGGCAATCTTTCTCAATGAAAAAAGGTTTCAACGGCTGCATCCCAGCCCAATGCTCCACCCATTGTGCGTAATCCATTTTCATTCTCCTATCGTTTCCAAGATCACTGCGGCTCCTGTCCCCCCAGCCCCGGCGATGGCGCACAAGGCCCGTTTGCCGCCCTTCTGCTTCAAAGCTGCCAGGGCGTGGAGCACCAGTACGGCACCGCTGCAGCCGTAAGGATGCCCATAGGCCAGTGCCCCTCCCAGAGGCAGGTAACGCTCCACACAGTCCGGATGCTGCCGGGCAAACAGGGCTGAAATCACGGCAAAGGCTTCATTGTATTCGAAGTCATCTACATCTCCATAGGCAAGCCCTGCTTCCCGCAGGGCCTTCTCCCCCACTTCCAGAGCGCCCAGCGGGCTGAACCGGGGATCTGCCCCGGATGTGGTCACATGGCCGATCCTGGCAAGGGGTTGAACGGTCCGGCCTTCCCGTTTCCACTGTTCCAGCTGCCATCCGGAACACAGCAGCAGGAACGCCGCCCCATCCTGGGTCAGGCAGGCATTGGCCGCCGTCAGGGTAGGCGTACCGTCTCCGGCTTTTCGTCGTTCTTCCGGAGTCAGCAGCCCTTCCACCTCTTCCGGCCGGAACAGGGCAGGCATCCGCCGGGCCAGTTTTTCGTTCATCCGGTTCCGGATGCTTTCGTCCCGGGTGCTGCCGAATAGGCTCACCACATAGGGATCCAGCGCACCGCTTTTCCATGCCTCTGCTGCCTTCCGATGGCTGCGTACCGCCCACCGGTCCATCTCTGCCCGGGACACCTGATATACCTGGGCCGTCCGCTCCGCCCCTTCCAGCATAGCCCGGGAACTATTGGTATCCGGTGAGAACTGGGCCGTCATAAAACCTTCCGGCGTATACCGTTCATCCCAGGGCTGGTACACCCGGCGGGGCTGCATGGAAGACGATTCCACGCCGCCTGCCAGCACCACTTCCAGCAGACCGCTGCGGATCTGTCCATACCCCAGGGAAAGAGCCGCCAGGGCCGAAGCACACTGCATATCCACGGTAAGCGCAGGCACAGCTGCCGGGATCCCCGCTTCCAGGGCCAGCAGCCGGGTCAGGTTGCCCCCGCTGCCCACCGCATTGCCGCCAATGATCAGCTGGGCCTGCCGGGCCTGGGGCACCCGGATGCAAAACTGCCGGAGCAGGGCAGCGCCCAGTCGCTCCGGCGGAATTTCTTTGAATATGCC
Source organism: Acidaminococcus sp. (assembly GCF_050873445.1). Lineage (GTDB taxonomy): Bacteria > Bacillota > Negativicutes > Acidaminococcales > Acidaminococcaceae > Acidaminococcus. The sequence continues at coordinate 52,287 of NZ_JBNMIU010000006.1, read as the reverse complement.
ATTCACCAGGCCCAGATGGGTGCGCAGTCCGCCCACCAGGTAGACCTCCCGGTCATTTTGCTCAGAAGCCATAGCGCTGCATCCGGTTGGCCAGGAAAGCAGCCAGTACCACCTTCAGGGTATCCCCGATCAGGAAGGGGAATACGGCCATGACCAGAGTCTTCCACACGCCCACTTTGGCGACAGCATACATGCTGATGCAGCCGCCGATATAGATGATGGGCATGCCCACGCAAATGCCGATGGCTACCAGTTTCCGGAAGGATCGGGTATTACCCCTCACAGCACTCATGGCAACGGCCGCCGCCAGAAAGCCCAGGTTAAAGCCCCCGGTGGGCCCGATCAGTTTGATCATCCCCGAGGTACCGCCCACGAACACCGGCACCCCTACAGCCCCCAGCAGCAGGTAGATGCCCAGGATGATCCCGGCCTGCTTTGGTTTCATGAGAAAGGCCACCAGATTCACCATGATGGTCAGTGCGGTCACCATGGCCGGTGTAAAAGGCAGCGGAAAAGAAATATACGCCGAAACGGCCAGCAGCGCGACACAGACGGCGCTGGCCGTCATCACCCGTACCTGTTCCCGCTGGCCGGTCACTGCGGCCGCAGATGGATGCAAATTCTCTCTCATTTCGCTCATTGATTTCTTCCTCCCTGATACAGATGGTTTCTCCCGCATGGACGGGAACATGGAAAGCCATATGGAACCGTTCCGGCTCTCCCAGCTTCTCGAACAGGCTCCGCCACAATAACAGCCCCTGGACCACCGGCTCTTCTCCCAGGTGGATGGGATTGGTGTCACCGGTGGCCCGGGCAAAGGCCTGCAGCTCTTCTGCCGAAAAGCAGCGCCAGGGCCGGAAGCCTTCCAGACTGCTCTCCGCCTGTTTTTGTAAACCTATTTCTTTACCATGGTTTACCTTCTGGTCAAAAAAGAGCAGCTCCGCCTGGAGCCATCCCACCCGGTTCCCCTGCTCCCAGCCTTCCACCAGCAGCTGCTGATAGTTCTTCCGCTGCCGCAGGCACCGGGCCGTGAACCGGGTGTCCGGTCCTGCCGGACGGCTCCGCCGGTAATGGAGCCGACCAATATAGCTGTTGTCATAGGCGGGACCCTGGAACGCCCCCAGGCCCCTGATGTAACCATCCATGTTTTCTTTCATAATGATTATAGAGTATCAGATTTTTTATTTTCGTTCAACTCTTTTTGTTACAAGGTTAACGTAAATAGTTTCTTATTTTTTTCTCTGTTTCCAGGAATACAGATGGCAAAGAACCCAGATGGTACAATCTCTCACAGATTCTTGAATTTATCCTAGTAAAGTTCTATAATTTGCTCATATCTTCATATTTTTTTCACAAGGGGGAGTTTGTATGACAGCCGCAAACGGCAAATCCCGGTCCACACTGGCCAACTACCGGGATCCCATCATCCTGATCACGTTCTGCGTCCTGGGCGCCATCCTGGGACTGCAGCTGGGGCCCAAAGCCGCATTTCTGAAGCCCATCGGCCAGATTTTCCTGAACTTATTATTCTGCCTCATCGTTCCGCTGATTTTCTTCTCCATCGCCGGTTCCATCGCCAACACGAAAGATACGGGCAAGGTGGGGAAAATGATCGGCTACACCTTGATCATCTTCATCATCACGGCTGTCATTTCCGGCTGCCTGATCCTGCTGGTAACCCACTTCACCGGAGTGCCCACCTCCTTCAGTGTACCCACAGCCACAGCAAGTACCGCTGCCGGCAAGCCGGTGACCATTGCGGACCAGATTGTCAACACCCTGACGGTGGGTGATCTGCCGCAGCTCATTTCCCGGTTCCATGTGCTGCCCCTGATCATCCTGACCATCTTCTTCGGCATCTGCGTTTCCATGATCGGTGAACCGGCCAAACCGGTCGTGGATTGGATGAACGCTATGAGCCTGGTCTGCTACAAGATGGTGGCCGTACTCATGAAAGCCGCCCCTATCGGCCTGGGTGCCTACTTCGCCGATCTGACTGGTACCTACGGGGTGGATCTGCTGAAGACTTACGGCAGTGCCATGGCCGTATTCTATGCGGTGGTATTCGTGTACTTTTTCGTATTCCTGGGTTTCTATGCCTGGCTGGCAGCCGGTTCCTGGGGCATCCGGAATTATTTCAGGCTGATCCTGGCTCCGGCCCTGACCGCCCTGGGCACCCGCTCCTCCGCCGCCACCATCCCCCTGCAGATGGAAGCCTGCGACAAGCTGGGCGTACCCCGGGAAATCTCTTCGGTAGTAGTTTCCATGGGGGCCACCTGCCATATGGATGGTGCCTGCATCGCCGTGGTGTACTCTGAAGTGCTGGCCACTGCTCTGTTCGGACATCCTCTGGCAGGCTTCGATTTCATCCTGGCCCTGTTCCTGGGCGTATGCGCATCCGTTGCCACCTCCTCCGTACCCGGCGGCGGTGCTGCCGGTGAAACAATGATTGTTTCTGTGTTCCACCTGCCGGAAAGCGCCTTTCCCATCCTACTGATGGTCATCGAACTGTTCGACCCCGGGTGCACCCTGCTGAACTCCTGCGGTGACACCGTGGTATCCATGATGATCAGCCGTATTTTCTACGGCAAAGACTGGTATAAGAAGAATCTCAACGGAAATATGAACGGAAAGGAAACCTTCGTCCATGAAAATTGATGCCCGCTATCTGCTGGAAGAACCAGAACTGAATCATGCTGCGCTGCCCGATTCCCTGGAACTGGACCTGCCCATCGACGGCGACAGGATCCTGGGTGAAATCTACCTGCCTGCCGGAGTCTATGAAGGGCCCCATCCCACAGTGATCTTGTGCCATGGCATCCCCGGCACCAACAACAATGATGATGTGGCCCAGTGCCTGCGCCGCATGGGCTGCGTGGTGATCCGGCCCTACCACCGGGGTGCCTGGGGCAGCGAAGGGATCTACTCCTTCTCCCACTGCATCGGAGACGCCGTTGCCCTGGCCCACTGGGCCCGGGAAGAGGTGGCCAAAGCCTATGACATCGACACGAAAAACATCTTCCTGGCCGGCCATTCCAACGGAGGCAATACAGTGCTGAATGCTGCCCGCCGCCTGCCCTTCCTGCGGGGCGTCATCGCTTTCTGTCCCTATGACCACCAGGCCGGACTGGAACACATCCCCCACCAGGACCTGAAATCCTGTTTTCAGGAAGCTGCTTCCGTGCTCCACGTGGGACGTTTCGAGGATCTGTGGCAGGACAGTATACAGCATGCCAGCCAGTGGAGCTTTACCGCCAATGCCCACCGGTTCCAGGACCGGAACTTGCTGCTGATCGGCGGACGCCGGGATACGGTGGCTCCTCCCCACTGGATGATCGAACCCCTGTGGAAGGAGCTGGAAGCCCTGCCCACCCGGAGCCATCACAAAAAAGTTCTGCTGGATACCAACCACGGCCTGGACAACGCCCGTCTGGCGCTGATCCGGACCATGGGGGAATGGATCCAGGAAGTGGTGGAAGACTGATTCCAGACGACAAAAATGGAGTGTGAAAAAGCATTTTTTCACACTCCATTTTTTTATCCAGTTTTTATCATGCGGTTCGGTTATCACAGGAACCGAAGAACTGTTTGATGTCGTCTTCCACAGTGCCGATCCCGGCGATGCCGAATTCCTTTACCAGTACGCCGGCCACGTTGGGGCTCAGGAAAGCCGGCAGGGTGGGTCCCAGATGAATGTCCTTCACGCCCAGATACAGCAGGGCCAGCAGGACGATGACAGCCTTCTGCTCGTACCAGGCAATGTTGAAGACCAGGGGCAGATCGTTGATATCCTTCAAACCGAAGATTTCCTTCAGCTTCAGGGCAATCAGGACCAGGGAATAGGAGTCATTGCACTGACCGGCATCCAGGACACGGGGAATTCCGCCGATGTCCCCCAGATTCAGCTTGTTGTATTTGTATTTGGCGCAGCCGGCAGTCAGGATGACGGTATCCCTGGGCAGAGCCTTGGCGAATTCGGTATAGTATCCGCGGCTCTTCATACGGCCGTCACAGCCGGCCATGACCACAAACTTCCGGATGGCACCGGATTTCACAGCATCAACCACCTTGTCAGCCAGGGCAAAGACCTGTGCATGGGCAAAACCACCCACGATGGTCCCGGTTTCGATTTCGGCAGGAGCCGGACAGTTCCTGGCCTGTTCGATCAGGGCGCTGAAATCCTTGTGGCCGTTTTCGTCCGCTTCCACATGGCTGCAGCCAGGATAACCGGCAGCACCGGTGGTCCACAGACGGCCCCTATAGCTGTCTTTCGGAGGGACGATACAGTTGGTGGTCATCAGGATCGGCCCGTGAAAGCTTTCGAATTCTTCCTTCTGTTTCCACCAGGCATTCCCATAGTTGCCGGCGAAGTTCCTGTATTTCTTGAAGAAAGGATAGTAATGGGCCGGCAGCATTTCGGAATGGGTGTAGACATCCACGCCGGTACCCTGGGTCTGATCCAGCAGCATTTCCAGGTCTTTCAGGTCGTGGCCGGAAATCAGGATGCCCGGATTTTTGCGCACGCCGATATCCACAGTGGTGATTTCAGGGTTGCCATACGCCGTGGTATTGGCCTTATCCAGCAGAGCCATGCCCTGTACGCCGTATTTGCCGGTTTCCAGGGTCAGGGCAACCAGATCATCCACGGACCTGGTATCATCCAGGGTAGCAGCCAGAGCACGCTGGATGAAGGCATCCACTTCTTCGTCATCCTGGGCCAGGACATTGGCATGTCTGCTGTAGGCAGCCAGCCCTTTCAGACCATAGGTAATCAGTTCCCGCAGGGAACGGATGTCTTCGTCTTGGGCAGCCAGCACGCCCACAGTCCTGGCTTTCTCATCGAATCCTGCTTCCGTGCCGTTCCACAGAGCCGCTTCCGGCAGGCCATGGGTATCTCCCCTCTGCGTCAGCAGGTCGGCCTTCACTTTCAGGGTTTCCCTGATCCGGCTGACGATGGCTTCCCGATCGAAGTTGGCGTTGGTGATGGTGGTGAACAGGTTGACGGTCACCAGATGGTTCACGTTCCGGTCGATTTTCCTGCCCGCAGCCCGCAGCGCAGTGGTCACAGCGGACAGGCCCCTGGTCACATAGACCAGCAGATCCTGCATGGCGGCCACTTCCGGCTTCTTGCCACAGACCCCGGCCACGGTGCAGCCCCGGCAGCCAGCCGTTTCCTGACATTGATAGCAGAACATCTTGTTTTCCATTGTATACTCCCCTTTTCTTCAAGAAACTTTATGCAAAGGTTTTGTTTCTCACTTGATGGCTTTATTATAGCCAAGAAAGGAAAGTCAATCGGTTGTTAAAACAACGTAATGCTGCTGATTGGACTAAATCTGCTCTTTCCCCTCCATCTTCATGGCCAGGTTGCTGAGCGCATACTGGATTTCGGTCTGAGGATGGACGGACAGAGCGATGTCCCTGGTTTCGATTTTCCGCAGCTTTTTCTGCAGGAACTTGCCCGTGTCTTTCCTGTACATATACATATCGGCCCCGGTGATCACCCGCAGACAGGTGTCCGGGCCATCATCGTCCCAGGGGGTCAGGAAGAAGGGTTCCACATCGTATTCCTCCATATTCCGTACCACCAGGATGACCACCACACTGGCGCCTGCCCTGTCGGCGATCCGGCCCATCACCGTGGCATCCACATCGCCGCTCTGGCCCAGGACAGCATTGGCCGCTTCTGCCGCCTGGGGATCGGGCAGGAATCCATACCGGGCCCGGGGATAGGCCTGCCGCACCTGGCGTTTCCATACCGCTTTCATGGAATCCGTCGCTTTCCCGGTACGGTCATATACCACAAAGGCAATCTGCTTCCGGTGCAGCAGATCATCTTCCGCAGCGGCTGCACCCGGCGTCCGGGTGGCAGCCGCCTGTTCCGCTGCCTGGACCGGAAGCGCCATCAGCAGGCTGCCCACCAGACAGCAGACCAGCATCAGCCATTTTTTCCATATTTTCATTTGATCACCTTCTGGCAGGTTCCCCGCTTCAGGCTGAGTCCCAGATGACGGGCCAGGATCTGCCCGGCGTCAGAATAGGTTCCCATGGGCTGCAGTGCTCCCGGTTTCACATCCGGACCGAAGAACAGCACAGGTACGTGCTCCCGTGTATGGTCCGTACCCTTCCAGGTGGGATCGCACCCGTGATCCGCCGTCACCAGCACCAGATCGCCGGGCTGGAGTTTCGCCATCAGCTCCGGCAGCCGCCGATCGATGCGCATGAGTCCTTCCCCATATCCTTCCACATCCCGGCGATGGCCGTAAGTGGAATCAAAATCTACGAAGTTGGTAAAGATCAGGCTCCGGTCACCGGCCTCGTCCATGGCTTCCAGAGTGGCGTCGAACAGGGCATCCAACCCGGTGGCATGCCAGGCTTTCGTAATCCCCCGGTGGGCGAAGATATCCGCAATCTTACCGACGGCATACACTCCGCCTGCCTTTTCATATACCTCGTCCACCAGGGTGGGTTCCGGCGCCGGTACCGCATAGTCATGCCGGTTGCCCGTACGGGTGAATTCCCCGGCCTTTTCCCCGACGAAGGGACGGGCGATGACCCGGGCGATATGGTAGGGCTGTACCAGCCTGTAGGCGATTTCACACAGCCCATACAGGCGCTCCAGGCCGAAGGTCCGCTCGTGGGCCGCAATCTGCAGCACCGAATCAGCGGAAGTATAGACGATGGGTTTCCCCGTCTTCATATGCTCCTCTCCCAGTTCCTGGATGATTACCGTACCGGAGGCATGTTTTTCTCCCAGTACTCCGGGCAGATTCCCTTCCCTGATCAGCCCCTGGATGATGTCTTCCGGGAAACAGTGGGGCTGATTGGGAAAATACCCCCAGTCGAACATCACCGGAACGCCGGTAAGCTCCCAGTGCCCGCTCAGGGTATCCTTGCCGCTACTCATTTCCCGGGCGTAGCTGTAGGCCCCCTTCAGAGGCCCGGCAGCCCCGATGGACGGCGTCAGCACATGGCCGGTACTCATCCTGGACGCCAGCCCCAGCCCCATTTTGGCCAGGTTGGGCAGGTGCAGCAGGTGCCGGGACGGGTCTTTGGCCTTTTCCCTGGCGAACCAGCCGGCAATGTGGCCCAGGGTATCCGCCCCCTGATCACCGAAACGGGCGGCATCCTCCGCCCCTCCGATACCAAAAGAATCCAACATCAGGATGATTGCGCGTTTCATGATTTTCACTCCCTTGCCAAAAGTTCGTTCAAAGCACGTCTCACGATGGTCTGGAACCGATGTTCCGCCAGCCGGTAGATTTCCGGCGGGGCGATGCTCTCTCCTTCTGTCCGCTTGGCCACCACGCCGCACAGGCTGGCGGCCTTCATACCCAGAGCCTGGGCAGTGACGAACACGGTTGCGGTCTCCATTTCATAATTGGTGACCCCCAGCTGCTGCCATTCCTTCATGCTGCCCTGGAACCGGCGGAGCACATAGCCGGTAAAGCTATCGTACCGTTCCTGCCCAGGCCAGAAAGTATCAGAACTGCAGCAGATGCCCACCTGATGGGGCACGTTCTCCACCCGGGCCGCATACTCCAGCAGCTGGGTCAGTTCGAAGTCGGCCACTGCCGGGAATTCCAGCGGGGCATAATGGCTGCTGGTCCCTTCCAGCCGGACCGCCGCCTTGATGATCACCACGTCCCCCAGTTCCAGGCTGTCCTGGATGGAACCGGTCGTGCCCACCCGGATCACCCGTTTGATGCCCATGCGGGCCAATTCTTCCAGACAGATGGCCGTGGAGGGACCGCCCATGCCGGTGGAACACACCAGGATGGGTTTGTCCTGCACCTGGGTCAGACAGCTGGTATATTCCCGGTGGCTGGTCAGATCCACCGTGGGGCCCATGGCCTCAGCCAGACTGCGTACCCGCCCCGGATCGCCGGGGAGCAGGGCTGTATCTGCACCCATGAGCCGGGTGCGGGACAGCTGGGTATGATACAGGATTTCGTCAGGTTTTGCATAATGTGCCATACCATCACTTCCTTGGCTTCGATTTGATTCTTTCTCTATTATACGAAAGAACGGGACCTTGATTCAAGGTCCCGCTTTCCCGTTCATTTATGCGTTTGCTTCTTCCTTTTCCATGGTTTCCCGGACACTGTCCTCACAGGACCGCATGGCAAGGATGCTTTGTTCGAATACCTTGTTCAGATCCCAGCCCAGCATATCAGCACCCTGTTTGATCACGTCCCGGCTGCAGCCGGCGGCGAAGTGTTTGTCCTTGAATTTCTTCTTCAGGGATTTCACTTCCATGTCTTTCACGCTCCTGCTGGGACGCATCAGGGCAGCCGCCCCGATCAGCCCGGACAGTTCATCCACCGTATACAGGACCTTTTCCATTTCCGAAGCAGGTTCCACATCGCTGCAGCGGGGCCAGCCATGGCTTGCTACCGCATGGATCAGCTTTTCGTCCCAGCCCTTGTCTTTCAGGATCTGGGCTTCCTTTCGGCAGTGTTCCTCCGGATACTTTTCATAATCCAGGTCATGGAGCAGACCCACCATACCCCAGAAATCTTCCTGTTCCCCATAGCCCAGTTCCCGGGCAAAATACCGCAGGCACCCTTCCACCGTCAGTCCATGCTGCAGATGGAACGGTTCCTTGTTATATTCTTTCAATAACTCCCAAGCTTCTTCTCTCGTATTGGCCATGTTCTGTCTCTCCTTCCGCATCATACTCCATAGTATAACACAACACTCTGAAAATAGAGAAACAGAATGGAAAGGAAAGACACGATTCTTGAAAAAAATCGTACAAACTGTGTATTTTCCCCTGGGCCTTTTCCCGCTATAATGAAAAGCTATAAGGAGTTGATACCATTGCCGGAAAACAAAATCCGCAAACTGACCCTGGCAGGCATGTTTGCCGCACTGGCCTTTGCCTGCTTTTCCTACCTCCGGATCGAGATCCCCATGGGGCTGGGGCTCACCGGAAAGATCTACGTAGGACACGCTTTCATCCTGTTGTCTGCTCTGCTGCTGGGAGCCAAATACGGCGCCCTCTCCGGAGCCATCGGACTGGCCCTTGCTGACCTGCTGGCCGGCTACACCACATCGGCGCCCCCCACCTTCCTGGCCAAGTTCCTGCTGGGCTGGTCCACCGCCTGGGCAGCCCAGCACCTGTGTCATCTGGATCACATCACCGAAAACAGTGCCCGGCTGAAAGCCGTGGCCGCAGCTGCCGCTTTCGGTTCCGTGGTGAACGTGATCACCGAACCTCTGATCCGGTTCAGCTTCAAGTCCTTCATCCTGGGCCTGCCCCAGCAGGTGGCCTACATCAGTGCCCTGAACTGCGCTGTCAGCATGGCCATCAGCAACGTAGTGTCCGTGGTGCTCACGGTGATCCTGTACAAGGTAGTAGAAAGAAGCATCCGGATGTAATGACTTTCAGGCCAGGGAAGGGCGCACCGGGCGATATTTTGCCTGCGGCAAAAATCTTGGTGCGCCCCTACGGAGTAGAGTCGGATTTCGACTCGAGTCGATCGGCAAAAATCTTGATGCTCCCCTACGGAGTGGTGTCGGATTTCGGTTTGAGCCGGCCGGTAAGAATCCTGATGGACCCCTACGGCCTTGAATCGGACAATTACCTTACCATCGTAGGGGCGCACCAAGATCGGCGTCAGCCGTATCGCCCGGTGCGCCCATCTGTGACAATCACACACAAAAGGACCCCCGCTGATGCGAGGGTCCTTTTTTACACTTATTTTGCGTAGTCAACAGCACGGGTTTCCCGTACGATGACCACTTTGATCTGACCGGGATATTCCATATCCTCTTCGATTTTCTTGGCCACATCATGGGCCAGGATGGTGGCATCGTCATCGTCCACCTTATCCGGTTTCACCATGATGCGGATTTCCCGTCCGGCCTGGACAGCGTAGCATTTCTCCACACCGTCGAAGGACTCGGCGATTTCTTCCAACCGTGTCAGCCGTTTCAGATACGTTTCCAGGGTTTCACGCCGTGCGCCCGGCCGTGCAGCCGAAATCGCATCGGCAGCCGATACCAGCACTGCCTGCACCGAAGTGGGTTCGCAGTCGCCGTGATGGCTCATGATGGTGTTGATCACAATATCGGATTCATGATACCGTTTGGCCACTTCGGCACCCAGGTCCACATGGGACCCTTCCACTTCGTGGTCCACAGCCTTGCCGATATCATGCAGCAGCCCGGCCCGTTTGGCGGAATTCACATCCACACCCAATTCGGCAGCCATAAGGCCTGCCAGATGGGCTACTTCGATGGAATGGCGCAGTACGTTCTGGCCATAACTGGTACGGTACTTCAATCGGCCCAGCAGTTTCAGCAGTTCCGGATAGATGCCATGGACACCCACTTCGAAGGTGGCCTGTTCCCCGGCTTCCTTGATCTTCTGATCCAGTTCCTTCTGGGCTTTTTCCACCATTTCTTCGATGCGGGCCGGATGGATCCGTCCATCGTTGATCAGCTTCTCCAGAGCAATCCGGGCCACTTCCCGGCGGACCGGGTCAAATCCGGAGATGATGACCGCTTCCGGCGTATCATCGATGATCAGGTCGATGCCGGTCAGGGTTTCCAGGGTCCGGATATTCCGGCCTTCCCGGCCGATGATCCGGCCTTTCATTTCATCATTGGGCAGGGGCACCACGGTCACCGTGGTTTCTGCCACCTGATCGGCGGCACAGCGCTGGATAGCCAGGGAAATGATTTCCCGTGCCTTCTGGTCAGCCGTGTCTTTGGCTTCCTGTTCCATTTCCTTGATCAGGCGTGCCTTGTCGTGCTTCACTTCCTCCCGGACGTTATCCAGGAGTTCTTTTTTGGCTTCGTCACTGGTCAAACCGGAAATCCGTTCCAGTTCCACCATCTGCTGGTCATACAGTGCATCGACTTTGGCCTGGGATTCCCGCAGGCGGTTGCTTTGTTCAAGAAGTTTTTCTTCCTTCTTTTCATAAGCATCCATTTTCTTGTCGACGTTCTCTTCCTTTTGGACCAGACGCCGTTCATTCTTGCTGAGTTCTGCTCTCCGTTCTTTATTTTCTCGTTCCATTTCAGAACGCAGACGATGGATTTCTTCCTTGGCTTCCAGTAAAGCTTCCTTCTTCCTGGCTTCGCCAGCTTTCTTGGCATTGTCCAGGATCTGTTCGGCTTTCTCTTCTGCCGACCCGATTTTACTTTCAGCTACGTTTTTTCTAGCGAGATAACCGCCGCCAACGCCTGCTGCGCAAAGGACTACAGCAACGAGTACACTAATGGGATCTATGATGAGCACCTCCTCTTTTGCGAATTTTTCATACAATCCTATCCATACAATAAATAAGGCAACCAGAGGTCGCCTTTACACCCAATGAACGCGATTGGACAGAAATATTTTATAGTATTTTCACAAAGGTGTCAATAAAACAAATAGGAGGTGTGAAAAAATGCTTTTCCACACCCCCGTCACTGGTCAACAGCCGATGGATACCCACCGATGCTTTTTATTCTTTTATTTCAGATATCTTCCTGATTCCACAGTTCCAAGGCACTGGCGATGGGACCGGTGCCGAAGCCCCGGGAAGCCAGCATCCTGGCAAGGGCCGCCCTGCCTCTGCGGCTATCTTCCGCGTACTTCCGCTTCAGTTTGGCCAGCTGCTGCCGTGCCAGGGCTTCCGCCTGCTCCGTTTCTTCTTCATCCGTTACCTGCCGGAGCACCTCCTGAGCCGGTTCACCCGAAAGGCACCGCCGCTGCAGCATCAGCCGCAGATACTGTCTGCCATAGGATTTTTTCCGGCGCCAGGCATCCAGTACGTACCCGGCACAGCGGAAATCGTCTACAAAGTGATGATCCTTGAGCTTCTGCAGCACCTGATCCTGGAGTTCTTCCGGGCAGCCCCGCTCCGTCAGTTTCTGCCGCAGTTCCCGGCTGCTGTGATCCCGCAGGGCCAGCTTGTCCAGGCAGAAGTTATAGGCCTCTGCATGGGTGGTCAGCAGCTTTTTGCTCTTACTCCACATGATCCTCGGCCGTTTCCGGAGTCAGGGACAGACCGTCATCGTCCCGATCATCCGGACCCGCCTTGGAGGCCTTTTCCCCGTTATCCAGGCTGGCCGCCTCACGGATTTTGGCTTCCACATCAGCTGCAATATCCGGATGTCCCTTCAGGAACTTCTTGGTGTTCTCCCGGCCCTGGCCAATGCGCTGATCCCCGTAGGAATACCAGGCGCCGCTCTTGTTCAGGATATTATACTGCACGCCCAGATCCACAAGACAGCCTTCGTGGGAAATCCCTTCCCCGTACATAATGTCGAATTCAGCCTGCTTGAAGGGAGGGGCCACCTTGTTCTTGACCACCTTCACCCGGGTATGGTTGCCGATGATCTCGTTGCCGCTCTTCAGGCTTTCCACCCGGCGCACATCCAGACGGATGGTGGAGTAGAATTTCAGGGCACGGCCGCCGGTGGTCACTTCCGGATTGCCGAACATGACGCCCACTTTTTCACGGATCTGGTTGATGAACACCGTTGCTGTCCGGGACTTGGCAATCACACCGGTGAGTTTCCGCAGGGCCTGGCTCATGAGCCGTGCCTGCAGACCCACATGGGAATCCCCCATGTCCCCTTCGATTTCCGCTTTGGGCACCAGGGCCGCCACGGAGTCGATGACGATGATGTCGATGGCACCGCTGCGCACCAGGGCATCACAGATTTCCAGAGCCTGTTCACCTGTATCCGGCTGGGAAATCAGCAGATTGTCGATGTCCACGCCCAGATGCCGGGCATATTCCGGATCCAGTGCGTGTTCGGCATCGATGAAGGCTGCATAACCGCCCCGTTTCTGGGCTTCGGCGATCATGTGCAGCGCCACGGTAGTCTTACCGGAAGATTCCGGCCCGTAGATCTCGATGATCCGGCCCCGGGGAATGCCTCCCACGCCCAGTGCGATATCCAGGGACAGAGCTCCGGTGGGGATCACTTCGATGTTCATTTTGTCGCTGGCGTCGCCCAGCCGCATGATGGATCCCTTGCCGAAGTCCTTTTCAATCTGTTTCAACGCAGCGTCCAGCGCTTTATTTTTATCAGCATCCAAGCTCATACTGTCATCTCCTTGTCCTTCTCCTGCTACCACTTAGTATATAAACGTCTGTTCGTAAAGTCAAGCTTTCTGTTTCAATTCTTTCAATTCCTGTTGGGTAAATTCGTAGGATTGGTTGCAGTACTGGCAGTGGACCTCGGTCTTGGGATCCTGCAGCAGTTCGTCGAAATCTTTTTCCGGCAGCCCGGTCAGCATGCCGGCTACTTTTTCCCGGCTGCAGCTGCAGTGGAAGGAAACGGGATGGGATTCCAGGATCTCCACATCCAGGCCCTTGGCCACCTTCCGGATCATGCCTTCGGCGTCCAGGCCTGTCTGGAGCAGTTCCGTCACATAGGGCAGGGTCAGGATGTTGTCCTCCAGGGTCTTGATGGTGGTCTCTGCCGCATCGGGCAGCAGCTGCACAAAGAAGCCTCCGGCTGCTTTCACAGAGCCGTCCTTTTCGATCAGCACGCCCAGGGCCACGCTGGAAGGAGTCTGTTCCGATACCGCCAGGTACCGGGTCAGGTCCGCCGCGATTTCACCGCTCTTGATGGTGGAAACCCCGGTGAAAGGTTTGCCCACCAGCGGGCAGCGGGTGACGGTGACCGTGCCGTAATGGCCCACACCGCCGCCTACATCCAGTTTGCCGTTCTTAGGGGGCAGCATGACTTCCGGATGCATCACAAAGCCCCGCACCGTATAATCCCTGGCGTCCGCCATGACCTGTCCCAGGGGGCCGTCCCCCTTAAACCGCACCGTAACGGCTTCACCGCTCTTCATGGTCGCATCCAGAAGCAGGGCACCGGCCGCCGTCCGGCCCAGCGCCGCAGCCGCCAGCGGACTGCAGTGATGGATTTCATTCATATGCTGGGTCAGATGGGTGGTGGTCACGGCATAGATCCGGGCATCCCCGGCCGTCGCCTTGACTAATACATCTTCCATGGGCACCTCTTACAGTTCCCGGGTCAGGTTGACCATTTCGATGACAGCCATGGCGGCATCGGAACCCTTGTTGCCAGCCTTGGTGCCGGCCCGTTCCACAGCCTGCTGGATGTTTTCCGTGGTCAGCACGCCGAAGGCCGTGGGCACTTCCGTTTCCATGTTCACCAGGGCGACCCCTTTGGATACTTCGTTGCACACATAGTCATAATGGCTGGTGGCACCCCGGATCACAGCGCCCAGGCAGATGATGCCGTCATATTTGCCGCTCTTGGCCATTTTCTTGGCGATCAGAGGGATCTCGAATGCACCGGGCACCCAGGCCACGGTAATGTCATCCCCGCTGGCACCGTGCCGCAGCAGGGTATCTTCTGCCCCGCTCAGCAGCTTGCTGGTGATGAATTCGTTGAAACGAGCCACCACGATACCGATTTTCAGACCTTCCGCTAACAGTTTGCCTTCCAGAGTCTTCATTATTTTCCCTCCACTTTTTCATGCAGATCATGGCCCATCCGAACTTGTTTGGTGACCATGTAACGATGGTTGTAGCAGTTGTCCTTCATGATGATGGGCACGGTTTCCGTAATGGTGATGCCGTAGCCCGACAGACCTGCCCGTTTGGCCGGGTTGTTGGTCATCAGGCGGATGCTGGTCAGCCCCAGGTCAGCCAGGATCTGGGCACCGATTCCGTAATCCCGCATATCCGGTTTGAAGCCCAGTTTGATGTTGGCATCCACCGTATCCAGTCCCTGATCCTGCAGTTCATAGGCCCGCAGTTTGTTGGCCAGGCCGATCCCGCGGCCTTCCTGCTGCATATACAGTACCACGCCGCAGCCTTCCTTTTCGATCATCCGCAGACTGGTGGCCAGCTGGTCACCGCAGTCGCAGCGCAGGGAACCCAGGGCGTCACCGGTGAGACATTCGGAATGGACACGCACCAGCACGTCCTTCTTGCCGGCCACATCCCCTTTGATCACGGCCACATGGCATTTGTCATCCAGGTCGTTTTCATAGCCGATGGCCCGGAAGGTGCCGTATTTGCTGGGCAGAGCCACATCGGCAATCCGGTGCACCATCTTTTCGTTCTTCTTCCGATAAGCGATCAGGTCAGCCACGGTGATGAAAGTCAGGTTGTACTTCTTGGCGAATTCCATCAGTTCCGGGGTGCGGGCCATGGTGCCGTCATCGCTCATGATCTCGCAGCAGATGCCTACCGGTTTCAGGCCGGCCAGCCGGCACAGGTCCGTAGTGGTTTCCGTATGGCCGGTACGGCGCAGGACGCCGCCCACCCGGCTGCGCAGGGGGAATACATGGCCCGGACGGCGGAAATCTTCCGGCTGAGCGCTTTCATCGGCACATTTCTTGATGGTGTAAGCCCGTTCCACGGCGGAGATGCCGGTGGTGGTGTCCTTATGGTCGATGGAAACCGTGAAGGCCGTTTCATGGTTGTCCGTGTTGTTGGCCACCATAGGTTCCATCTGCAGGCGGTCCAGAATCTCGCCGTCGCAGGGCATGCAGATCAGCCCCTTGGCGTGGGTGGCCATGAAGTTGATGTCATCGGGGGTCACATATTCGGCGCTCATGATCAGGTCGCCTTCGTTTTCCCGGTCGGGATCATCGGTGACCAGCACCATCTTCCCGGCTTTGATATCGGCAATGGCTTGCTCGATGGTTCCAAATTGAAATTTTTCTTCCATATCCTTCACTCCTTAGAAAAATCCATTTTCAAACAGGGTTTCCTTGGTGAGGCCCCCGGTTGGTTTCTTTTCCAGCATCCGTTCCACGTATTTCCCCAGGATATCCGTTTCCAGGTTGACCTTGTCCCCGGTCTTCTTGAAGCCCAGGGTAGTCCACTGTACGGTAAGGGGGATCAGGGAAACGGAGAACGTGGTATCCGTCACTTCCGTAATGGTAAGGCTGATGCCGTCAATGGCGATGGAGCCCTTTTCCACCATATGGCGGAGCAGTTCCGGTGCGCAGCTGATGGTGGTCACTTTGGCGATGCCCTCCGGACGGATCCGGGTAATGGTGCCCACTCCGTCCACATGGCCGCTGACGATGTGGCCGTCCAGTCCGTCCCCTATGTGGAGGGTCCGTTCCAGGTTGATCCGGTCGCCCTTTTTCAGGGAACCGATGGTGGTACGGCGGGCTGTTTCCGGCATCACATCCACCGTGAACTGATGAGGATCGAACTTCGTCACCGTCAGGCAGGCGCCGTTGCAACACACGCTTTCCCCGATTTTCAGCAGGGGCGGGATCTTTTCGGCAGCGATGGTCAGCCGGTAGGAATCCTGTTCCCGCCGCAGGTCTTCCACCCTGCCCATTTCCGCGATCAGTCCTGTGAACATGGTCTCCAGCTCCTTTCCAGAAGACCCGTGACCATCAGATCGGTGCCGAAGGCCTCATAGTGAGGTTCCAGCAGAGTCATCCGCTGCTCCATGGTGCGTGCGCCCCGGCCGCCGATGGCCGTCAGGTTCCGCCGCCCCCCGATGAGGCAGGGAGCGATGAAGGCATATACCCGCTGGGCCAGTTTCTGGTCAATGAACGTGCCATGGACCTGGCTGCCGCCTTCCACCAGCACGCTGGTCTTTTCGGCCTTGCCCAGCTTGTCCAGCAGGATGCCCAGATCCAGGGTCCCCTGTTTTTCCGGGAGCTGCCATACGGTGACCTGATCCAGTTTCTGGAAGGCCGCCACCTTGTCGGCATCCGCCCGGCAGGAAGTCACCAGCAGGGTCTCGGCCGCCCCGTCGGTGAACACCTTCCGGTCCATGGGCAGCTGGCAGTGGCTGTCCAGTACGATGCGCAGCGGGTTCTTCCCTTCCGCCAGTCGGCAGGTCAGGGATGGGTCATCGTTGAGCACCGTGTTCTTGCCCACCAGGATGCAGTCATAGATACTGCGCAGATGATGGGCATAAGTCCGGGACTGTTCATTGGTGATCCATTTGGAATCCCCGGAAGCCGTAGCGATCTTCCCGTCCAGGGTCATGGCGTATTTCAACGCCACGAAAGGACGTCCGGTGGTCATCCAGTGCATGAACACCTCATTCTGGCGATAAGCCTTGTCGGCCAATACGCCCCGGACCACTTCCACGCCCGCTTCCTGCAACCGGGCAAACCCGCGGCCGGAAACTTTCGGATTGGGGTCATCGGCCGCCGCCACCACTTTTTTGATGCCCGCCTTGATCAGGGCTTCGCAGCAGGGACCGGTGCGGCCCGTATGGGAGCAGGGCTCCAGCGTCACATAGGCCGTGCAGCCTGCCACCTGATTGTCCGCATCCCGCATGGCCATGATCTCCGCATGGGGCTGGCCTGCCTTGTGATGATAGCCTTTGCCTACGATCCTGCCCTCAGGGCTTACGATGACGCAGCCCACCAGAGGATTGGGACTGGTGCAGCCCCGGGCTTTTTCAGCCAGATCCAGGGCCATTTGCATGTATTCTTCGTCTGTCACAGACTCACCCGCTTTCTTTCCAGATTCAACAAAAAGCCGTGCCACCCGGGGAAGGATAGCACGGCAAACCAGCAAATTCCAGCGCTGTCTTTTCTCATCCAGACTATACTGTCGGTATCGGAATTCCACCGATTCGTGCCAAAGCTCGCGGACTTTACCGCCGGTAGGGATTTTCGCCCCTCCCCAAAGACAATGTGTGATATCAGGTTTTTACGTTTTTTATTATAACATAAACTGTAGGGAATGCAATAAGTGACTGGCCCACAGCCAGTCACTTATCAATGAATGATTTGAGTCACTAGTCCGCAGTCACTAGCCTATGGAAGCCAGCTGACGCCGACTTTGAATGAATATGCCCTGCGGGAGGCCAGGGATGGGCTTACCGGCGGGATCCCTTCGGGACCCTTGGTAAGCCCCTACGGACCGGCATCGAACACTCGCTTTCACGCCGTAGGGGCGTACCAAAACCGGCGTCAGCCGTGTCGCCCGGTGCGCCCGTCCCCGGCCCGACAGTTCTATATTTTAGAACGTATATTCTGCCCCGACGATGATGCGGCGGCCGGGCATGGGATAGCTGTCCTGGCCGTTCACCACGCCGCCCTGTTCTGCATAGGCTGCGTTGTTCAGGTTGTAGAAGTTGGCAAAGCCGGTCCAGTTCTGGTCGAATTTATACCGGGCGATGAAATCCAGGGTCAAATACCGCTGTTCCCCATAGCTGGCCTTGCTCAGCCCATTGGCTGCCCGGCCCCGCAGATCCAGATTCCATTTGGTGTCGTGATACCGTACACCGGCCTGGTAGTAGTTGGGCGCATAGTTGTCGTCCCGTACATAGCCGGCATCGTTCCGGTCGTTCTCCACCTTTACGTAGGTATAGGCGGCGTCCACATCCCACAGTTTGTTCAGGTGATGAACGAAGGACAGGGACAGGCCCCGTTTCTTCTGCCGGTCAATGTTTTCAACGTAGCCAACGTAGTTAGTATACTTCCAGTTAATAGCATTGTGCAGGTTGCTGTAGAAGCCATTGACGCTTACATCCGTCTTGGGATCCAGCTTGAAGTTATAGCCCAGGCTGTACACATTCCCGGTTTCAGCCTTCAGGTTTTCATTCCCCACAGATTTCGTACCATAATCAGGATCTACATAATCGTAGTATAAATCATCTGTGGTCGGAGTCCGGAACACCTGGTTCCAGGAGAAGTAGGCATTGCTGTCCTTGCTGAACTTCTTGTTGATGGCAGCGCTGCCCGTAGTCCGGTTACCAGCTTTACTATGGTCATCATACCGCACACCCGTGTTCAATTGCCATGTCGGTGCAAACTGCCACTGGTCCTGCAGGAAGATGGCCTTGTTGTTATACCCCTTCTTCCCTGTATAGGCCTTTTCGTTATGAGCTTTGGCATCCCGGTATTCCAGACCGCCTACCAGGGTGTTGGTGTCGGACAGGACGAAGTTCTGCTGACCTTCGATTCCCCAGTCAGTTTCGTCCATGCCACCCTGATTATAGTAACTGGTATAGTTTCGATAGGTTTGTAAATAGCCATGATTTCTGGCAGCCCGGTTCCAGTCGTAGCGCAGGCCCACATTATTGGTTTTCTTATTCAAATGAGAAAGGTATTTAATATTGTGATTTACATCAGACGGATTCCATCCTTCCATATTGGAGTAGTCATAGTTCAAAGTCAGTCCATCGGAAGGAGTGAGCTCCTGGGTCAGTTTCAGAGACAGGTTGTCCTGGGTATAGTTGGACTGGCCCGGCCATTTCTTCGTATCCCCATTCTTGTCCTTGTATTTAAAATAAGAGGCCTTGTTCCGGCTGGCGGCCACCTGGATGCCTGTCTTATCCACTTTGCCGCCTACGGACACGCCCAGGTCCTGGTTGCCCCAGGAGCCATAGCCCACCCGGATCTTGCCGGTGGTTTCCTCCGGCGTCTTGGTAATGATGTTAATGACGCCGCCGACGGCATCCGCTCCGTACAGGGTGGAGGCCCCGCCCTTCACCACTTCGATTTTTTCAATCATGTCCACAGGAGGCAGGGTATGGGCATCAAAAGTAGCTTTGGTCATACTGCCCATGCTGTTGTTGAACCGGCGGCCGTCCACCAGGACCAGCACCCGTTCATCCCCATTGAGGATAATATGGGATTCATAGGCACCGACCCCGTTCTGCATCACCCGTGCCCCCGGCACGTCTTCCAGGGCATCCGTTACGGTGCGGTATCCCCGGTCGGAAATCTGCTGGCTGGTGATCACCGTGACATCCGCCGGCGTATCCACTTTCTGGTTCTTCAGCCGGTTGGCCGTGATCACGATTTCCTGGGCAGGTTCTTCTGCCTTGGCCTGCTGCGCAGCCCATACCACGGAAGTGCCGCCGCCCAGCACAGCCGTCAATACAGCGGCAGTCAGGCGCTTGTTCCACACATCTTTCATTCTAAAACTTCCCTTCTTTATAAAATACTCATTTGTTAGTTTACCCTATCTTTTGCTATAGCGCAAATAGGCTGAAGTTATGGGTTCTTATAGCTTTAATGAATAGCAAAAAAGAAGGAACTGCCGAAGCAATCCCTTCTCAATAACTTACATGCATCAGATACAATCCCTGCGGTGGGGCAGCCATGCCGGCCTGTTTCCGATTTTTAGCCGCCATCACCCGGGCAAAATCTTCTTTGTCCCAATTTCCGGTGCCCACCCGCACCAGGCATCCTACGATGTTCCGCACCATCCGGTACAGGAACCCGTCCCCGGTGATGGTAAAGGTGTACAGATCCCCGTCCTGTACCCAGCGGGCTTCCGTCAGAGTCCGCACCGGGGAGGTATCCTGGCTGCCCTGGTTCTTGAAAGACGTAAAGTCGTGCTTTCCCAGCAGCAGGGCCGCCGCCTCGTTCATCCGTTCCACATCCACTTTTTCCCGGAACTCCCAGGTGGTATTCCGCTGGGTAGGGTCGGGCAGGGGGGAATACAGCAGCCTGTACTGGTAGGTCTTATCCACGGCATCGAACCGGGCGTGGAAGTCGTCAGGAGCGCAGAATGCCTCCCGTACGGCGATATCCGGGGGCAGGTGGGGCTCCAGGGCCCGCCGGTAGTTCTCCGGAGGAATCCGTGAACTGGTGGTGAAGGAAATCACCTGGCCCAGAGCATGGACCCCGGCATCCGTTCGCCCGGCCGCCTTGATCAGGATGGGCTCCCGCAGTACTTCCGTCAGGGCCTTTTCCAGCACCTGCTGGACCCCTACCCCGTTCTTCTGCCGCTGGAATCCCTGGTAATTGGTGCCGTCATAGGCCACGATGGCCTTGATGGTACGGGTCATGCCGGCAGCCCCCATTTCAGAAATGACATAACGGCGAACAGGGCCAGCAGCACCAGGGCTGCCATGGCATCGTTCCTGCCGTAGACCAGCTCGTGCATCCGGGTACGGCCTTCTCCGCCCCGGTAGCACCGGGCTTCCATGGCAAGGGCCAGTTCATCCGCCCGCCGGAAGGAAGAGATGAACAGGGGGATCAGAATGGGCAGCATGTTCTTTGCCCGCTTCATGATGTTGCCGGAAGTGAAATCCGCACCCCGGGACATTTGGGCCTTCATGATCCGGTCCGTTTCCTCCAGCAGGGTAGGGATGAACCGGAGAGCGATGGTCATCATCATGGCCAGTTCATGGGCCGGCACCCCGATTTTCTTAAAGGGCCGCAGCAGGGATTCGATGCCGTCCGTCAGCACGATGGGCGAGGTGGTGAACGTCATCAGGGACGACACCAGAAGCAGCAGGACCAGCCGCAGGGACATCTTCACCCCCAGCACGATGCCTTCTTTCGTAACATGGATGAATTTCCACTGCCACAGGACCTCCCCGGGATCCGTGACGAAATGGATCACCATGGTCAGCAGGATGATGATCCAGAGCGGTTTGATGGACCGCAGCAGCAGCCCCGGCGGCAGTTTGGCCAGAATGGCCCCCACCACCAGGAACCCGATCAGGACGCCGTAGGACAGCGGCGTCTCTGCCAGGAACACCATGACCATATAGAACAGTACCGCCAGGATCTTCGTCCGGGGATCCAGGTGATGGATGCAGGATTCACCGGGGTAGTACTGTCCCAGCGTAATATCGGTCAGCATACTTTCCACCCCTTTGCTTTGTCAATGGTCCGGATCAGTTCGTCTTTCGTCAGAGGCGTCCCTTCGATGGGCAGGCCCTGCTGGCGCAGCTCGTCTGCCAGCTTCACGCTTTCCGGCACATCCACGGAAAGGGACTGGAGCTTTTCCCGGTCGTGGGTGAACAGCTCCCGGGCCGGACCGTCCAGCTGCAGCCTGCTGTCGCTCATGACCAGCAGACGGCTGGCGTACTGGGCCGCTTCTTCCATGCTGTGGGTGATCAGCAGCACCCCCATCTTCCGTTTGCTGAAGATTTTCTGCAGCTGCTGGAAGATGCTGTCCCTGCTGATGGGATCAAGACCGGCACTGGGCTCGTCCATGATCAGGTAATCGGGCTCCATGGCCACCACACCGGCGATGGCCACCCGGCGCATCTGACCGCCGGACAGCTGGAAGGGGGATCTCTGGGCAAAGGTATCGAAATCCAGATCTACGAATTCCATGGCACTGCGGATAGCCCGGTCCACTTCCTGTTCATCCTTGCCCTGGTTCCGGGGGCCAAAAGCAATATCTTCATAGATGGTTTCGGCGAACAGCTGGTGTTCCGGATACTGGAACACCATACCCACCCGGTTCCGGGCCGCCCGGGCTTCCGGCGTACTGGCCGCCAGGTCCACTCCGTCCACCAGCACCCGGCCACTGGCCGGATGGAGCAGGCCGTTCAGGTGTTCGGCCAGGGTGGATTTTCCGCTGCCCGTGTGACCGATCAGGGCCACGAATTCCCCTTTTTCCAGGGTAAAGCTCACATCATCCAGGGCCTTCTTTTCCAGGCTGGTGTGCATCATATAGCTATAGGACACATGGTCTACTTGGATGGACATAATGCTTCACACAACTCCTTATGGGTAATGATGGGCGGCAGCTTGTGGCCCTGTTTCCCCAGGGCGTCCGCTACTTCGGCCGCCAGCGGACATTCCAGGCCAAGGCCCCGGATCCGGTCCACCTGGGTGAACACTTCCCCGGGCGTACCCTGGAGCACAATTTTGCCCTTCTTCATGGCAATGATCCGGTCCGCCAGGATGGCTTCTTCCATTTTATGGGTAATGTACACGATGGTGATATGCTTTTCCCTGTTCAGCTTCAGCACCGTGCTGACGATTTCCTTCCGGCCCCGTGGATCCAGCATGGCCGTAGGTTCGTCAAAAACGATGCACCGGGGTTCCAGAGCCAGTACCCCGGCAATGGCCACCCGCTGTTTCTGGCCGCCGGAGAGCCGGTGGGGAGCCCGTTTGGCATATTCCAGCATATCCACTGCCGCCAGGGCTTTTTCCACCCGGGGACGGATTTCCGGACCGGGGACTCCGATGTTTTCCAGGCCAAAGGCCACATCTTCTTCCACGATGGCGGCCACGATCTGGTTGTCCGGGTTCTGGAACACCATACCCACCGTCTGCCGCACCGGCCAAAGATTCTCTTCATTTGCTGTATCAAGGCCCGCCACCAGACAATGACCGCTGGTAGGCGCAAGCAGGCCGTTGAAATGACGGGCCAGGGTGGATTTGCCGCTGCCGTTGGTCCCGATGATGGCCACGAATTCCCCGGGCATGATGGACAGGTTGATTCCATCCAGTGCCGTCATTTCCTGATTCTGCCCATCCACATAGGTATGGGTCAGGTTTTTGGTTTCAATAATCGGTTCCATAACAACCTCCATAAAGATAAATTATATCTTTGTTTACTCTATGTAGTCAAATAGAAAAAGGAGCTATGAAGAAATATAGATTCATTTCCTCATAGCCCCCTACGAATACAACGGAGCCTGGCGGGTCTACCGGGCGATATTTTGCCTGCGGCAAAAATCTTGGTAGACCCCTACGATTCCCTATAATCCCTCACGACGGCGGTCTGGCTGCTTCTTTTACAGGATCCCCGTCGGCATGGCCATTTCCACGCCCGGCCCGATGGGCAGCCCCAGGGTCATCCAGATCACAAGGAAGAGGATCCAGACAATCTGCAGTACCACGGCAATGGGGATCAGGTTGGATACCAGGGTGCCGATGGCCGCCTTGGGCATGTATTTTTCCTGGGCCACGCTCAGGATCATCCATAAATAGGGATTCATGGGCGTAAAGCAGTTGGTGGGAGAATCCCCCAGACGATATAGCAGCTGGGTATAACCGGGATGGTACCCCAGCAGCATGAACATGGGGATGAAGATGGGTGCGAAGATGGCCCACTTGGCGGACCCGGAAGACATGAAGATGTTCACGATACTGGTGATGATGACAAAGATCACGCACATGGGCAGGCCCGTAAAGCCCACACTCTCCAAAAAGTCAGCCCCTCCGATGGCGATCAGCGTACCCAGATGGGTCCAGCTGAACAGAGCCTGGAACTGGCCGCAGAAGAAGCAGAACACCACAAAAGCACCCATGCCGCTCATCTGCTTCACCATGGCCTTGTTGATATCTTTGATGGTCTTGAAGGAACCGGTGGTGAAGCCATAGGCAAGACCGGCCAGCGTGAACAGGAAGAACAGCAGCGGGATCAGCCCCTTCAGGAGCGGCGACCCAACGAAAGTATGGCCGTCCCTGGACAGGATGCCGGTGAAGAAGCCCGCCGCCAGCACGGCGATGTACAGCAGCGTCACCAGACCAGCCCGATTCAGTCCCTTCCGCTCCAGTTCCGTCACATCGCCCAGTTCTTCATCGCAGCCTGGCCCGTCATAAACCCCGAACCGGGGTTCCACCACTTTGATGGACACCAGCCCGATGATCAGAGCACACAAAAAAGTGGAAGCCAGCATGAAATACCAGTTGCAGGTCACATCCACAGCGAACACCCCGGCCCTGCCGAAAAAGCCATCGATGGCCTGGTTGGTCAGACCCTGCAACAGGGAGTCGGTGCCGGCGATCATCAAATTGGCTCCGAAACCGGCTTCCGCTCCGGCAAAGCCTACCATCATGCCTACTACCGGATGTTTCCGCACGCCAATGTAGGCCACTGCCGCCAGGGGCGGGATCACCACCATCGCCGTATCGGAGGCAATGTTGCCGCAGACCCCCAGGAAAGCGACGATGAACGGCACCAGGGAGGGCGGCACGTTTTTCATACAGCGCCGCAGCAGCGCTGCCAGCATGCCGCTTTCTTCGCAGAACCCGATGGCCAGGGTCATGGTGATGACAAGGCCCAACGGTGCGAATCCGGTGAAATTTTTCACCAGGGTACTGAGCAGCCACTGGATGCCGGCTTTGGTAAAGAAGTTCTGGGATGCCACGATCTTATGGGAGGCGGGATTTTCCAGGGCAAACCCCGCCTGGGTGCAGATTGCCCCCACCACGGCCGTGATGATGAACAAGATGCCGAATAAAATCGCCGGGGGCGGCAGTTTGTTGCAGACCCGTTCAACCGTGTTCAGGAACCGGTCCAGCAGACTGATTTTGGGTGGATTCTGGGATGCCATTTTTGATGCCATGAATGTGAAACCTCCTTGGTACATTCCATACTGCAGGGACTCCCCTGTTTTCCCGGCAGGAAGAGTGAAGCGCTTGGTGGAGCAGGGTTTTCCATCTTTTGTTGCATTTGTTATAAGGGTTCCCCTGCATTATACCAAAAAGGCCAATAAATTTGTTGGAATTTAAATTATTTTCTGAAGAAAAGTCTATTTCAGACGGACATGCTATGATTATCCCATCAAAAAAAGACTGCTGCACACGAAGTGTACAACAGCCTTTTCAGATATCGTTCCGTTACAGGATCCCGGCCGGCAGAGCCAGACCCACACCAGGTCCGATGGGCAGGCCCAGCATGACCCAGGCCACCAGGAAGATGATCCAGGCGATCTGCAAAGCCACAGCAATGGGGATCATATTGGCAATCAGCGTACCGATGGCACAATCCGGCATGTATTTTTCCTGGGCTACGCTCAGGATCATCCAGATGTACGGACTCATGGGGGTGAAGCAGTTACCCGGGGAGTCACCCAGCCGATACAGTAACTGTGCAAATCCGGGGTGATAGCCCATCAGCATGAACATGGGCACGAAAATCGGTGCCAGGATGGCCCACTTGGCGGAGCCGGAAGATACGAAGATATTGATGCAGGCGGTCACCAGGATGAACGCAATGCACATAGGCAGGCCGGTAAAGCCCACATCCTTCAGGAAGTTGGCACCGCTGATAGCCAGCAGCGTACCCAGCTTGGTCCAGTTAAACAAACCCTGGAACTGGCCGCAGAAGAAGCAGAACACCACATAGGCACCCATGCCGCTCATTTGTTTTACCATGGCGGCGTTCACGTCCTTGATCTTGGTGAACTTGCCCACGCTGTACCCATAGGTGATACCACCGATGGAGAACAGGAAGAACAACAGCGGGATCAGGCCTTTCAGCATCATGGAACCGACCACAGTCACGCCGTCTTTGGACAGGACCTGGGCCTTGAAACCGATGATCACAATGATGATGTACAGCAGCATGGCCAGGGCAGCCCGATGGATTCCCTTCTTTTCCACAGGGGTGATGTCAACTTTGGAGTCTTCCATTTCGGCTCCTTCATATTTGGGGAACCGAGGTTCGATAATATGGACGGAAACCCAGCCGATGACCAGAGCGCACAGGAAGGTGGAAACGAACATGAAGTACCAGTTACAGGTTACATCCACCACGAAGGCGCCTTCCTTACCCAGGAATGCAGCAATGGCCTGGTTTGTCAGGCCCTGCAGCAGGGAGTCGGTACCGGCCACCAGAAGATTGGCGGTAAACCCGGCCTGGGCCCCGGCATACCCCACCATCATGCCGATGACCGGGTGTTTCTTGACCCCGATGTACACAATGGCTGCCAGCGGCGGAATGACGATCATAGCCGTATCCGAAGCGATGTTCCCGCAGGTGCCCAGGAAAGCAACCAGATACGGAACAATGTTGGGCGGCACATTTTTCATGGAACCACGGAGAAGGGCTTCCAGGAATCCGGCTTCTTCACAGAAGCCGATGGCCATAGTCATGGTGATGACCAGGCCCAAAGGAGCGAATCCGGTGAAGTTCTTGACCAGATTGGTCAGCAGCCACTGGACCCCAGCTTTGGAAAACAGGTTCTGGGAAACCACAGCCTTCCCCGTTGCCGGGTTGGTCAGACTGAAGCCGGTGGATGTGAGCCCGGCCCCGATTACAGCCGTAATTATGAATAATACCACGAACAGGATAGCGGGTGGCGGCAATTTGTTACATACCGTTTCGATAGTATTCAGGAAACGGTCCACCCAGGTTTGCTTTGCTGCGTTTTTTGCAACCATAGAATGACAACCCCCTTAAAAGATTTTCTATACTACACACAGCATAGGATTGCTGTGCTGCAGCCAAAACATCAAACATTTTTATCTTTTATCAGTAGATTGTTTATATAATACCATCATTTATCCGGCTTGTCCAGCGTTTCAGGCCCTCTGGACTTGTATACATTCTTTATGTTATAATTTGTACAACTTTTCTCTTATAAACTTGTAATGCAGAAAGGACGGTTCACCCATTATGGACGAGGTTTTGATACAGATTTTCCCCCATATGACCATTTGGAAACTACATTCTTTAAAAGAGTACCTGATTTTCGGGCTGGTACTGGCAGGAGGTGCCATGCTTTTCTGGCTCTGGACCCAAAAGCTGAAAAAAGCCAGGACGCCTGAAGGAGCGAGGAAACGAGTGCTGAAAGCCATTAAATCTGCTTCTAAAGGAGATTATCAGGAAATTACAGAGGATTCCGTCCCAAACGGACGGAATCCTCTGTGGATCCGCCTGCCCGGGGACCTGCTCCTCCTGGAAGTTGTGTATCATGGATACAGAATACAAGGTTCGGAACGGAGTGAACAATGGACGATTAGTGACAATTCTGAAAGCCATCAGGTCCCGAATCCCCTGATGGCGCTGGAAAAAGACAGAGAAACCGCCAAAAAACAGCTGGACGCGGCCAAAACGCCGCTTTCCTCCATCCACACCTTTGTGGTCTGCGCTGACAATTACGCCGAACCCACCTTCAAGCTGGATGAAGGAGCCAGGGAACACGTCCTGTCCGTAGCCGAGCTGAAAAAGTGGATCAAAAAGCGCAACTGAAGCCGGTGGCGGAAAAGATGTAGAAAGAGATTATACAGACATTAGAAAGAAAGAGGGCGTGAAAATTTCACACCCCCTTTCTTTTTCCCCCTGCCACCCTCAGTACCAGTAATGTACCGGTGGTCAGCAGGATGCACAGCACGGCCATGCACATGCCCAGGGAAACACTGCCCTGTTCGAATTCCCGCATGA
Organism: Acidaminococcus sp.; assembly: GCF_050873445.1. Taxonomy (GTDB): domain Bacteria; phylum Bacillota; class Negativicutes; order Acidaminococcales; family Acidaminococcaceae; genus Acidaminococcus. Next base: position 24,487 of record NZ_JBNMIU010000006.1, on the reverse strand, counting down.
TGAACGTGGAGATCACCAGCATATCCGGCGGAGCGATCAAGCTGGGTGCCACCAGCTCCCGTGCGGAAATGATGAACGTCATCATCCACCCGGCACCGATGCCCCGAAGCAGCAGCGGACAGGTGATCCGCCGGAAGATATACGATGGACTGCCCCCAAACACTCTCCCTGCCGCCAGCAGGTTGGAATTGATCTGGGAAAACGCACTGGTCACATACTGCACTGTATAGGGCAGGAACAGGGCCGTATACGCCACCACCAGGATAGCCCGGGTATTGTACAGCGGCAGGATATCATAGACATCATTCCAGAACAGCATGAGCCCTATGACCAGTACGATGCCCGGCAGCATTTCCGGCAGCAGGCTCAGCCCTTCCAGCACCTTGCCCGGCCGCAGGGGCAGGCTGCGGACCAGCAGCACCACCACCGTACCCAGCAGGGCACACAGGGTAGCCGCGAGCCCGGCCACGGCAAAACTGTTGCCGATGGCCTCCAGAGCTTCTTCACTGCTCCCCAGCAGCTCCCAGTAATGCTGCAGCGTAAAATTGCCCGCCGCCAGGCCATATCCCCGGAGCTTGATCAGCGATGTGGTCAGGACGGAAAAATACGGAACACCTACCGCCAGGGAAAAAATACCGGTCAAAAGGCCCCAGGCAGCGATTTTTTCCAGTGGAGACAATTTTTTGAACGCCTGCCGCACCCCTTTGCCGCTCACCAGGGCATACTGGTGCCGCCAGGTGATGAGGTTCTGCAGCAGCCACAGTACCAGGCAGATGCCCACCAGCACGGAGGACAGCACGGCTGCCTTGCCAAAGGAAATGGGTGCGATGGCCGCATACCGGTGGATATGGGTGGTAAACACATCGAATCCGATGCGCCGTCCCAGGGTATACGGAGTCCCATATTCGGAAATGGTCTTCACAAATACCAGCAGAGCGCCGATGGCATAGTTGCCGGTGAGCAGCGGCAGGAAGATTTCCCGCAGCCGCAATCCCGGTCCAGCCCCCACCACAGCCCCAGCTTCCTCCAGAGAAGGCGGGATCCGCAGCATGGCATTCTTCAGCAGGATCATGAGGAAGGGAAAGATGTGCAGGCTCATGACCAGCACCAGTCCGCCCAGGCTGAAAAAGGCCGGGATGCCCGCCGGAAAAGCCGGGAACAACTGGGCAAACAGTCCCCGTTTCTGCATGAACAAAATCCAGCCCATGGACGCGATATAAGGCGGCGTCATGAAAGGCACCAGGAACAGGATATCCAGCCAGCGTTTCCTGGCCAGTTCCGTCCGGGACAATACATAAGCCACCGATACTGCCCATACAGTGGAAACCAATACCACCAGCAGCCCCAGCAGCAGAGAATTGGCGATCATCTGCCCGTTCCCCGGCTCGGCCAGTGTGGCCAGGGCATAGGAAAAATCAAGACGATCATCGATGATGACCGCCTTGACAAATACATCTGCTAAGGGGGCGCCGATCAGCAGGATCAGGACTGCCACAATACAGAGAGCGGGCAGCCATTGCCAGCCATTTTTCATGCTTTCACCCCACTTCTCAGCGCTTGCACAGTTCGTTCAACCGGGCTGCGGCTTTTGCCGCAATCGCCATCATCTTGTCCCATTCCGGCGTAATCTGCGGGATATCCGCCAGCTGGGTCCCCTTGGCCTTCACGTCGCTGCGGCCGGGCAGCAGACAGGCATCGGCCACCAGCTGCTGGGCTTCGTCCGAAAGCAGATAGTCCATGAACAGTTTGGCATTGTCCGCATGGGGCGCCCTGGCCAGGATCATGGCCGGGCGCGGGTTCACGATGGTCCCGCTCTTGGGATAGTAGATGTCCAGAGGTTCACCCTTCTTCTTGGCCACATAGGCATTGTAATCTACGCCGGCAACCAGGATGCCCACTTCACCGGTAGTCACCGCTTCCAGGGCTGCCTTGTTGGCGCCCGGCACCTTCATGCCGTTCTTCGCCATGCCTTCCAGCGCCGACCAGCCGTACTTGTTCACATAACCGGCCAGAAAGTCCTTGCAGGCACCGGATTTTTCCGGATCCGGGATGGCCAGCTTATCCTTGTACTGGGGATCGGCCAGTTCGCTCCAGTCCACATCCAGTTTGGGATACAGCCGGGTATTGTAGATGACGCCCACGGCCGAAGCACTGTACCCGATGAGCTGATGATCCGGATCCATCCAGCCCTTCACCAGCTTATCGCTGTTCTTGGGGACGTAGACCTGCAGGCCGCCCTGTTTTTTCAGTTCCAGCCCGTCACTCCAGGACGCCAGGATCACCACATCCGCCGCCGGATTGTTCTTTTCTGCTTCCAGCCGAGCCAGGATCTCCCCTGTAGTCCCCTGGAAGGTTTCCACCTTAATGCCTGTCTTCTTCTCAAAGCCCTGGGCCAGTTTCTTGGAAAGGCCGGCCGGAGAAGGCATATAGACCGTCACCTTCTTTTCCGCAGAAGCCACCGGAGCCGCTTCCTTTTCCGTCTTGGTGCCGCAGGCCGCCAGGCTCAGGCACAGGCAGGCCGATAAAAGGATCGTCGCTGTTTTCTTCCAGTTCATCATAGATTTCCTTCCTTTCCAATATGCAATAATGCCCGTTCAGGCACATACAGCGTAAGTTCCGTTCCCAGCGGGGCCGGTGCCTGACTCCACCAGTTATTCCCGGCCCTGCCAGTCCAGTTGCAGCTGCCAGGTATGCCCCAGGAAATTGCATCCGCTGACCTTCGCAGCAAAGGCCCGGGCACCAGGCACCGGTTCCCGGCTGGCCTTTTCCGGGCGGAATAAACTATGCTCATCCAGCCAGTTCCCCTTACCGATGAAACGGGCCGTGAACAGAGTGTGCGGATGATCATACAACTCCTGGGGCGTTCCCACCTGTTCCACTGCCCCATCCTGGAGTACGGCAATGGTATCGCTGACGCTCATGGCCTCTTCCTGGTCATGGGTCACGAAGACTGCCGTAATGCCCAGCCGGGTCACCAGGTTCCGCAGTTCCTGGCGCATCTGCACCCGCAGCAAGGCGTCCAGCGCCGAAAGGGGTTCATCGAATAAAATGCACTCCGGCCGCAGGACAATGGCCCGGGCAAAAGCCACTCGCTGCTGCTGTCCCCCGGATAGCTCTGAAGGGTACCGGCCGGACAACTCTTTCAGCTGCACCAGGGACAGGGCCCGTTCCACTTCCTGTTTCAGATTTTCTGTACGTCCCTGGGCACGGAGCCCGAAAGCCACATTTTCAAAGACTGTCATATGGGGCCACAGGGCAAAATCCTGGAAAACGAACCCGATACCCCGTTTTTCCGGCGGCACCCAAAGATTTTTCGCACAGGAACATACGCACCGGTCCCCCAGGAAGATGTCCCCCCTATCCGGGGTCTCCAGGCCGGCCAGGATGCGCAGCAGTGTGGTCTTGCCGCAGCCGGACGGCCCCAGCAGCGTAGTCAGGCTGTGCTCCCGGACCTGCAGCGAAATGCCCCGAAGCACCGGCTTTTCCCCATAAGCCTTCGTAATATTCTGTAACAAGATTTCCATGCAACCTCTCCCATCATCCATAAAATCCATTTTGTATTATAGAAGTCTTCTGTTATTTCCTGGTTCTGCTCTGTAAAATTTGCGTAAAAAAACCGCTATAACCATCAATAAATGATAGTTATAGCGGTTTCCTATGGCTGCGGACTGCAGACCAGGAACTGGTCCTTATGCCTCCGGCTGCTGTTCGTCCGTGGAGACTGCGTCAGCAGGCGCTTCTTCGGCAGCCGATTCCACCGGATGATGGAGCTTCAACTGAATGTTGCGGTACTTGGGCATACCGGTCCCGGCAGGGATCAGTTTGCCGATGATGACGTTTTCTTTCAGGCCCAGCAGCGGATCCACCTTGCCTTTGATGGCGGCATCGGTCAGGTTCCGGGTGGTTTCCTGGAAGGAAGCGGCGGACAGGAAGGAATCCGTAGCCAGGGATGCCTTGGTGATCCCCAGCAGGATGGGATGACCGGTAGCCGGTTGTTTCCCTTCTGCCAGCACTTCGTCGTTCTCGTCTTCGAATTGGGCAATATCCACTACGGAGCCCGGCAGCATGTTGGTGTCGCCGGCTTCATCGATCTTGTATTTCCGCATCATCTGACGGACCATGACTTCCACGTGCTTGTCGTTGATTTCCACGCCCTGGGATTTGTAAACGCCCAGCACCTGTTGTACCAGGTAATGACGGGTAGCGGCAGGGCCGGAAATCCGCAGGATGTCGTGAGGGTTCAGGGAACCTTCGGTCAGGCGGTCGCCCACTTCCACCTTGTCGCCGTCAGCCACATGGATCTTGGCGCCATAGGGGATGTGATAGGTTTCGTCCGTACCATCTTCCTTGTGGATGATGATGAAACGGCCTTCTTCTTTTTCCTGGATTTCCACAGTACCGGCCACTTCGGACAGGATACCGGGATGTTTCGGTTTCCGTGCTTCGAACAGTTCCTCGACACGGGGAAGACCCTGGGTGATATCGTCAGCACCAGCAACACCGCCGGTGTGGAACGTTCTCATGGTCAGCTGGGTACCAGGTTCACCGATAGCCTGAGCAGCGATGGTGCCGACGGCTTCGCCCACTTCCACCTTCTTGGCAGTGGCCAGGTTCCGGCCGTAGCAGGCCCGGCATACGCCGAAGTGGGATTTGCAGGTCAGTACGGAACGGATCTTGACTTTCTCCCGCAGGTCAGCGATCACATCAGCCATATCTTCGGTGATGTAGTCATTGATGTGGTAGATGACCTTGCCGTCCTTGTCAGCGATGTCTTCGGCCAGGGTACGGCCAACCAGACGGTCACGCAGGGTTTCCAGCACGGTGCTCTTGTTCTTGCCGGCGGTGATGGCTTCTACATACACGCCGTCCACTTCGTTGTTGCGGATCTTCAGTTCCTTCACCGTTCCATCGGCCAGGATGGCTTCGATCACATCAGCGGTGAATTTGTCACCGGCCTTGGCCAGGACTTTATCTTCACTGTTGACGATATCTTCTTCCACCTGTTTGTTCAGGAAATGGTGAGTCATATGTTCACGGAAAGCAGCCTTGACCTTGTCTTCAGGGACGTTGATCTTCAGCACTTCCGGTTCTTCGTTGCTTTCTTCATCAGCCGGATACAGGCTGATTTCCAGGATCTTGGCAGCAATCAGGCGGTCGAAGACTTCTTCGCTCACCAGGGTGTCTGCTTCGGCCAGGATGGAACCATCTTCCGGATTCAGCACGCTGGCGGCCAGGGTACGGCCTACGGCGTAATCCTTCAGCTTATGCTGGCTGGACCCCAGGACGGACTTGCAGAAGCGCGCCCGTTCCCGTACCAGGTTCATGCCGGTCACATCGCAGTCTTCTTCCCGGACGATAACGTCCTGGGCCACGTCTACCAGACGACGGGTCAGGTAACCAGAGTCGGCGGTCCGCAGTGCGGTATCGGTCAGACCTTTCCGGGCGCCGTGGGAAGAAATGAAGTATTCCAAAATGGTCAGCCCTTCACGGAAGTTGGATTTGATCGGGCGGTCGATGATCCGGCCGGAAGGGTCAGCCATCAGACCACGCATACCAGCCAGCTGACGGATCTGCTGGATGTTACCACGGGCACCGGAGTTGGCCATCATGTATACCGGGTTGAACGGATCCATGGTGTTCTTCATCAGGGCGTTGGCTACGTCTTCCGTTGCTTTATCCCAGATGGCGATGACCTTGCGGTACCGTTCGTCATCGCTCATGAGGCCTCGGTTGAAGATGGATTCCACTTTGTCGACCTGCTTTTCAGCAGCGGCCAGGATGGAAGCCTTTTCCTTCGGGATCTTGATATCGGAAGCGGCAATGGACAGACCGGATTTGCAGGCGTTGTCGTAACCCAGTTTCTTGACGATATCCAGGACACGGGCGGTACCGAAGTTGCCGTACAGCTTGTGAGCCTTGGCAACCAGACGGCCCAGTTCCTTCTTGTCGATCAGTTTACCCAGCAGCCAGGTACCGTCTTCCTGTTTGGAGTAGTACCGCATTTCCACAGGCAGTTCGCTGTTGTAGATGATGTTGCCCATGGACGTGGTGACCAGACTTTCGCCCTTGTCGGAGGTTTCCGGGAAAATTTCCGCATTGGGAACCTTGACTTTGATCCGGGCCTGCAGATCGATGACATGGTTGAAGTAAGCCAGACGGGCTTCATCGAAGCTGATGAAACGGCGGCCTTCGCCCTTGGCCCCATCCTTGAAGATGGTCAGGTAGTAAGCCCCCAGAACCATATCCTGGGTAGGAACGGTGATGGGTTTGCCGTCTTTGGGTGCCAGGATGTTGTTGACACTCATGATCAGCACACGGGCTTCCGCCTGGGCTTCGGCAGACAGCGGCAGATGGACAGCCATCTGGTCACCATCGAAGTCGGCGTTGAAAGGAGTGCAGACCAGAGGATGCAGTTTGATGGCACGGCCTTCGGACAGGATCGGTTCAAAAGCCTGGATACCCAGACGGTGCAGGGTCGGAGCACGGTTCAGCAGGACAGGATGTTCTTTGATGACGTCTTCCAGTACATCCCACACAGCGTCGGTGGCCCGTTCCACCATCCGTTTTGCGCTCTTGATGTTGGTGGCAGCGCCGGTTTCCACCAACCGCTTCATGACGAAAGGCTTGAACAGTTCCAGTGCCATTTCTTTCGGAAGACCGCACTGGTGCATCTTCATTTCAGGACCGACCACGATTACGCTACGGCCGGAGTAGTCCACACGTTTCCCCAGCAGGTTCTGACGGAAACGGCCCTGTTTGCCCTTCAGCATATCGGACAGGGACTTCAGGGGACGGGTGCCGGGGCCCGTTACGGCACGGCCGCGGCGGCCGTTATCGATCAGAGCATCGACGGCTTCCTGCAGCATCCGCTTTTCGTTCCGGACGATAATGTCCGGAGCCTGCAGTTCCTGCAGCCGTTTCAGACGGTTGTTCCGGTTGATGACCCGGCGGTACAGATCGTTCAGGTCGGAAGTAGCGAACCGGCCGCCGTCCAGCTGGACCATGGGGCGCAGGTCAGGAGGGATGACGGGGATGACATCCATGATCATCCATTCCGGCTTGTTGCCGCTCTTCAGGAAGGCTTCGCATACATCCAGGCGGCGGACAATGTTCCGTCTCTTCTGGAGGCTGGTTTCAGTCTTCAGAGCAGCCCGCAGTTCCTTGGTCAGTTCCGGTACGTTGATTTCATGGAGCAGTTCCTTGATGGCTTCTGCACCCATGCCCACCCGGAAGGTGGGCCCGTATTCATCCAGTTTTTCCTGGTATTCGGCTTCGGTCAGCAGCTGTTTCTTGGTCAGGTTGGTATCGCCCGGATCCAGCACGATGTAGCTGGCAAAGTACAGGACCTTTTCCAGGGCTCTTTGCCCGATGTCCAGGATGGCGCCCATCCGGCAGGGGATCCCTTTGAAATACCAGATGTGGGAAACAGGAGCGGCCAGTTCGATGGAGCCCATCCGGTCACGACGGACTTTGGAACGGGTGACTTCCACACCGCATTTGTCGCAGACCACACCTTTATAACGGATGCGTTTGTACTTGCCGCAATGGCATTCCCAGTCTTTGGTCGGTCCAAAGATCCGTTCGCAGAACAGACCATCCCGTTCCGGTTTCAGGGTTCTATAGTTGATGGTTTCCGGTTTGGTGACTTCCCCGTGAGACCAGGCTCTGATCTTCTCGGGGGACGCCAGACCGATTCTCATAGAATGAAATTTATTTACGTCCAACAAGAGCGCTCACTCCTTCCTACTCTGCATCAGACCCGTTGTCGTCGCCGTTATCGTTATGGGAATCATCCAGATTCATGTTCCCGATATCTGCAATCACATCGAAGTCGCTGCCTTCCGGCTGATCTTCATCCGGGCTCAGTTCTTCGTCGCTGTTCTGGTTCGCGCCGCCGTTATCGCCCACATTGGCTGCGGCATGGTTGGCCTTGTTGGCCATATCCATATCCAGCTCTCTGGCGATATCACCCATTCCGATATCTTCATCTTCATCGTCCAGGTCGATTTCTTCATCATCTTCATCCAGCACCTGGATATCCAGGCCGATGGCCTGCATTTCTTTCACCAGTACCTTGAAGGATTCAGGCACACCCGGTTCAGGGATGTTTTCGCCCTTCACGATGGCTTCGTAAGCCTTCACACGGCCCACCACGTCATCGGACTTCACGGTCAGGATTTCCTGCAGGGTGTAAGCGGCACCGTAAGCTTCCAGTGCCCACACTTCCATTTCCCCGAATCTCTGGCCGCCGAACTGGGCTTTACCACCCAGAGGCTGCTGGGTTACCAGGGAGTACGGACCGGTGGAACGGGCATGGATCTTATCAGCAACCAGATGGTGCAATTTCAGATAGTAGATGCAGCCCACAGTGACAGGGTTGTCGAAGGGTTCGCCGGTACGGCCATCGTACAGGATGGTCTTGCCGCTGGGATCCACACCGCCCAGTTTCAGGGTCTTTTCCATATCGTCTTCCCGGGCGGAATCGAATACGGGAACAGCAACAGGTACTGCATGGTCCACCGTCTGGGGCATGCCGTATTTGTCCACATCATACCCGGCTTCTTTCAGTTCACCGGCCAGGTTGGGATCACCGGATTCGATCCGCATGCCCAGGCCGCAGGCAGCCCAGCCCAGATGGGCTTCCAGGATCTGCCCGATGTTCATACGGGAAGGCACGCCCAGGGGGTTCAGTACGATCTGTACCGGTTCGCCGTTGGGCAGGAAAGGCATATCTTCACGAGGCATGATCCGGGAAACGACACCCTTGTTCCCGTGACGGCCTGCCATCTTATCGCCTTCGCTGATCTTCCGTTTTTGTACGATATGCACACGCACCTGTTTGGAGACACCGGGCGGCAGTTCGTCACCGTTTTCCCGGGTGAAGATCTGTACGCTGACAATGATACCGGATTCGCCGTGGGGCACCCGCAGGGAGCTATCCCGGACTTCCCGTGCCTTTTCGGCAAAGATGGCACGAATCAGCCGTTCTTCAGCGCTCAGTTCCGTTTCGCCTTTCGGGGTGACCTTGCCGACCAGGATATCGCCAGGCCGTACTTCGGCACCGATGCGGATGATCCCGTCTTCGTCCAGGTCTTTCAGGGCTTCTTCAGAAACGTTGGGGATATCCCGGGTGATCTCTTCAGGTCCCAGTTTGGTATCCCGGGCATCGCAGTTGTATTCTTCGATATGGATGGAGGTGAATACGTCTTCCTTCACCAGATCTTCGGACAGCAGTACAGCATCTTCGTAGTTGTAGCCTTCCCAGGGCATGTACGCGGCAATGGCGTTGCGGCCCAGAGCCAGTTCGCCGTGATCCGTAGCAGGACCATCAGCCAGGACCTGACCTTCTTCCACTTTGTCGCCCTTGTAGACGATGGGGCGCTGGTTCACACAGGTGCTCTGGTTGGAACGTTTGAACTTCAGGACGTTGTATTCATCCACACCGGCACCATCGGCCCGGGTGATGATGATCTTGTCGCCACTGACGTATTTCACCGTGCCGGCATGCTTGGCCAGGATGCATACACCGGAGTCCACAGCCACTTTGTATTCCATGCCGGTACCGACCACAGGAGCTTTCGGGTTCAGCAGAGGCACAGCCTGCCGCTGCATGTTGGCACCCATCAGAGCACGGTTGGCGTCATCGTTTTCCAGGAAAGGAATCAGAGCTGCTGCAATGGACATAACCTGTTTCGGGGAAACGTCCATGAAATCTACACGGGAAGGAGGAATGGACAGTACGTCGTTCCGTTCCCGGCAGGTAACGTGGCTGTTCACGAACGAACCATCATCATTCAGCGGTTCGTTGGCCTGTGCCACGATGTAGTTATCTTCTTCGTCTGCAGTCATGTAGACGATATCGTTGGTGACCTTGCCGGTCTTCTTGTCCACCCGGCGGTACGGGGTTTCGATGAAGCCGTAGCGGTTCACCACACCGTAGGCGGCCAGGGACCCGATCAGACCGATGTTCGGGCCTTCAGGGGTTTCAATAGGACACATACGGCCGTAGTGGGATACGTGCACGTCACGGACTTCGTAACCGGCACGTTCACGGGACAGACCGCCGGGCCCCAGGGCGGACAGACGCCGCTTATGGGTCAGTTCAGCCAGCGGGTTGTTCTGGTCCATGAACTGGGACAGCTGGCTGCTGCCGAAGAATTCTTTCACAGCAGCGACCACCGGACGGATGTTGATCAGTGCCTGCGGGGTGATCACATCGGCATCCTGCAGGGTCATCCGTTCCCGAATCACCCGTTCCATACGGGACAGCCCGATCCGGAACTGGTTCTGCAGCAGTTCGCCCACGCAGCGTACACGACGGTTGCCCAGATGGTCGATATCGTCCTTGCCTTCCATGCCGTCGATCACATTCAGCAGGTAAGCGAAGGAAGCAATCACATCAGCAGGAGTGATGACCCGGACGGAAGCATCGATGTCTTTGGTGACGATGATGTGTTCCGGATGTTCCTGGTATTCCACCCACACATCGGCATAGCCGGGTTCGCTGTAGATACCGCTTTGTTCCAGCTTGTCGATTTCTTCATCGCCGATGATGGTGCCGGCCGGCAGGACCACTTCGCCCTGGCTGCCGTCGGGATTTTCGAAGGCAATGGGGGAAGTCAGCTTCTTGCCCAGCAGACGATGGCGCCAGCCCAGTTTCTTGTTGACCTTGTAACGGCCTACATTGGCCAGGTCATACCGGCGATTGTCGGAGAAGATGTTCTTGATCAGCTGTGCGGCGTTTTCCAGGTTGGCCGGTTCACCCGGACGCAGTTTCCGGTAGATTTCCAGCAGGGCGTCATCTTCGTTCTTGGTGGTATCCTTGGCCAGGGTAGCAGTCAGGAAAGGATGTTCACCGAAGGTCTTGATGATATCATCATTGGTGGGCAGGCCCATCACACGCAGCAGTGCCGTAGCCGGCAGTTTCCGGGTCCGGTCCACACGGGCGTAGATGATGTCGTTCAGGTCAGTTTCGTATTCGATCCAGGCGCCCCGGTTGGGGATGACCGTGGTCCCGTACAGGAACTTGCCCATGGGATCCATGTCTTTGGAATAGTACACGCCAGGAGAACGGACCAGCTGGCTGACGATGACACGTTCAGCCCCGTTGATCACGAAGGTACCGGTATCGGTCATCAGAGGGAAGTCACCCATGAAAACGGTGGATTCCTTGATTTCGCCCGTATCCTTATACAGCAGGCGCACGTCCACATTCAAAGGAGCTGCATAGGTAGCGTCCTTTTCCTTGCAGGTCTCGATATCATATTTGGGATCCCCAATGGTGAAGTTTTCAAAACTCAGTTCCAGATTATCAGTGAAATCCCTGATCGGGGAAACGTCCTTGAATACATCGTGCAGGCCCTCTCTTATGAACCACTCATAAGATTTTCTCTGCAGGTCGATCAAATGAGGCATTTTCAGGACTTCTTTGATCCGTGCATAACTGTACCGGATGCGGTCGCCATTATGAACCGGCTTAAACATGTGGTCTCTCACTCCTTTTCTCTAGGCAGGGTGTTCGAAGAAAGTACTAAGAATCTATCACACAAAAAAAACAAGGCAGTCAACACAACTAGGATTGATCAGCCTTGTATCTTGCAATGTCTCTCAGTCAGCATTTCGTGCTCCTCTCCTCACTTGAGCGGGAACGCGATGTCCAACCACTGAGCACTCGCGAAACCTATATATCCTGCTTTTAACAAACTTCATGGACGATAATTATACCATATTACAATAGAATTGTACAATTGAACTTGTGAATTTTTTATGAATTATAGCCAAAATCCTTGCTATTTTCATGGAAAGGTTTTCCATCCCGGATCAGCGGGTCCCATTCCGGGTGATCCAGCGCCAGCCGGATCAGGGTGATGACATTGAAATTGGCATTGTACCGGTAGAAAATCAGGAACCGGCCGCAGGGATAGCAGCGGACCCCTTCCAGATCCAGCAGGGAATCCCGGGCATTGGCTGCCAGTTTGGGAGTCTCCTCCAGCGCTTTCAGTGTATCTTCCAGCTGCTGCAGTTCTTCCGGAGTGCAGTGCCCTTTCGCAGTTTCTTCATCCCGTTCTGCCTGCCGGGTACGCAGCAGATTGCCCTCCATATCGGCCATATCTTCCTGCTCCAGGCTCCGTAGCCCTTCGCCCAGATACCGGCGTACCATTTCCCGCAGGGTTTCTTCCATGATGGTTCTCCTTGCTCATCCTATAGAAAAAGAGTGCCGCGGCTGCGACACTCTTTGGTGATTATGCTTCAGCTTCAACCGGGTAAACGCTGATCTTACGACGATCTTTGCCCCATCTTTCAAAAGCAACCTTGCCGGCTACCTTTGCATAGATGGTGTAGTCTTTACCCATGCCAACGTTCTGGCCCATGTGGAACCGGGTGCCACGTTGACGGACAATGATGGAACCAGCCGTTACCAGCTGACCATTGTGTGCTTTCGTGCCCATGCGTTGTGCATTGGAGTCACGGCCGTTGGAAGTGGAGCCGCCCCCTTTATGATGGGCGTGTAATTGAAGGATTAATTCGAACACGATGTTCACCTCCTGTGCTCTTTGATAACGAGATAGTCAGGTGAATAGGTCTTCTGCAAATGGCGGAGACCGCAGACCATGGTCTGCAGGATTGCTTCCGTCCTGGCATCAGGCTCATCCACCAGACAGACTCCCAAAGTACCGGCTTCCTGGTCGATGGAATAATCCACCCTGCGGTGGAGTACTTCGTTCAGGCCATTGGCGGCAACCTGGGTATCCAGCGATACGGCATAGCATACTTCGTCGAACCCTTCCGGATTGAACTCTGCATGACCTGCCACGGTGTATCGTCTGATTCTGCCATGACTGTTGTAGTAGATATCTACCTGAATCATGACTTAGGCTTCGATAGAAGTGATTTCAACCTGGGTGAAGGGTTGACGATGACCCTGGCGTTTCCGATAGTTGGATTTTGCTCTGTATTTGAAAACAAAGATCTTATCGGCTTTGCCCTGTTTAGCAACCTTGGCGGTTACTTTAGCGCCTGCAACAGTAGGAGTCCCTACTTTCACATCGCCATCGTTGACTACAGTCAGGACATCATCGAAAACGATTTCCTGGCCTTCTTCAACGTTCAGTTTTTCAACGTTCAGTACATCGCCTTCGCTGACGCGGTACTGTTTGCCACCTGTACGGATAATAGCGTACATATCTGCACCTCCCTCATTCAAGACTCGCCGGATGCGGTAACTCCCTACGGAGTTTTACGGAACCTCTCCGTGCGGTAGTGCTAAATTCACATTCAGCCTTCAAAGTATACTACGACGACGGAAAAAAAGCAAGTTTTTCCTGGGTAAAAAACGGATTCTTATCCTGTAACTGAGGGGCTAAACATGCTATAATTATTAAATTGTAAGCAATGAAAGGTCGTGAGAATCAAAGATGAAAGAAATGATTCGTCTGGTGGGGATCACCAAGGAGTTCGAAGACAACCTGATCATCCCTCCCCTTAACCTGACTATTTATGACGGAGAATTCGTGACCCTGCTGGGCCCCTCCGGCTGTGGCAAAACCACCATGCTGCGCATGATCGCCGGTCTGGAAACGCCCACTTCGGGTCATATTTTTCTGGATGACGAGGATGTCACCCAGCTGGCCCCTTACAAGCGCAATGTGAACATGGTGTTCCAGCATTACGCCCTGTTCCCCCATATGACGGTGGAAGAAAACATCCGCTTCGGGCTCCAGATGAAAAAAGTTCCCCGCAAGGAGCAGCAGAGACGGATTGCAGAAGTGCTGCAGATGACCCAGCTGGAAGACCTGCGCTACCGGAAGCCCCAGCAGATGAGCGGCGGCCAGCAGCAACGGGTAGCCATCGCCCGGGCTCTGGTGAACAATCCGAAAGTATTGCTGCTGGACGAACCATTGGGTGCCCTGGATTACAAACTGCGCAAGACCATGCAGGTGGAACTGCGGAGCCTGCAGCAGCGGCTGGGCATCACTTTCATCTACGTTACCCACGACCAGGAAGAGGCTCTCACCATGAGCGACCGGGTCATCATCGTGAACAGCGGCCGCATCGAGCAGGATGATCCTCCGGACAAGATCTACCAGTATCCCCGGAGCAAATTTGCCGCCAGTTTCATCGGCGAGAACAACTTCTTCCCGGTACCCGGAGACGACAGCTGCCTGCTGTCCATCCGGCCCCAGTTCCTGGTGGTGACTGCTGAAGGCGAGAAAACGGCGCCGGAAAAAGAGCCCCGGCTGACAGGAGCCATCGAGCAGATCCTGTTCTGCGGCACCTTCGACAAGCTGTTCATCCGGCTGGATGACACTCGGCAGCTGATTACTGCCTACCAATATTATGATGAGCACCGGGATTGGGATCTGGGCGACCGGGTCGGCATCTGGTGGAATCCCCAGGACAGCGTCCAGGTGACGAAATGAAGCGGGGCAAGCTGCTGGTGCTGCCAGCCATGGGATGGCTGGGCCTTTTCTTTGCCCTTCCCCTCCTGATCGTTGTGGTGGTGTCCTTTGCCTCTCGTACGGCCTACGGCCAGGTAGTATTCCACTGGACCCTGGAAAACTACATCCAGTTCCTGGAACCCCTGTATCTGAAGATTTTCATCTTCACCCTGGGCACCGCCTTCCTGACTACCCTGCTAACCTTTGCCATGGGCTACCCGGTGGCCTATACCATCGCCATGATCCTGCCCAAAAAATGGCAGCAGGCCGGAATCATCCTGGTCATGATCCCCTTCTGGATCAACTTCCTGATCCGCTCCTACTCCTGGGTAATCATCCTCCGGGCCCATGGCCTGATCAACAGCATCCTGATGTCCATCGGCGCCATCAAGGTACCCCTGAGCCTTCTGTACAACAACACCGCTGTGCTCATCGGCATGGTCTACGGGCTGCTGCCTTTCATGGTACTGCCCATTTACGTTTCTCTGGAACAGATGGACAAAAGGCTGCTGGAAGCCGCCAGTGACCTGGGAGCAGGCCCTTTGACGGCATTCCGGAAGATCACTCTTCCGCTCACCATGCCCGGAGTAGCCGCCGGATCCATCTTGGTGTTCATCTCTTCTCTGGGGATGTTCGTAGTACCGGACATCATGGGGGGTGCCAAAAGCTCCCTCATGGGGAACGTGATCCAGAACCAGTTCCTGTCAGCCCGTGACTGGCCCTTCGGTTCAGCGCTTTCCATCATCCTGGCGCTGCTGAGCCTCATCATGATCGTGCTGTATTATAAGGCCCTGCAAGCCCAGAAAGGAGGCCATCACCATGAAGAAAAGCTGGCGTAGCGCCACATTGGTAGCTTATTCCCTGGCCATCCTGGCCTTTCTGTATCTGCCGCTCCTGATTTTGTCCCTGTACTCCTTCAACGATTCCCGGATCAATGCGGTGTGGGCCGGTTTCACTCTGAAATGGTATGCTGCCCTGCTGGAAAATGACCGGGTGCTGGAAGCCTTGGGCAACAGCCTGCTGATTGCCTCCATCACTACAGTGGTCACCACCGTCATGGGCACTCTGGCCGCCCTGGCCCTCCATCGCTACCAGTACAAATGCAGGCTGCTGATCAACAGCCTGCTGTACCTGCCCATCCTGATTCCGGAGATTGTCATGGGCCTGTCGCTCCTGGTACTGTTCTCCCAGCTGGGCATCAACCTGGGACGACCTACCCTGATCATCGCCCACATCACCTTCTGCATCTCCTTTGTAATCATCACTGTAGGTGCCCGGCTGGAAGGCTGCCGTCAGGATCTGGAAGAAGCCGCCAGCGACCTGTATGCCACACCCTGGAACACCTTCCGATATGTGACCCTGCCCATGATCGCCCCGGGGATCATCGCCGGCGCCCTTATGGCCTTCACCCTGTCCATCGATGACTTCGTGATCAGTTTCTTCGTGGCCGGTCCCAACTCCACCACCCTGCCGCTATACATCTACGCCATGGTGAAGCGGGGAATCTCGCCCCAGATCAACGCACTTTCCACCTGCATGATGCTGGTGACCGTCTCCCTGGTGGTCATTTCCCAGCTGCTGCAGAAAAAAGATTTCCATTCTTCCCAAAAGGACTGATGCTGCATGAAGAAAATCCAATGGCTGCTGTGCGGTCTCCTGGTTCTGATGCTGCTGGCCTTCACCGGCTGCGGCAAAGAGAAACAGGAAGAAGCCGAAGGCAAACAGGTGCTGAACCTGTTCAGCTGGGCCGATAACTTCGACCCGGAAATGATCAAGGCTTTTGAAAAGAAATACAACTGCAAGGTGAACTACGATGTGTTCGCCAACAACGAAGAACTGCTGGCCAAGCTCCAGGCCGGCGGGGCCCAGTACGACCTGATCCAGCCCTCCGATTACATGGTATCCACCATGGTCAAGCTGGACCTGCTGGAGAAGCTGGACAAGGATGCCATCCCCAATACCCGAAATGTGATGAGCACCCTCCAGCATCCCGATTTCGACCCCAAGGGAGAGTATTCCGTGGTCTACACCTGGGGTATGACCGGGATCGTCTACAACAAGAAATACATCAAAGAGCCGCCTGCTTCCTGGAATGACCTGTGGAAGCCTGAATACAAGGGCCGGGTCATCCTCCTGAACGACAGCCGTGAAGTGTTCGGCATGGCCCTGAAAAAGAACGGCTGGTCCAACAATTCCACGGATCCGGCCCAGCTGAAGAAGGCCTATGAAGACCTGACCCTGCTGGTACCCAGCATCCTGGCCTACGATACGAACGGCATCAAACAGAAATTCATTGCCGAGGAAGCCTGGATCGGGACCATGTGGTCCGGAGACGCTTCCTACAGCTACCACGAGAATCCGAACCTGGGGTTCGTAATCCCCAAAGAAGGGACCCTGGTGTGGGCTGATACCCTGGCCATTCCCAAGGGAGCCAAGCACAAGAAGCTGGCGGAAGCATTCATCAACTTCCTGTTGGATCCCCAGGTCAGCGCCAAGAACTACGAAGCCATCGGGTACAACGATCCCAATGACTCCGCAAAACCCTATCACTCTGAAGAATACCTGGAAGACCCCATGCTGAACGCCGCCGTCACCCATTTGAAAGAGGGTGAATGGCTCCACGACATCGGGGACGCCATTACCATGTACGACCGATACTGGACAGAATTGAAGACGATCCGATAAAAAAACGAGGCTGCCGCCATTGGGCGACAGTCTCGTTTTTTGTCAGTAGTCAGCTGCCGAAGGATACAATTTGCCCCGGCAAATTGTCAGGAACCGCAGGGGCGGACCGGTGTCAGCCGTGTCGCCCGGTGCGCCCGTCCCTGGCCTCTGATTCACAATCCCTGGGGCAGGCAGAACAGGGCATACAGCGGTATGGAGCGGATGCTGTTTTCAAAGCCGAAGTTCTTCAGCGAAAGCCGGATGCCTCCCGTTGGTTTTTCCTGATCCAGGAAGACCCCCAGGCTCCGGGAACGGGTATGCTCCCCCTTCTTCACTTCCACCCCATAGATCCGGGAATCCACCGGCAGCACAAAATCCAGTTCTGCCGTACTTTTGCTCTCCCAGTAATACAGCGGAAATCCGGCAGAAGTCAGCTGCTGGGCCACATAATTTTCCGTCATGGCACCCATGAACAGGTTGCCCACTCCGGTCAAGATCGTTTCCGGAGACAGCCCGGCCTGGGTGGCCAGAAGCCCCACGTCACTGCTGTACAGCTTGAATGCAGGCAGATCCACATAGGCCGCCAGGGGTTCTGCTGCATGCTGCAGCCTCTGGCAGCGCAGGACGATGCCGGCCTGGCACAGCCAGTCGATGGGTACCCCGAAAAGGGCCGCCGTGCCCCCGCGCTGGACCACTTTGTACTGGAACTTCTTGTTGTCCTTGGCCAGCTGCACCGGCAGGGACTGGTAGCAGGCACGGATTTTCACCGTTTCAGAGGGCGTTGCATATTTGGCCATATCAGCTGTGTAGTTTTCCAGGATTTCCTGCTGTACCTGAGGCACCTCGAGGAAGGAACCAGATGCCAGAAACGTATTGATGGCCGCCGGCATCCCGCCGATGACCAGGTACTCCCGATACAGCTTGACGGCTTCCTGATGAAGCCCTGCTGGAAGAGGTTCCATACGTCCATAGGCCTGCCGGATCAGTTCTGCCAGGCTTTCTTTCCCCCTTGCCCATAGAAATTCCTCGAAGTCCAGGGGAAAAAGCGGCAATGTCTCCACCTTTCCCACAGGGAAAGAATATTTCTTCCGGTTCAGCGCCACTCCCAGCAGGCTGCCCGCCGCAGCAATGTGATACTCCGGTGCTTCTTCTGCAAAATATTTCAGAGAAGTCAGCGCCCGTTCCGCCGATTGGATTTCGTCCAGCAGCAGAAGCGTCTTTCCGGGCAGGATCCGCTGCCCCATGACGGCTTCCAGATAAGGCAGGAGTTTGCGGGGAGAAAGGTCTTCATCGAAGCAGGCAGCTGCCCGGCGATTGGTTTCCAGATTGATATAGACCACCGATTCATAAGCCTTTCGGCCGAATTCTCGCAGGCTGTACGTCTTTCCCACCTGCCGTGCCCCATTCACCAGGAGGGGCAGCCGATTTTCCTTCTTTTTCCAGGCCAGCAGTGCCTCCTCGATTTTCCGTTTCATGCCTTTTTCCTCCCTTCTGTACAGAAGACTATCAGTTTTTGATTTTTAAGTCAAGAAAAATCATTGATTCACTGATTTTTATGGACTTAAAAATCAAATTTTCCTCCATCGCATAAAAAAGAGACTGCCGTCATTTGGCGACAGTCTCTTTTTTGTTCGCTTGTCTTGCTTATTTAGAAGCCTGCTGAGCCGGTACTTGTTTCACTTCCACCGGTACCAGATTCAGGCCCTGCAGCTGGGCTTTCTTGCCTTTGGTGCTGAACACGAAGGTCAGCTGCACATTGGGAGCCTTTTTGGCTTCGCCGATATAGATCAAACGGTCCGCATCCTGGAATTTGTCCAAACGCACCAGTTTCAGGTTGCTGATACCACCCAGTTGGCTGGTTACACCGTTTTTCATATTATCCAGAGCAGCGGCATTGAAATTCTTCTGCAGTTCCGGGGAAAAGCCGGCAGCAGCATCGGCCAGCTGGCCTTTGCCCTGGATCAGGTTGATCACTTTCGTGGTCGTTGCTTCTTCCTGAGCCAGCAAATCACTGGCCGGGCTGGCAAAACCCAGGCTTGCCATTCCCAGAGACATCACAGCCGTCAGCATCAGGATCAATTTCTTCATATTACAAACGCCCCTTCTTTTCTATGATGGTTATTCGAACAAAACCAGATTACAAGCTGTCTTTCTCAATCCGTTCCATGGCTTCCTTTGTGCCTTCGTGGGTCCCGAAAGCGCTCAGGCGCAGATACCCTTCGCCCATCTTGCCGAAGCCGGCGCCAGGAGTCCCCACAATGGCCAGGTCATTCAGCAGATGGTCGAAATATTCCCAGCTGCCCATGCCGTTGGGGCACTTCATCCAAACATAGGGAGAGTACACCCCGCCATAGTATTTGTAGCCCTTCTTGTCGAAGGTTTCCATGATCATGCGGGCATTTTCCCGGTAGTATGCCAGCATGTCGCCGCATTGTTTTTCACCCAGGGGAGACAGGGCCGCTTCCGCACCGCGCTGTACGAAGTAGTTCACCCCGTTGAACTTGGTGGTCTGACGGCGCAGCCACATCTTGTTCAGGCTCATTTCCTTGCCTTCCGGAGATTTCCGGGTCAGCTGCTGAGGCACAACCGTATAGCCGCACCGGGTACCGGTGAACCCTGCCGTCTTGGAGAAAGAGCAGAATTCGATGGCGCAGTCCTTGGCGCCGGGGATGGTATAGATGCTCCGGGGCATATCCGGATTGGTGATGAAGGCTTCGTAAGCAGCATCATACAGAATGATGGCATCGTTCTTCAGAGCGTAATCCACCCACTCCTTCAGCTGTTCCTTATTATAGGCAGCGCCGGTGGGGTTGTTGGGGGAACACAGATAGATGATATCTGCCTTCACAGCCGGATCCGGCATGGGCAGGAAATCGTTTTCCGGAGTCCCGTTCATGTACAGGATCTTCCGGTCCCTCATCACGTTGGTGTCCACATACACAGGGTATACCGGATCCGGAACCAGGATTACGTTGCTGTCATCAAACAGATCGGTTACGTTGCCGCAGTCGCTTTTGGCGCCGTCGCTGACGAAGATATCCTTGGTTTCCAGCTGTACCCCATGACGGGCATAGTATTTCACAATGGCTTCGTGGATGAATTCATACCCCTGTTCCGGTCCATAGCCCCGGAAGGTTTCCTTATGGCCCAGTTCCTGCACAGCCTTGGTCATGGCTTCAATGACCGTAGGAGCCAGAGGCAGAGTCACATCCCCGATACCCATCTTGATGATTTTTTTCTCCGGATGAGCCTCACTGAAAGCCTTCACCCGGGCAGCAATATCCGAAAACAGATAGCTTTCCTTCAACTTTGCAAAATTACCATTCACCAGTGCCATATTTTTTCTCCTTTAATGCGAAAACGTTCTTTTTCCAATACAAACCTTTATTTATTGTAAAGTAGCGGAATGGGAATGTCAATTCCTTCGCGCTTTATTTCAATAAATCTTCCGGCAGATCGATGATCCCTTCGTAGGCAGTAGCAGCCGGCCCTTTCAGGATGATGGTATCGTCCGGCTCTGCCTTGACCTGCAGCAGACCGCCCTTGGCTTCTACGTTCAGGAATGCATTGTGTTTGCCTGCCTTGCCCAGCCGTACGCAGGTATAGCCCACAGCACAGGCTCCGGTGCCGCAGGCCCAGGTTTCCCCGCTGCCTCTTTCCCAGACACGGAATTTCACATAGTCCGGGCCGATTACCTGGACGAATTCCACATTGACCCGTTCCGGGAACAAGGAGGAATGTTCGATGACCTTCCCCATTTCTTCCACCGGTGCAGCAGCCACATCGTCCACGAAGAGTACAAAATGGGGATTGCCCATGGAGACCGCCGTCCCCCGAACCGTAAACGTGCTGCCGTCCGGACGGGTAAAAGTCACGTCTCTGTTGATACAGGTCTCTTCTGGCCATGCCATAGGGATGGCGTTGGTATCCGTAATGGCTTTTTCCATATCCACCTCGGCCAGAGACACCTTGCCGCCTTCCACAGTCATATGGATGGTCTTGATGCCTCCCAGGGTTTCCAGGGTGATGGTATCCTTCTGGGTCAGACCCTTATCGTACACAAATTTTGCAATGCACCGGGAGCCGTTCCCGCACATTTTGCCTTCCGAACCATCGTTATTGAACATGCGCATCCGGAAATCGGCTTTATCCGAAGGACAGATGCAAATCAGGCCGTCGGCTCCGATACTGAACCGACGGCGGCTGATAAACTCTGCTATTTTTTCAGGATTGGGCAGCATCTTGTCCATGCAGTCCACATATACATAGTCATTGCCGCAACCGTGCATTTTGGTAAATTTCATCTTCATGGAGCATTTCCCTCCTTATTCTCATTGGGAATACTATTATATCATGAAAATTTGCCCGCTGCACGGCATCGTTTTTACTGCTGTGCGTCCTTCCGGACCTCCGCCGTATCCAGCAGAGTGCCGTCAGGCAGGAAGGCCTGCAGCTGCAGCTCCGTATCTGTCTTGGTCATGACGAGATAATTATCCGTTTCCGGCTGGGGGGCCACGGTTTCATCCAGAGGATGCTGTTTCCACAGGCTGGGATAGCGCACATCGCCGGCCACCCCGGTGAGGATGTACAGGGCACCCTTCGGATCATGCTGGAAGTCCCGAATATGGCCCCGGTTCCGATAGGTGTGGAGATGGGCACTCAGGACCAGATCGATGCCGTATTCATCGAAGAGCGGCATCCAGACTTTTCCTTCCGCCTCAATGCCTTCCTCACGGCCAGACCGGCCCGTAGCCGGGTTAAAAGCATACCGGAGCGGATCCTTGTGCATCAGCACCACATTCCATTTCTGCCGGTTTTGCTCCATATCCTTCCGGAACCATTGGATTTCGTCCTCCTGCAGACTGGGTTCGAAGTCCTTCATTTCCGAAAACATGGTATCCAGTACCACAAAATGCACGTCTCCCACCGTAAAGGAATAGAACCGGTTGGGATACGGATCATAGCCGTTGGCAGGCAGGCTGAAAAGTTTCATATAGGCTTCCGGACGACGGACCTTCCAGTTCAGGTCATAGGTCTCATGATTGCCCATGACCGGAACTACAGGGATTTTTTCCGCCATGGGTTCCACCACATCGAACCAGGCGTTCCACTGGCTGGCATCCTGGCCGTTGTCCACAAGATCTCCCATATTCACAAAGAACTGAGCGTCCGGATTCCGCTGCCAGGCCGGCATAGCCGTGGCTTTCCACACCCCGTAGTCCGCACTCTGGGAGTCGGGGAATACCAATGCCTTGAAGGCATTGCCCTGAAACGTAGAAAACGGCATCCACTCCGTACTCTTCCGGCTGTAGCACAGACGATATTCATACTGGGTGCCCGGTTCCAGACCTTCCAGCAGCGCTGTATGGATAAAGGTCTTTGCCTTTCCATCCTGGAAGGCTTCCTCTTTGGCCTGGACAGTCTGGACGTCATCCTTCCCTTTTACCCGGTATTCCACCCGTGGCTTGTCTTCCGCAAAGTCCGACTGCCACATGATGGTCCGGCTGGTGGACGGATCCTTCGTCATCACCTGCCGGATGTTCCGGATTTCCGTTCCGGAGATCAATTCATAATGGATGGCCTGCTTTTTCCCCCAGGCAAATATATCTGCCACTGGACGAGTTACATACCCCGGAAGAAAGCGCCAGGCAATAGCCGCTGCAGCTGCTACAAACAGCAGAGCCAGGAGCCCTCCCTTTTTTTTGTTCATTTTCATGGCTGTTTCCTTTCTAATCCTGCTACAATCGTCATTTTATTGATTACGATTATTATAAAATGGAACAGCCCAAAGCACCAATATTTTCTCCGTATGCATGGCTATACGAAAATTTTACAGAAATCCGGCCCTATGTCCGCATAAACCTAAATGAGCTGACGCCCAATGCGCCAGCTCATTGAAGTTGTATGACCTTATACCGACAAAGCCCTCGATCTGAGATCCATGACTCTCGATCCCTGTCTGTTATCCTTTACAGCCGTTTTCGATTTTTCGGGACTGTTCTTTTGGATGATGGCATCCCATACGCTCCGGAAATCTTTGGGACGGAAGCCCAGATTCATTTCCCACATCGTCAAGCCCTGCATTTTCATACTGATCTCCCCTTCCCATTATATCCTTATGTTTTTGTAACTTTACACCGGAGGTTTGTTTTCCTCTTTGTGCTTTTAGTATACGATAGAAGCACCACAAATGGAAACAAATAGTTTTCAGTAAAGCCACAGGGATTTTCTTGTGATATAATACAGACACAGGGAGGCGATGGTATGGAACTGGCACAGAAAATGTTCCTGCTGGCAGCAGAAGAAATGAATTTCACCAAAGCGGCAAGGCGGGCCTTTGTAACCCAGCAGTGTCTCAGCGAACACATCCAGAAACTGGAAAAGCGGCTGGGAACGAAGCTGTTTCTCCGGGGTTCCCATCTGCAGCTTACCGATTCCGGCAAAGCTCTGGTCAGCACCCTGCAGCAGATCCAGCATCTGGAAGAGAGCCTGCAGCATCGGATATCGGAAATCGAAGCCGGTGAAATCGGTGAAGTCCGTCTGGGCATCAGCACCACCCGTGCCCGGCTCCTGCTTCCCCGTTTTCTGGAACACTATCATAAAACATATCCCCAGGTCCATATTTCCATTACCCTGGGGGATACGGTCCAGCATATCCAGTTGATAAAGGCCCAGAAACTGGACCTGATCCTGGGTTTGGATGCGCCCCCGGATCCCTTCCTGGAAGAATTGCTGATTGGCCGGGAACAGCTCATGGTGGTAGGCACCCGTTCCTTTTTCAGCCAATATCATCAGGGAACAACTGACCCTGCGCATTGGAAAACAGGCGATACCCTGTCCCTGAAAGAATTCCGTTCTTTTCCCCTGATTGGCAACCGGGAGCATAGTACCCTGCTGGAACTGGTCCACAGCTGTCTGAGGGAAAATCATCTGGATTGTCCCCAGCCCATTTCCATCAGTGATATCGGTACCCAGATCCAACTGTGTCAGCTGGGCCATACGGCCACCTTCTGCAATGATATGCTGGCCTATCCCCTGATCCGGGAAGTAGGGAAAAGCTCCAAAGACCCTCTGCTGGCCTTTTATGTGGCAGGTGAGACCCATACCATGCGTTCCAGCATATTGCGGCTGAAAGCCCAGGTACGGCCCCGATATTTGGAAGATTTCACAGAAGGACTGCTGAAATATATGAAAGAAATCACCAATAAGAAATTTGGATAAAAATCCCCACCATACAAAAAACGTACAAATCAAAACTACCCGTATAACGGGTAGTTTGCTCTGCGGCTATAAGCCGCGTTACCTGCCTCGGCCTTAAGGCCCTAGATTTAAAGGCTACCAACCGCACTACATTTCCTGGCAGCCCCTCACTCGAGGGGCTTATT
>NZ_JBNMIU010000005.1:0-66539 GCF_050873445.1 Acidaminococcus sp. | reverse complement strand
CATCTTCTGGCGATAGCTTACAAGTAGAGGCCATCTTTCCTCACACCTCCATGCGGAGGTGTGAGCTCATTCGGTATTAGCATCCCTTTCGGAATGTTGTCCCCAACCAGAGGGCAGGTTGCCTACGCGTTACTCACCCGTTCGCCACTAAGAATTCACCGAAGTAAATTCTCCGTTCGACTTGCATGTGTTAAGCACGCCGCCAGCGTTCGTCCTGAGCCAGGATCAAACTCTCCAAAATAGATTATTTTGAAGAGCCGCTTGGCTCTCAAATACTAGCTTTTGATTTTTTAACCTGGTTCTCATCCAGGTGACTCGATCTCATCACTTCAAGTGACTTGACCCGCACATCTGTCAACAATATTCAGTTCTCAAAGTTCGTCTTGCTGTCAACTGACAGCTTTTATATTTTATCAAGACTTTCATGTTTTGTCAACAACTTTTTTATTCTTTTTAGAATAACTCGTGTTGAAAAACCATCATTCTTGAAAGCATCTCCCTGGGGGGGGAGAATGCTTGATTATAATACCATGGAACTGTCATTTTGACAAATATCATATTTACGTGTAATATTCCGTTATTTACGTTTATTTTACGTAATTTTTACTTTAAATCTACATTAAGCACTATTTTCTATTGTTTTTCTTTATAAACCGGAATAAAAATAAAAGAACGTCGAATTGTTCGTTCTATCCCGGACAATTCAACGTTCTTTTACTTATCTTATTTGATTTTATTCAGTTTCTGAGCCAACTCTTCAGCACTGGCATCACTGCCAGTACTGGTCATAATGGGCTGCTGTCCCATCATGACCGTATCGCCGCTGGCATAGGCTTCCGGAGCCTTCTTATTGTTATGATACACGGCGGCCAGATTGCCCAGGACGAAGTAGGACCGTTCCTTGCTGGACATGGAACTGGTGGCACTGGGAGTAACGAACTCCTTGTCGTTCACGTACACCACGCCATTCTTGTCGGTCACGTGCTTGTTGCTCCAGGCATACAGCTTCTGTACATAGTTTTCCCGACGCTGGGTGCAGGTGGGATGATCGCTCCACCGTACGTTCATGTCGCCATATTTTTCCAGGAATTTCTGCCATACAGCAGCCGTAGCACCCGGATTGTAATTGGTGTGGGTGATGTAATCGAAGGCCAGATTGTCGGCTTCCCATTCCATGGGTTTGCTCAGGTGCACATTCCGGGTATAGGTATACATGGCATCGATGGCACCGCTGGCCATTCCACCGGTAGCTGCATTGGCCATCTCAGCAACCACAGCCGCATTCAGAGATTTCTTCACACCCTGGATGGGATGGTCCTTCTGCCCATGGCCCAATTCGTGGCCCAGTACCACGGCGATTTCGTCATCGGTTCCCAGCAGGTTGAAAATGCCACGGTACACATTCACATTATGGCCGATGGTGCAGTAGGCGTTGGCATCGTCGTTGGGACTGATGAAATAGTTATAGGGTTTCTTGTCCACGGTAGGATCCACAGCCCGGATACCGGATTCCACATTGGTCATGATATTGTCCAGACGGTCATTCAGGTATTCGTCCGTATCCACGCCTTCCTGTTTCTTCATCTTCTGGAACCATTCCTGGCGGCCTTTATCCGTATTGTTGTACTGCTTGTAGACTCCCATGACCTGATCCCGGTACATGGTCCCCATGATGGCAGATCCCAGTACATCCACCAGCACGCCGCCGGCTTCTGCCTGAGGCGCCGGGATAGCCCCGAACGCCAGCCCCAGTCCCAGCATCCCCACTACACAGCTGCTGATGATTTTTTTCTTCATGTCCATCCGAATCCACTCCTTTGGTATCTTCCCAATGACAAGGATCGCCCTTCCGAACGGTTCTTTTTCCCTTATTGTAATACAAAAGGGACAGAAGGAAAACTGTTTTCCTTCTGTCCGCTGTGTTATCCAGGCAGAGCCAAACGACTACAGTCCCAGACTCATATCCAGATCGATGATGCCCACTGCATAGGGGGCGATTTCATACTGGCCAAACACGAAATGGATATTTCCCTGCTCATCCAGGTAGTAATTTTGTGGCAGCTTCTTCAGGCCATTGAAATCCGAGAAGAAATAATGGCCCTTGCCGTATTCCGTAGACCACAGGGCTTCGTTGATCTTTTCCAGAGTAAAAGCCTCTTTGTGCTTCGGTGCCACGACCTTCTGCCATTCCACTGGTTCGCCGGTAGCCAGATCAAAGGTCACGCCCAGTTCCCAGCTGGTGGGATGTGCCGCCCGTTCAATGAAATCATATCCATAGCGCTGGAAGGACAGGTACCGGTCGCCATGATAACTGACCTGGTAATCTACCCGGGAAATCAGCCGTTCGTCCATGGTGTTCGCCTGTTCGTAGGCTTTTTGAGAAGCTTTGGCCACCTTTTCGAAATACCGGGAAATCTTCCGGGACACCTCCGGTTTGCCCACCACCCGTACCTGAGGATAGTGGAGGATCAGGTCTTTTTCCTTGATCAGGCCGCTGCGGATCACCAGTCCCTTCTGGGCATAGATCACCTGCCCCGGGACATAGCCCTGCAGTTCCTGCTCCAGGGCATAATGGCCCGCATGGGAAGCCGCAGGTTTCCCCTCCTGGGCCAGGCCCGCCACGGGCAGGCTGCAGAGTCCCACCAGGCACAGACCGGTCAACGCTTTCTGCACGATATGCTGCATGGTTTCTCTTCCTTTCTGTTTCTCCATCGTCTGTATTATACAAAGAGTCCTTTTTCTGTGCAAGGCTCTACTCATCGAGCTGATAGCGCACGGTCACCCGGGATTCTCCAGCAATGGGATCCCCTGCCGCATTCCGGGCAGGGGTAAAACTCCACTGATAGGCAGCCTTCAGAGCCGCCCTATCCAGCCGGTCGTAACCGGTGCTCTGTTCCAGCCAGGCCCGTGTCACACTGCCCCCGGCACTGACGGAAACACCTACTACGGCCACCCCTTCTTCTCCCGCATCCCGAGCCGTCCTGGGATAGATCCTGCTGTAACCCTGGAGGGCTGCATCCTGACTCAGGTCCGCCTGGCTGTCCCCATCGGCGGATCCGTAACCGCCGGAATCCATTCCATTCCCTGAACCAGGTTCCTGGTCATTTCCCTGATCGGAACCATTTCCGTTGGAAGTCATCCCTGCACTGTCACGGTCAGTACTGCTGTCTGAATTCCCGGAAGCCGTTCCGGAAGGGACCGTGCTTTCTCCGTTCACAAATGCTGTGCTGGAGGCCACCGGAGCCTGGAGCAGTTCCTGAAGACCCGTTTCACTGGAAAGAGACGCTTCCCTGGCTTTGGGAACGGCCCCTGCCGCACCCAAAGCCGAAGTTCTTGTCATACCAGGCTCCGCCATACCAGCTGTTCCCCCGCTGCTGCCGCTGGTACCAGCACCCGGTGCTCTGCTGGAACCAAAGCCTTCCACTTTTACCCGGATGGGCTCTGTCTGCAGGTCCGGCCGGATGCTGTGCTGCAGCACCAGCCCCAGAGCCGTAAGAATCACTGCATGCAGCCCCAGGGACCAGCGGAAATAATGCTTCCAGTTATGGCTTTCCATGGTTTTCCCCCGTAGTCACCGCCAGGGAAAAATCCTGGAGCCCGGCCTGTTTCATTTCGCCCAAAACCCCCATGACCCGGCCGTAACTGATTTCCTTATCTGCCCGCAGGTCCACCACCTGTCTGGGATCCTTCCGGGCAGCCTCTCCCACTTTCTGTACCAGTTCCGGCAGGGTTACCTGCTGATCCTGAAACCAGATAGAACCGTCCCGGGGCAGAGTCACCTGAATGGGCATTTCCTGCTGCAGCTGGCCAGTGCTTTCCGGCAAGTCCACCGGTACCCCCTTCTGCTGGCTCATGTACATAGTGCATACGATGAAGAAAATCAGCAGCAGGAACACCATGTCAATCATAGGAGAAATCTGAATGGAAGGCGGTTTGCGCCCGCTTCCCCGATGCAGATGGATCATTGGGCATCCCCTCCCTTTTGGGGCAGCTGACCGGCGTTCTCCAGGAAAGCATTGTCCATCTGCTCCACTTCACCCAGCAGGATATCCACCTTCTGGGAAAAATACGTATGGAAACAGATGGTAGCAATGGCGATGACCAGGCCGAATACGGTAGTGATCATGGCTTCCGCTACACCGGCCGTCACAGCCATGGGATTCTCCCACCGGCCTTCCAGGGCCTGGAAGGAGGACATCATGCCGGTGATGGTCCCCAGCAGCCCCAGGATGGGCGACAGGGTCACAATGACGGACAGATAGTTCAGCCCTTTTTCAAACCGGTTGATCACCTGCTGGCTTTCTCCGGCCACGTAGCTTTCTTTATTCCGGGCTTCTGCCGGTGCAGTGAGCAGCTGTTGGCCCAAAACCGCCAGCCCGCCCTTTGTCTTGCGGCTCAGTTCCAGGCTCTCCGCCCATTTCCCCTGCCGCAGCAGCTGGCAGAACTGCCGGGGATAGCTCCGGCCGGAGTCCTCCTTCCGAAAGTAGGACCACCGTTCCAGGATGATGGTCAGCGAGACCAGCGAGCAGATGAGAAGCGGCCACATGATGACCCCGCCCCGGATGAAGAAGCTCCACACATGTTTGATCCATTCCATAACGCTATATTTCCTCTCTGTTTCCCAAGATTTGCTGCAGCAAACGCTGCCGTTTCTGTTGTTCTTCCGCCGGTTCCAGCACTTCCAGCCGGAAATCCGCACCCCTGCCGGAAACCCGGCAGGGAACTCCGTAGGCTGCCTGGAGATGATCTGCCGTCAGGACTTCCTCCGGCGTCCCTGCAGCCAGCAGCCGGTTCTGCCCCACCAGTAACAGCCGGTCACAGTACCGGGCCGCCTGGCTCAGGTCATGGACGGAAAACAGTACACCCCGTCCGGCCCGGGCCAGCTCCCGGCACAGGGAGAGCACAGCCACTTCCACCACCAGATCCAGGGCAGCCACCGGTTCATCCAGCAGATAGAAATCCGCCTGCTGGATCAGGGTACGGGCAAAAAGTACCCTCTGCTGCTGCCCGCCGGACAGGGTATCCATCGGCCGGTCCGTCAGTCCTTCAGCACCTACGGCTGCCAGACATTCCCGGGCCAGCTGCCCCTCGGTTTCCCTTTCCTGCTGGTACCAGGAAAGATGGGGATAACGGCCCATGAGGACCACTTCCTCTGCCGTATAGGCAAAAGGGATATGCCGTTCCTGGGGCAGATAGGCCACCAGCCGGCTCAGTGCCTGCCGGGAATACCGGGCCAGAGGCTGTCCTCCCAGCAGCACAGTTCCCGCCCGCAGAGGCTGGATGCCGGCCAGACTCCGGAGTAGCGTACTCTTGCCGGCACCATTGGGCCCGATCAGCCCCACACACTCTCCCGGCACCAGACGAAATTCCACCGGTTCCAGTACGGAGCGGTCCGGATACCCCACCGCTCCCTGTTTGATTTCCAGTTCCATGGGTTCAATATCCTTTCAGCAGAGATTCGTCCGACAGATCAAACAGATCCTTTCCATAGGCCCCATTGGCCAGGGCCTTGATGCCGTAAACCACCATGGGTGACGCATCATACACATACCGGTCGGGCAGAGCCACCCGGTGTTCCAGTCCCTTCAGTCCCTGGAAGGCCGGATCGGAAAAGAACTGCCGAGAAAATTTGTCATAGGCTTCCTTTTCTTCCCCATAAGGCAGGGACACCAGGAAAAAGTCCGGATCCGCCTGGAGTACCGTCTCCCGGGTCAGAGCCTGCCCATTCTTCAGGCCGGCTGCTGTAAGTCCATTGCGGATCCCCGCTTCCGTGCACAGAGCATCGTACAAAGACCCGCTGCCTCCGTACCGGCTCATGAGAGAAACCAGGATGCCGGAAGGCTGGGGTCCCGGCTGCTGCCTGACCTTCTTCCGGATATCCGCCAGCTGCTGGTCGAACTGGGCCAGCACTTTCCGGCCCGCCTCCGGATTTCCCACCGCTTTGGCCATCAGTTCCACATTGCCGCGAATCTGTTCCAGGTCTGCAGGGCCGTAGCAGACCACCACCGGAATGCCCATTGTCTCCAATTTCTGGAGCAGGCCCGGATCCGACCAGGTGGAAGCCAGGAACAGGTCCGGCTTGACAGCGGCCACGGTCTCCGGCGTATAATCCCGCATTTTTGGCTCCACCGTCTTTGTCTCTTTCGCCACAAAAGAAATACCCGGTTCACCGTCCAGATAATAGACCCCGGCCAAATGATCTGCCGGCACAAGAGTCAGCAGCGTTTCATCCAGGTGCAGGGAATCTGTCAGGATGCGTTTGGGTTTCTGCGGCAGAGTCACATTCTTTCCCCGCACATCCTGCAGGGTAATGGCATTCCCCCGGGGAGAAGCCGGCTGCCCTCCGCAGCCGGAAGCCAGCAGCAGGCACAGCAGCAGAAGCATTTGGAACAGTTTCATAAGGTCCTCCTTGGAGCATGAATAAAAAAAGCTGTCCGGGGACAGCTTTTTAACTGAAGAAATGGATCCAGGCCCGTCCGCCGCCGGGCGCCACATAATACAGATTCCCCAGATGCAGCTTCCCGTTCACCAGTTCGAACTGGGGTGCCACAATATCGCCCCCGTCGCTCTTGATGACCACATCGCTGAATTTCAGCTGTTTGTACTGGTTGGAGAACGTCCCCTTGATGGAATTGAATTTGATAATGGCATAAATTCCCTTACCCGAAGTAAAGGAACCGTATGTCAGGGTGGACCGGTTGTCCCCATCGCAGAGCATCTTCAAATCCAGCTGAACCAGGGTCCGGAAATAGGGGATATTGGTAGCGTCTTCGCTGTGCAGGTCATGACCCATCACATTCACACGATAGGCCTTGGTGTCGATATTGAAGCTGCCTTCTGCATCACAGGTCCCCTCAAAGATATCGGCGGTCACGTTCTGGGCTTCGATCTTGCCATCCTGGTACTTGAAACTTCCTTTCAC
The DNA here is from genome assembly GCF_050873445.1 of Acidaminococcus sp. Classification (GTDB taxonomy): domain Bacteria; phylum Bacillota; class Negativicutes; order Acidaminococcales; family Acidaminococcaceae; genus Acidaminococcus. Next base: position 59,617 of record NZ_JBNMIU010000005.1, on the reverse strand, counting down.
TTTGGTGAATTTCAGTCCCGGCAAATTCAGGTTGGGCATGTACAGTTCGCCCACAATCACCGGTTCCGGCAACTTTCCGGTCACATTGGCACTGGCAGTCACCCGTTCATGGACATCCAGCCCCGTCCCCAGGGAAGAGGGGTTCAGGTTCTTGATGCCCAGCTTCAGGTCATAGGTGGAAACGGCCGGTTTTAGGTCCACGTCTCCCTGGATGTCCACTCCCTGTCCTTCCAGGGTGCCGCCCAGTTCCCCAGTGGAAAAGTCGATGGTCAGCTTGTCGGCGCTGTTGTAGGCCAGATCGGCGTTTACATCTTCAAAAGTGTGGACCCGCTCCTTGTACCGGGCCGTCATCTTGCAGTGGTTCAGCTTCACCGCCACATCCACGTTCTTCAGCTTGATATCGAATTTTTTCTTTCGCCCATGCTCTTCGAGAGGCAGGGGCAGCTCTGCTGCCTTGATGCCCCGCACGTGCATGTTCTTGTCGAAGGTCAGGTCGATGTCTGTGTTATCCAGTTCCACCCGCTGGATGGTCCGGGTATTGATCCGGCGCAGGATAATATCCAAGGGTTTTACATGGAATGACCCGCTGGGTACGGTGATCCGGTTGCCGCTGCGGCTTTCCTTCCATTCCAGGCCATAAAAGCGTACGTGGCCTAAGGGCGTGGCAGTCAGCCTCTCTACAGTAATGGTCCCGTCCAGGAAATCCTGTTTGGCGATTTCCCGGTTGAAGATCTGGGCCGCATGGATGCTGGCGATGTAGGCCAGCCAGAATAACACCAGAAAGCCTGCCAGCAGCACCAATAATCCATATTTGATTTTCCGGAAGTGGCGCAGCAGGAAGGCTTTCATGTTATTTCCTCAAGTTCTGGATGGCTTCCTGCATATCCGGAGCTCCAAATACATAGGAACCGGCCACCAGTACATCAGCACCGGCATCACGGCAGGCTTTGGCCGTTTCCCCGTTGACCCCGCCATCCACTTCGATCAGGGTCTTCAAATTCCGCTGCTGGATCATGGCCTTCAGCCGACGGATCTTGTCCACGCTGGTGGGGATGAACTTCTGACCGCCAAAGCCCGGGTTCACGCTCATAATCAGGATCATGTCCGCATAGGGCAGGATCTCTTCAATCATGCACAGGGGCGTAGCCGGATTCAAGGCCACTCCGGTCTGGATGCCCTTGCTGTGGATGCTCTGGAGCAGCCGGTGCAGATGATTGGTTGCTTCCGCATGGACGCAGATCAGATCGGCGCCGGCCGCGGCAAAGCTTTCCACGTACTTTTCCGGCTGATCCACCATCAGGTGACAGTCAAAGAACATATCCGTCCGCTTCCGCAGACATTTCACCACCGGAGCCCCGAAGGTCAAGTTGGGAACGAACTGGCCGTCCATTACATCAATATGGCACCAGTCGGCCCCGGCATCCTGGATGCGGGCCACTTCTTCTGCCAGGCAGGAAAAATCGGACGACAAAATGGAAGGTGCAATGATGGTCATGATTTTTTTCCTCTTTTCTTTTGTTCCGTCAGTTCCTGACGGATGACACAGTACGATTCATAGCGGCTCCGGGCAATGGTACCCTCTTCCACCGCCTGTTTCACCACACAGTCCGGCTCGTGGGTATGGGTACAGCCCGTAAACCGGCACTGTCCCAGCCTCTCCCTGATTTCCCTGAACCCGTCCGCCGCATCGTCCATGGCCAGTTCAGCCAGATCGATGTTGCCGAACCCGGGAGTATCCACGATATAGCCGCCTTGGTAGGGCAGCAGCTCGGCAAACCGTGTGGTGTGCCGGCCCCGTCCGATCTTATCGCTCACATGGCCTGTCTTCAGCGACAGGGAGGGATCAAGATGATTCAGCAGAGTGGACTTCCCCGCCCCGGAAGGACCGCCAAAGGCCACTGTATGGCCCTGTACCCGTTCCAGGATGGGGTCCAGACCCAGCCCTTCCCGGGCCTCGATGGGGATGACCGGATAACCCAGGGGCTCATAGATGCTGCGAAATCGGTCGATAAGCCCCTGGGCGGCCAGGTCCCGCTTGTTCAGCACCAGCACTGCCGGGATACCCCCTGCTTCCGCCAGAGCCAGCAGTTTGTCCACCAGCAGGAAGCTGGGATCCGGGTCAGCACAGGCAAACACCGCCATTAGACAGTCCAGGTTGGCCACTAGGGGACGCTGGAGCAGGTTCTGCCGGGGCAGGACCTGACGAATCATGCCTTCCCTGCCCTGTGCTTCCAATTCTACCCGGTCGCCGGCAGCCATGACGAACCGGCGCTGTTTCATCCGGCCCTTCACCTTGCAGGTGTACACCTGCCCGTCTTCCGCTGCCACATAGTAATAACCGTTGTATGTCTTCAAGATACGGCCTGTTACAGTACTCACAGTGTCTTATCCTCCGCCAGTTCTCCATTCAGATAAATCTGGACCCTGGCTCCGGACCCGGCACTCACCGACCGGCTGATCCGGGTACCAGGGGACACCGAATCGGAGAACACAGTCCGGCTGCCGCTGTCATCGGTTACAATGATCCGCACATCCTTGGCACTGCCGCTGCCCGGTACCGTATAGCTGATGGTCCGGTAGCTGCCGCCGGAAGAGCTGCTGCTCTTCTTTTCCTCTTTCTTGCCGGCAGAGACTACCAGGGTCACAGCAGAACCCTTATCCAGCACGGACCCGGAGCCCGGATCACTGGACAGGACCGTATTCTTGGCCTTGTCACTGCTGGTGGCCGAAACGCTGCCCACCGACAGTCCGGCACTGTTCAGGGCGGACTGGGCTTCTGACAGGCTCATACCTTCCAGGCTGGGCACCACGGTCTGGTTGTCGCTGATGTTCACCACCAGATCCACACTGGTGCCTTCGCTGACCTTGCTGTTGGGTGCGATGCTCTGAGAAATCACCGTGCCCTTGGGCGCCCCGGCCTCATACTTCACGGTGACCGTGCCTACTTTCAGTTTGGCCTTCTCCAGCATCACGGTGGCATCATTGAGTTTCTTCTTCTTCAAATCCGGCACCACACCCGGTTCCGGTCCCTTGCTGACCACCAGGGTGATCTTCCTTCCCGCCTTCACCCGGGTATGGGCGCCGGGGGTCTGTTTGACGACCACGCCAGGGGTCACCTTGGCGTCATAGGCTTCCGTGAGGGTATAGCCCAGTTTCTCCTTGGTCAGGATGGCTTCGGCTTCCACAATGGTCTTGCCTTTCACATCGGGCACAGTCACATCCCCGCTGGTATAGCCCAAAATGGCATAGATGATGCCGCTGAGCACCACCAGAGCCGCCAGGAAGAAGGCCAGCAGTTTTTTCTTGCCGTATTTTTCCACCAGGCTGTCCCCTTTGCCCGGCTCCTTCTTGCCCGGAGCCTTGGGTGCCGGTTTCGGCTCCTGAGGTTTCTGCAGGCCGTCCAGCATATCGCTCTTGCTGATGACCATGGTTTCATCGCTGACCGGACTCTTCCGGGGGTTGTCCCATTCATCGTCCGCCATCCCGGCATCTCCCAGCAGATGGGTCTGGGCATGCTTCAGATCCGTCAGGAAATCATCGGCGGTAGCATAGCGCAGCCGGGGATTCTTGGCCAGAGCCTTGGTGATGATGTTATCCAGGTAATAGGGAATGTCCGGATCGTACCGCCTGGCCGAAGGAGTGGAAGATTCCAGATGCATCCGGGCCACCTCCAGAGGCGTATCTCCGTCGTACGGCAGCTTGCCGGTGAGCATTTCGAACAGCACCACGCCCAGGGAATACAGATCCGACTGGGGCGTTACCGGCTGGCCCGCCGCCTGTTCCGGCGACAGATAATACACCGAACCGATCACATTCTTGTCCGGCCCGTTGCTGGGCTGACCAAAGGCCCTGGCAATGCCGAAATCCGTGATCTTGGGCACCCCTTTGGTGTCGATCAGGATGTTCTGGCTCTTTACGTCACAGTGGACAATGGAGTGATCATGGGCCTGTTTCAGTGCCGAAGCAATACCAATGGCATAACGCACCGCTGTCTTGTAGTCCAGGGCCCCGTTCTCCTCGATGACTTCCTTCAGGGAACGGCCCACCACATATTCCATGACGATGTAGTAGATATCATGTTCGTTGCCGCTGTCGTAGATATTGACGATGTTCGGGTGGCTCAGGCAGGCCGCATTGCAGGCTTCCTGCCGGAAACGGGCCACGAACTGCTTGTCCTGGATGAACTGGTCACGCAGGATCTTGATGCCCACATCCCGGTGCAGCACCGTGTCATAGCCGTGGAACACCTCAGCCATTCCGCCGCCGCCGATCTTGTCAATGATTTCGTAGCGGCCATTGAGCGTTATTCTTCCTTCCATTCTTTAGCCTCCAGATCAATGACGATGAAGGAGATGTTGTCGTCTCCCCCGGCGGTCATGGCCCCATTCATCAGGCCATCGGCCAGCCGTTCCAGGTTTTTGTCTCCCATGATGCGTTCGATTTCTGCCTCCGTGATCATATTGGTAAGCCCGTCCGAACATACCAGCAGTTTCTGGGCCCCGTCCAGCAGCACCTCGAAGGTATCCACCTGAACCTGGGGTTCCACCCCGATGGCCCGGGTGATCATATGCTTCTGGTCAGAGGTTTCTGCCTCTTCCTGGGTCATCTGCTTCTGCCGCACCATTTCAGCTACATAGCTGTGGTCACTGGTCACCTGCCGCAGCACCCCGTCCTGCCAGACGTAGATCCGGCTGTCGCCCACATGGGCTACGAAAGCGCTGTGGGGATTGGGCAGATAGACTGTTGTAAGGGTGGTTCCCATCCCTGTAAAATTCTCTTTTTCCTGGGACAGCTCCCATATTTTCTTGTTGATATTTTGGATACTCCGCTTTAAAAACGGTAATATCTCTTTGTGGGAGAGTCCGCTCAAATCCAGCCGGCTCAGCTGCTGCACTGCTTCGTAGCTGGCCACTTCGCCGGCATCGGCACCTCCCATCCCATCGGCGATGGCATACAGATCCGGTTCCCGCACCAGGATGCTGTCCTCATTGTTGGGACGCACCATCCCGCGATTGGTCCGACTCACTGCGATCATCTCTGCGCCTCCTTTAATGCGCTGGCCCGCAGCTGCCCGCAGGCCGCATTGATGTCCTTGCCCATCTCTTTCCGGACAGTCACATTCAGATGGCGTTTCTTCAGCATCTGGAAGAAGCGGTCCACCGCCTGGTCACTGGGGCGGGCAAATCCCTTTTCCGGCACCGGGTTGGCCGGGATCAGATTGATCACGCATTCTTTATGTTCCAGGGCATCAGCCAGGTTCCGGGCATCTTCCGGCCGGTCGTTGATACCGGCCAGCAGGATGTACTCGTACATGACCTGGCGCCCGTTGCTCTTTTCATAGGCATCCGCTGCCCGGATCACATCCGCAAAAGGGTACCGATGGTTGATGGGCATCAGCCTATCCCGCAGAGCCATGGAAGCCGCATGGAGGGAAATGGCCAGGTTGATGTTCCGGCCCAGGACCGTCATTTTCTCGATACCCGGAACCACCCCGCAGGTGGACACAGTCATGTTCCGGTAGCCGATGCACTGGCCCCGGTCGCTGTGGAGAATATCCAGTGCCTTCAGCACATTATCCAGGTTCAGCATGGGCTCTCCACTGCCCATGACCACGATCCGGCTCACCCGCTGCCCTCTGGGTCCCAGCTGGCTCTGGAAAAAATACAGCTGGGCCAGGATTTCGGCCGGGGTCAGGTTCCGCACGAACCCGTGGAGACCGCTGGCGCAGAAAGCGCAGTTCATGGCACATCCCACCTGTGAGGACAGGCACACACTGTAGCCGTAATCGTGGTGCATGAGCACCGTCTCCACAGTGGCGCCGTCCGTCAGTTCCAGCAGCACCTTATGGGTCAGGCCGTCCTGGGACTTGTACTCCTTCAGCACCTTCACCTGACTGGTGGCAATGGTGTAATGCTCCGCCAGGAGCTGACGGGTCTCCTTGCCCAGATTGCTCATCTGTTCAAAATCCACGGCGGCTTTTTCATACAGCCAGCGGAACACCTGCTCCGCCCGGAATTTCTTCAGGCCCAGTCCCATGAGTTCCGTCTGGAGTTCTTCCAAGGTCAGGCCCATGATCTCTTTTTTCGTCATTCCTTACTCTCTTTCGTCTTTTCAAACAGGCACAGATAGAATCCGTTGATGCCATCCCGCTGAGGCAGCAGCTGGAGTTCGTCCAGGCTTTCTCCCGTCAATGGATGGGCAAAAGGGACGGATCGGAATTCCGGATGCTGCTCCAGGAACCATTTCCGTACCCGGGGATTTTCGTCCTGTTCCAGGGTGCAGGTGCTGTACAACAGCCGACCCCCCAGCTTCACATACCGGGCCCCGTTGGCCAGGATTTTCTTCTGCAGGGGCGGGAACTGGCTCAGGCCCCGTTCCTCCTTGGTCCAGCGAGCCTCAGTCCGGCGGTTCAGTACCCCCAGGCCGCTGCAGGGTGCATCCACCAGCACTTTGTCCGCGGTATTCTCCCATTCAGGCACAAACATGGTACCGTCCTGTTTCCGGGTCTCGATGCAGTGGATACCCATCCGTTCGGCATTCTGCCGCACCAGGGCCAGTTTGTGGTCATACAGGTCCAGGGCCAGGATGCTCCCCTTATCCTGCATCTTCTGAGCCAGATGGGTGGTCTTGCCGCCCGGGGCGCTGCACAGGTCAATGACCCTGTCCCCGGGGGCAGGAGCCAGTACCGCCGCATCCAGCATGGAGCTTTCATCCTGGATGTAGATGTCCCGGCCGAAATCCTGCACCAGTTCCTCCAGAGAAGGTAAGGTGTCACACAAAAGTCCGTCCGGGGACCACTTCGAAGCATGGGTCTCGATGCCCTTTTCCGCCAGCTGCTGCCGGAGTTCTTCCCGGCTGAGGGCCAGGGTATTCACCCGCAGGGAAAAGGCCGGCCGGGCATTGTCGAATTCGCACAGCCTGATGGCCTCGTCCAGCCCATAGCGGTATTTCCAGCGGCGCACCAGCCATTCCGGATGGCAGTATTCCAGGGCAATCCGTTCCAGTTCGTGGTCCGGCCCCTGGGGGAATTTCCACTGGTCCCTGGTCCTGGCCAGCTGCCGCAGGGCACCGTTCACCAGTTTCCCGGCCCCTTCATGGACGTATTTCTTCGTCAGTTTTACGCTTTCGTTACAGGCCGCCGAATCCGGAATCCGATCCAGATACAGGATCTGATAGGCCCCCAGACGCAGGATCACCAGGACCAGCGGATCCAGTTTCCGCAGGGCCCGTTTCACCACCCGGCTCAAGTACCAGTCCAAAGTACCCATGGCCTTCACCGTACCGTATACCAGCCCTGTAGCCAGTTTCCGGTCCAGCGCAGACAAAGGAGCCCCACGCAGCCCCTGGGCCAGTGCCAGGTTTGCGTAAGCCCCCTTGAGAAAGATTTGTTGTAAAATCAAAAGTGCCGCTTCCCGCGGATTTTTCGTGCTAACGTTCATTGATTTTCCTCATTCCAGAATCAGCGACCGCACCGCCGCCTCGATTTGCCCCATATTGGCACAGGTGTTGAAACAGGGTCCGTTGGGCCGCTCATTCAGCACTCCGATCACCGGCAGCGGGAACACGTCCTGGATGCCGCTGGTCAAGTCCCGTTCGCAGGCCACCGCCAGGATGGCTTTGGGACGGGCTTTCTTCACAGCCTGTCGGGCCAGAGTACCTCCGGTAACAATGGCTACATGGACGTGGTATTTCTGCGAAATGGCCAGCAGCTGCCCTACCCCGCACCGGCCGCATTGCCGACAGTTATGGATATCCCTCGTCACCTTGAAAGGACAGGTATCCAGCTGGATGCAGTGAGGCGTCAGGATCAGCAGCCGGTCCGCCGGCACCTTGATGTGCTGACGCCGTACCAGATGATTGCTCACTTCAATAAAAGACTGTTCCACCCGCCGCTTGGACACACCCATGAGCTTACCCAGGGACACGGCGATGGGATACAGCAGGTTAATCACATGCCAGGCCCAGAAATAAAAGAAACGCATGGTAGGAAATCCCAGGATAGCCAGAACGATGCCCACTACTCCGGTCACCAGGGCCAGACTTGCCAGGAGAGCGGCCCACCCCACCACATGGGGCAGCCAAGGATGGATCTGGCTGAGACCCGGCACCATGATCTCCCACAGCCCGTAAGCCGTTCCGGCAGCTACCAAGGCCGCCAGGGAGACCAGGGCGATAAAAAGCCGCTTTCTCGGCTGAAATCCCCTGTTCATCATTTACGCCAGTCTGTCCCCCGCTTTCACGTGCTTGCCGTTCACAAAAGGTGCCGCCAGCATCCGTTTCTTGCCTTCGGGCTGACATTCCACCACTTCCAGGCTGCCCGTTCCGCAAGCAATGACAAACCCGCGGGAATCGGCCTGGAGTACTTCGCCCGGCGCTCCCTGGGTGCCGTCCGCTTTCTGCACCCGGCTCTTCCACAGCTTCAGCCGCTTGCCGTCGGGCAGCAGGGTAAAGGAACCCGGCCAGGGATCGAAGGCCCGGATCTGGTTGTGGAGTTCCGTAACCGGTTTGGTCCAATCCAGTTTCTCCATATCCCGGGTGATCAGAGAGGCATAGGTTGCCTCCGTTTCCGGCTGGGGCACCGCTTTGAGGGAACCGTCCACGAGTTTGGGGATGGTTTCCAGCAGCAGCCGGGCACCCTTTTCCTTTAAAATATCGTGAAGATCGCCCTGACACATTTCCGGCCCGATGGGAACGGATACCCTGCTGAGCATGGCACCGGTGTCCATACCCACATCCATCTGCATGATGGTGACACCCGCTTCTTTTTCACCCTTTAAAATGGCATAGTGGATGGGCGCTGCTCCCCGGTATTTGGGCAGCAGGGAAGCATGGACGTTGATGCAGCCATATTGCGGCAGATCCAGCAGGCACTTTGGCAGGAACTGGCCGAATGCGGCCACTACAATCAGTTCAGGCTGTATTTTTTCCATTTCCGCCTGGAATTCCGGTTCTTTCACCCGCTGCGGCTGCAGTACGGGAAGATCCTGGCTCAGGGCATATTCTTTCACAGCGCTCATCTGTACCTTGTGGCCCCGGCCTTTGGGACGGTCCGGCTGGGTCACCACCGCAGCGATTTCATACTGACCGGATTCCTCCAGGGCCTTTAGGCTGGCCGCGGCGAATTCCGGAGTTCCCATGAATACGATTTTCATTTTTCATCATCCTTCGGTTTGGCAGTGAGGCTGATGGCCTTGTCGATGAACAGGACCCCCTCCAGGTGATCACATTCATGCTGCAGAGCCCGGGCCAGCAGGCCATCGGCAGTCAGCTTGTAGTGGTCGCCTTTCTTGTCCTGGAAATGGACGGTAATCTGGGCGGCCCGCTTCACTTCCCCTTCATAATCAGGAACGCTGAGACAGCCTTCCGAATCCACGGATTCACCCACCGGATCGGTGAGCACCGGGTTCACGAATTCCCGGATCCCGGCACCATCCCCGGCATCGATGACCACCAGCCGCTGGCTCAGACCGATCTGGGGCGCAGCCAGACCACAGCCATTGGCAGCATACATGGTTTCTGCCATATCTTTCAGTAATTTACTCAGTTTTTTATCGAAACGTTTGATCGGAGCAGCCTTTTCCCGCAGGATGGGGGCCCCCACTTTTACAATGTCATAGATTGCCATGATATATCGACTCCTATCGCAATTTTACCCTTTATTATAAAGCCAATAACCGCCTGTTGTCCACTATTGCCCTCTTTCTCTTTTTTCCTGTCATGAAAAAACGGGGGTGTGAAAAAATGCTTTTCACACCCTCGTCACTAATCACCAGTCACTGGTCACTCACTGATGGAAATCGGCTAATGCTGGCAAAATAATGGAGCTGTGGAGATGATTTCATAGCCCCCGCGGAGTTTTACAGCTTTTTATACTACACTCATCGGATCCACATCGAACAAGACATTGGGCAGAGCCCGGAAATCGGACTGGCGCAGCCAGTCTTTCACCGGCTTCAGATGAGGACTCTTCAGGAGCACATTGATCCGGTAAATCTGGTTCACACGGGCTACAATGGCCGGAAAGGGACCCATGATCTCCAACGGATACCGTTTCTCCATCTGCCAGGCCTCCAGGGCATTCACCAGCTTCTGGGCCGTAGCCAGGGCTTCTTCCTGGTTCTTGTGCAGCACTGTCACCTTCAGCATCCGGGTAAAGGGCGGATATCCCAGTTCCTTTCGCTGGGCCAGTTCCAGTTTGGCGAACCCTTCATAATCCTGTTTCGCTGCCAGCTGCAGAATCGGGTTTTCCGCATCGTAGACTTGAAAGATCACATGGCCCGGCTTATCCCCCCGTCCAGCCCGTCCGGCTGCCTGGGTCAGCAGAGCGAAGCACCGCTCGCCGCTGCGAAAATCCGGCAGGTTCAGCTGGGAGTCGGCGCTCAGCACCCCCACCAAAGTCACATTGGGGATGTCGTGGCCCTTGGCTACCATCTGGGTCCCCAGCAATACATTATAGGCTCCGCTGCGGAATTCCGACAGAATCCGCTCATGGGCGAACTTCCGGCTGGTGGAATCCTGGTCCATGCGCAGGGGATTCACCCCGGGACACAGGCCCTGGATCTCTGTCTCCGCTTTTTCCGTTCCTGTGCCGAAGAACTTGATCCGCCTGCTGCCGCAGTGAGGACAGACTTTGGGCACCGGTTCCGTATGGCCACAGTAATGGCATTCCAGCAGCTGCTCCCTGGCGTGGTATACCAGGGATACGGCACAGTTGGGACAGCTGATGGATTCCCCGCAGTCCCGGCACATGACAAAAGTGGAATAGCCCCGCCGGTTCAGCAGGATGATGGCCTGTTCCCCGTGCTGCACCGTTTCTTCCAGCCGGCTGCGCAGGGCATCGGACAACACGGTCCGGTTCCCCTTCTGCAGCTCTTCCCGCATGTCCACAATGGATACCTGGGGCAGATGGGCGCCCTCCCGGGCCCGATGCTTCAGGTACAGATGGGTATAGACCCCTGTTTCCGCCAGGTAGTAAGATTCCAGGTCCGGAGTAGCTGACCCCAGCACCACCGGCAGCTTCCGGTAATAGGCCCGGTACTGGGCCACCAGCCGGGCATGGTAACTGGGCCGCTCCTCCTGCTTATAACTGCCCTCATGTTCCTCGTCCAGGATGATCAGGGACAGATTGGAAAAAGGGCAGAACACCGCTGACCGGACTCCGATCAATACCCTGGCCTGGCCGGAACGCATCTTCTGCCACACATCCGCCCGTTCGCTGGCGGAAAGCCGACTGTGGGCCACGGCTACAGCACTTCCGAACCAGGCCTTGAACCGTTTGACCGTCTGCCCCGTCAGGGCGATTTCCGGTACCAGCACCAATACCTGGCCCCCATCGGCCAGGGCCCGGTCCGTAAGCCGCAGGTACACCTCCGTCTTGCCGCTGCCGGTGATGCCCTGCAGCAAAAAAGTACGGGATTCATGGGCCTTCCGGGCCGCATCCACTGCCTGGATGGCAGCCTGCTGCTCTGCGGTCAGCTCCAGCGTCTCCTTCCGGGCCTCCAGATTCTCATAACTGTCCCGCAGGACCCTGCGCCGTCCTTCCAGCAGCCAGCCCCGCAGCACCATGGTCCGCAGCACTTCTGTGGAAATGCCGTGTGACTTCATTTCGGAGCCGCCCAGTACGTTTCCGGACGACAAAAGGCCCAGGGCAGCCTGCTGGCTCTTGCCCCGGACCTTTCCATCCTTATATGCCGCCAATCCTTCCGGTGTGGCCTGGAACGTCCGTTCCGACTTCTGCCGCAGCCTGTATTTCACATCGTAAGAAAGTACCACCGCCTGCCGGGTAATGAGCCCCTTCAGGGCATTTTCCCCTCCGGGCAGCTTCCGGATGGCCTTCCGGGGCAGCGGCCCCTTCCGGCACAGGAAGTCGTACAGCTCCTGTTCCCGGGGCGGCAGCGGCTTCGTCCAGTCCGGCACCGGTACATAGGTTCCGGTGGCAGCCAGGCTCTTCCTGCCGGGGATGAACAGCCGCAGGGCCTCGGCCAGGCTGCAGAGATAGTACTGGCTCAGCCAGTAGGCCGTAGCCAGCATTTCGCTGTCGAACCAGGGTTCCGTGCCCACCACGTCCACAATATCCTTCAGTTCCCGGCTCAGGTCCGGCGCCGTATCTTCCTCGACGATGAAACCTTCCACCAGCTGCGTTCCGAAAGGCACCACCACCCGCCAGCCCTGGGCCAGGAAATCCAGGCTCTCAGGCACATGGTAGGTGAACTGCCGGAACAGGTTCTTGACCGGCAGGTTGATGGCAACCTTGGCGTATTCCATATTATTGCAGTGCCTTTTTCAGCACATCCACTTTATCCAGCCGTTCCCAAGGCAGATCCACATCCGTCCGGCCGAAATGGCCATAGGCTGCCGTCTGCTTGTAGATGGGGCGCCGCAGATCCAGGCTCTTGATGATGCCGGCCGGGGTCAGGGAGAAGTTCTTTTCGATCAGTTTGACGATTTCCTCTTCGGGAATGGCATTGGTCCCATAGGTATTCACACTGATGGAAACCGGCCGTGCCACGCCGATGGCATAGGCCAGCTGGATTTCACATTTCTTGGCCAGACCGGCAGCCACCACGTTCTTGGCTACATACCGGGCTGCATAGGCTGCGCTCCGGTCCACCTTGGTGGGATCCTTGCCGGAGAAAGCGCCGCCCCCATGACGGGCCATACCGCCATAGGTATCCACGATGATTTTCCGCCCGGTCAGGCCGGAATCCCCCTGCGGACCGCCAATGACGAACCGGCCGGTGGGGTTGATGTGGTAGATGGTGTTTTCGTCCAGCAGTCCAGCCGGGACCACCGGTTTGATCACGTATTCCAGGATATCCTTGCGCAGCTGTTCCATGGAAACTTCCGGAGCATGCTGGGTAGAAACCACAATGGTGTTGACCCGCACCGGTTTGTCGTCTTCATATTCCACAGAAACCTGGGTCTTGCCATCGGGACGCAGGTACGGCAGGGTACCGTCCTTGCGGACCTGGGCCAGCCGGCGGGCCAGCTTGTGAGCCAGGGAAATGGGCAGAGGCATGTATTCCGGGGTTTCGTCAGTGGCGTATCCAAACATCATGCCCTGGTCACCGGCACCGATCTTTTCATCGTCATCATGGTCGCCGGCCTTGGCTTCATCGGATTCATCCACACCCTGGGCAATGTCCGGAGACTGTTCGTCAAGGGAAATCAGCACCCCGCAGGTAGCGCCGTCGAAACCGTATTTGGCACGGTCGTAGCCGATATCGATGACCGTCTGCCGGGCGATCTTGGCGATGTCCACATAGCAGCTGGTGGAAATTTCCCCTACAATATGGATTTGGCCCGTAGCTACCAGGGTTTCGCAGGCCACCCGGGCATCCGGGTCTTTTGCCAGGATGGCATCCAGCACCGCATCAGAAATCTGATCAGCGATTTTATCAGGATGCCCTTCCGTCACAGATTCAGACGTAAAGACTTTTCTCATTTTCTCCTCCTTACAAAAAAATACTCTCAAAATATGAGAGTACGTATAGGACTCTCATCTCACAATCGAATAACACATTGCAGGACTTAGCACCGTTTGGCCCAAAGGCCATGGTTGCTGTGGTTTCACAGGGCCATTCCCTCCACCACTCTTGATGAGCTATATGTAATTGCGCTAGCGTAATTATATCAGATACAGTATTATTGTCAAGGGTGGCCCTCTTCAGTAATGGACCACATTCTTTTCTCCCTTGATCCTGGCAATGATGGGCTTTGCCGTATCGCTGTGCAGGAATTCCCAGGTAGTGGAAGGCACCTGCTGCCGCACCAGTTCCCAGTGATCCTCCTGGATGGCCTTGCGCACCGTGGAAGCGCTGACTACCTGGCCGTCTTCCTCCCGCCGGGGCACTACGATGCACTGGATACCGGCCTCAGGCAGTTTCTGCCGCATTACCCGGTTGTACAGGCCGGTGACCACACTGGTAGGTTCCTCCCCCACATACCGGGCTGTAATGCCCAGCCGATGGGCGATTTTGGTGAAGATGGCCAGGTCCAGGTTGGCGTGGCTGGCAATGACCGCTTCTGCATCCTTCTGGAAATAGCTGGGGAACGTGGCCTGGCTGATGATGTACGGACCACTGTCATGGTACCGCAGATTCTTCAGGTGGGCAGTACCGGCCTGAATCAGCTGTTTGCGCACAACATAGGGGAACAGGCTGGCATCCTCACTGACCATGAACAGATGCACCACATCGTTTTCTGCTGCCGCTTTTTCCACCAGGTACTGATGCCCCAAGGTGAAGGGATTGGCGTTCATGACGACGGCACCCACTTTGGGAGCGTCCACCCTGGTTTGGGCCAGCCGATCCAGATAGCTGGAAAATCCGTCCTTCCGGTTCTCCATGAACACGATCTGGTCCTCGATCCGGGCGATTTCGTAGAAACCCAGATCACCGAAAAACTTGGCAGAACTGCATTTGGTGTACAGGAACAGATGCAGGTTCCCCCGTTCGTACTGGTACTGCACCAGATGGGAAACGATCTCGTTCATCAGCCCCTCGCCCTGGTGGCGGTGATCCACGGCCATGCAGCGCAGGGTGTTGCCGAAGCAGCTGCCTGTAGCAATGGCATGGTAGTCGTCGTCGAACATCACGCAGGTATAATCCAGGTTGGCATCCCGCCGGATGCCCTCCTGCTGCAGCAGGGCATCCACCTGGGCATTGGTCCGGGCGTCCGAAGGGTAAACCTGGGAAATGAAATAATCAGACATGGTTGTCTCCTTATGTTCTTGAAAATTGCTTCCATTATATCATAAAAGGAATGTATGGTGTTTATGACAAGTGCCATACATTTTTATATAAGAAAAATAAATGTTATTTATTGACGAAAATTATATATAGTACTACAATCTAGGCGGTGTTCCTCTTTTATAAAGATCATCTGGAAGAACACCTGGCATTTACGCATCAAATCCTGCTGCTTGAATGCCAAGATTGAGGGGGCTGTGTGTGATGATGGATTGGAAAAAGAAAAGTCTGATCATGCTGGCGATTGCCAGCATGGGGATTCATGGGCAGACGGTTTTTGCCGCTGACCATACAGATCATCTATTAGAATTGTCTCATGAGGAATATCTTAACCAGGCAATGACTCAAACCGGTGAAGGTGAAAAAGAATTCAAGATTGACAGTTATGACCATATCAAATGGAATGATCATGGAACCAGTTCGAATTGTGTAGGTATCATTAACGCAACGGGTGCGAATACATACACTGTACTGACGAAAACACTGGAAATGGATTCAGATGCACTGTACGGCAACGCAATCCGCATGTGTGATCCACATCCTGAAGGCGATACTGTAATCAACCTGGGACAGAAGAACAATGAAATCGGGGATTTGGATATCACATGTGCAAGCAGGGAGACTTTTATCGGAAAAGTACAATTGGATGGGACAGACCAAAAATTAAATGTCTATGCAGGAAATTTTTCCTTTAAAATGCGCCCTACCAAGGATGAATTTTGGAACTACACGGCCCTGATTGCTCACGGCGTGGGAAATACTGTCAATATAAATGCCAGTTCTAAGATGGATTTGGAAGGGGATATTGGCTGTGCCTATGTCTATAGCCGTTATTGTACACGCTCTTTTGAAAATGCCCAAAAAAATTCCATACAGATCAACCAAGATCTCCCTGCAGATGCCACGCCTGCACTGACAATTCAGGGGAATATCTATAGCTTCAATAAAATGGCCGGATTGTCTGATAAATCTCCGGATAGCAACAATATCATCAAAATTAATTTTGATGGGCAAAATTCTTCTTTTACAGGGAAAGTAACCGACTACTATGGTAATCAAAACGGCAATCCGGTCAATGGAGCCATTGTCCCATTATGTGCTGACGCCAGTTCAACAATTGATCCTCTGAAGAATGCAGAAACAATCGCACAATATTTGAATTTGAAAAATCATGCTGAGCAGCAGGGCACTCACTTGACTTTTACCAAGGGAGCCTCCTGGAGGATGACCGATGATTCCAAGCTGGTCGATTTGAATGCCCACAGCGGAGCCCTGATCGATTTGAGATATAGCAACATTTCTGCTCCCCAAGCAGGGAAAACCGATCCCCATTTTCAAAAGTTGGAAGTATACCACGATTTTCATGGAGATGGCGCTGTCGTTCAAATGAATATCCAAGGCAATGTAGAGCCGGATGAAAATAAAAGCAATCACAATAACAGCGATCGGCTGGTCGTCTATGGAACCCATGATGGAACAACCCTGGTCGATGTAAGTCCCTTGGGAGAAGATATTTCTAAAGCAAAGGGCACGGTATTGGCACAAGTTGCCAGGGAAAAGGGTTCTTTTCAGGCAGATGAAACGGAAGATGCACTTTTCTGGTCAAAGTATGATTTGGATAAGGTGGTTACCCAAAACTTCACAAACTGGCAGATTGGCGATCGGAAAATTATTCCAAAGCCAACAAATACGGTCTCTGTGAACACCCTTCTTTCTACCGTATCTGCCAGTTATGATACCTGGCGCAATGATGCAGATACACTGATGAAGCGTATGGGAGAACTCCGTTTAAACGGCAAAGAAGAAAACGGTATCTGGGCCCGTACGAAAGGTACCGAATTTGGCCGTCACGGCGGCAATGGAGTGTATACGAATCGCCAGCATACCTATCAGATCGGCTATGACCACGTAACAAAGCAAAATGAAAAAGAAACGGTCTATACCGGCATGGCCGCTCAGTATGGAAAGGGTTCTTTGGATTTTGAGCACGGAACCGGTACCATAAAGAGCAGCGGTGTAAGCGCCTATCAGACCCATGAAGGAAAGAGCGGCCATTACCTGGACCTGGTGTATCAGTACAATCGGTACACCAATGATTTCCATGTCAAAGACAACGCCGGCAAAGCCATCAACGGAAAATATGGAAACAATGCGATGGCGCTCAGTGCGGAGTATGGCAAAAAGAACCAGCTGAAACATGGCTGGTATGTAGAACCGCAGAGCGAACTGACCCTGGGATACATGTGGGGCCACGATTTCACAACATCGAACCGGGTCCAGGTAAAGCAGAAGAATATGACCGCCCTGATCGGCCGCCTGGGATTCCATATCGGTCGGGAAATCCATAACAAAGCTACTTTTTACCTGAAAGCCAGCATCAATCACGATTTCTTAGGCAATTACGATATCCATATGACCGATCTGGTCAATAAAGATACGTTCCATGCCCATGATGATTTCAGCAGCAGCTGGTTTGAGTATGGTGCCGGCTGCAATGTGAAGTTCAGTAAAAACAGCTACCTGTATTTCGACATGGAAAGAGCAGTTGGCGGAGAATATAAAAAGAACTGGGATTGGAACGCCGGCATCCGCTGGAACTTCTGATTTTCTGTGACAGTGGCTCATGCCCCAAAATAAGATAATCATCCTGACAAAATCCCCCTGGAACCAAAATGCAGATTCCAGAGGGATTTTGTTGTCGATTCCAGCCGTTCTCAGTGGTGACAGCCGTGGTGCCCGCAGCCGCCTTCACCGGGATTGCGATGCTCATGGTGGGCACACTGGATATCTTCCTGATAGGCCAATTTACCAGCCAGGAAGTCCGCCACTGCCTGGTCAGCCTGACCGCTGCAGCCGCCGTAGAAGCGGATGCCCTGAACCTTGAGAGCCTGCTGGGCACCGCCGCCGATGCCGCCGCAGATCAGGGCTTCCACGCCCAGATTTTTCAATACAACGGCCAGTGCACCGTGTCCCTGCCCGTTGGTGCTTTCCACATGGGCTTCCTTCACCTGTCCGTCTTCCACCTCATAGACCTTGAAATTTTCAGTCCGGCCAAAATGCTGGAAGATTTCACCCGTCTGTGCGTCATAGGTCACTGCAATTTTCATATCCTGTTCCTCCTTCGGAAAATCCGGAAGACCGCCTGTCCGGGGAACTGACTGCAGGATGAACTGGCAGCAGCCCCATTCCGGATCCCGGGCGAACTCCACGCTGCCTTCCTCGATCCGCAGATCTTTTCCATAGATCAGGACCTCTGCCAGCTTTTTCCGGGCCTGGTTCAGGATGTTCTGAAAGGTAGAACGGGCTACTTCCAGCCGTTTCGCGGCTTCGCCCTGTTCCAGCCCCACATAGTCGCAGAGCCGCACCGCCTCGAATTCATCCAAAGTCAGCACCACTTCGCCGTGGGAGGGCTGATTCCCTGTGAAACAGAAACTTCCCGGCTGCTGGTAGACCCTGCGTTTCCGTACCGGTCTGGGCAATCTTCTCACCTCATTTATTATTGGCATATGCCATTTATTATCATTATAAGGTTGAGGTGAAAGGAAATCAAGGAACTTATCAAATTATTAGTGGTAGGTATCCCACAAAAAAAGTAAAATCATCCTTGAAAAATATTTAGTTTAAAGTTCTCTTCGTGTTGAAGAAAATGAATCCAATGGCCATAAAGACTACGAAGATTGCAGCGCCCACACCCGCTGTCAGACCAACACCTGTACTCAGCCAGATGGGTGTCAATCCAACAAAGATATCCTTCCAGGACATCAGGGTCGAATAAATCCCGTGACTGTCACCAGCATGAGATTCGGAATTCGGATCAATGGAACGGACCAGAGCCAATCCTGTAGAAGTATTACCAGTAGCAGCGCCGAAACACATGCAGGCTTTTTCGAACCATTCTTCCTTGGCGAACTTCCGGGCACAGAACAATACCAGAGGTACGGTCAATGCCGTCATTACCAAACAGTAGATAGCCAGAGGTGCCGCATAAGTAGATACGAATTTCAGGTTCAGGGTTGCCATGGCCGTAAATACTACCAGTTCCAGGAAGAACCCGGACAGCAGTTTTACCGTTTTCAGATCCACGAATTTTTCCAGATGGAACAATTCAATGAGCCGCCACATCACAGCACCGCCGACCACGCCATGGAGTACACTGGGCAGATGGAGTGCCTTGAAAGCCGGAAATGTATTCAGGCCGGCAAAAATCTGCTGTCCAATGAACAGGGCACCCATCAGCCAGGCAAACTGCAGAGCCAGATGGTTGATGCTGATGGAAGTGGTCACCGTAGTCCCCACGGATTTTCTCTGGTCTGCAGGCAGGGCACCGCCATAGAAATAATCCGGCTGTTTGGTGGGTTCTTTCACGTACGTCCCCCAGCCTTTCCGGACTCCATAGTTGACCAGAGCCATCCCGACAGTCATGGCCATAATCAGTCCCACCGTGGAAAGTACCATGGCAATGGCCATATGTCCTTCATAGCCCAGCTTTTCAAAGGAAGCAGCAGCCGCAGCAGCTGTTCCATGCCCACCATGGAAAGAAAATACACCCAGAATGCCCCAGCCGACAGGCAGGCCGGGCCAGGCTCCCCGCAGAAAAGCTCCCAGCAGAGTCCCGACACACATCTGCATACCATAGGCCGGCATGGGAAGGCAGACATAATCCAGATAAGAATGCAGCTGTTTTCTGTTGAAGCTGACCCCAAAGACCAGTGAAACCATTACGATATCAATCAGGACACCAGGGACACTGCCCAGCACTTTGGGAACAGTGATCAGACCTACACCCTGCTGTCCCAGGGCAAGCATCACCAACCCACCTATCAGGGAAGCCGGCAGGAATAATTTCTGCAGGGGTTTGACGAAATCTCTCACAAAGAAGCCTAAAAGGATGAACATGCTTACAGCTGTCATCATATTCATTAATGCACGGATAGTCATGATTCACCTCGGAATAATATAAAGATTCTTAATTTTCTGTTGAAGAGCTGGGACAGAATACCGGATTGTCCGGCTTCTGTCCTGCTTCTGGAGGGGTAAAGCATTAGGGGTAAAACATTATGGTAATAAAAGATGTTTGTAAAGGGATTTATTCGTTCCAGGCCTTGTCCAGGATTTCCACTTCTTTTTTCTCAATCAAGGCATCGACCCATTCCCGTTTGGCTCTGCCTTCCTGAGCTGCCAGCAGTTTGGCTTCATCCTTTTCCTGGAAAGCACGGGCGTTTTTCAGTACGGTTTCGGCTTCCTGCAGAGGAATCACGATGACACCGTCTTCATCCATGACGATGATATCGCCAGGGTTCACGCTGATGCCGCCGCAGGAGATGGGCACGTTGATCTCGCCCGGGCCTTCTTTATAAGGGCCGGCCGGGTTCGTCCCCGTTGCATAAATGGGCATTTCCATCTTCCGTACTGCATCGATATCCCGAATGGGTCCATCGATGATGATACCGGCAGCTCCTCTGGAGGCCAGATAGGTGAACATGATTTCCCCAATCAGGGACCGATAGCTTTCGCCGCCGTCGTTGGAAAGCAGGATCACATCGCCCGGTTTGGCCATATTCAGGGCCTTGTGCAGCATCAGGTTATCACCGCTGCGGGTCTTGATGGTCAGGGCACGGCCTACATTGATGGGATTCTTGGGCGCACTCTGCAGTTTGATGCGGGGATGCATTCCCACCAGACGGCCCATGGTATCAGAGATGTTGGCAGCCGGGATGGTGCTGAAGGCTTTCAGCAATTCTTCCGGTGCTTCCGGTTTTTTCAAAAAGATTCGGTTTCCAATAGACATGTTTCATTCCTCCTCAGAGATAAGTGTTATAAAGTTCTGAATAACAGCAACTTTTTGTCTTTTCTGTTATTCCATGTTTGCAAGTACATGATAAGGCCTTGAAGTGACAAAGTAAAACAGTTATAATTTGAGTATATAACAAATTATTTTTGTCGCTTGTTTGCTAGAACAAGGAGGTATTTTTATGGATTTGGACAGTCTCAATTATTTTACGGAGCTTACCAAGGATTTGAACATGACCAAGACGGCCAAGCGTCTTTTTCTATCCCAGCAGACCCTTTCCAATCATATTGCACGGCTGGAACGGTATTGCGGGACCCCTCTGTTCTACCGAAAGCCCCATCTTATCCTGACTCCTGCCGGTCAAGCCCTGCTTCAATTTTCCCAAGGGCTTCTTTCGGAGGAACGGGAATTCAAAAAAATGCTTTCTGATATTATCGATGAATCTCGAGGCACCATCCGTTTTGGTGCCAGTTTCGTCCGTTACAACTACATGCTGCCCAGTATCCTGCCCACTTTTTCTGCCAAATATCCGCAGGTTTCCGTGCAGCTTACCGATGATACCTCCGGCCATCTGATGGCAAAATTGAATCAGGGAGAACTGGATGTCGTCCTCTCTGTACGAAATGAAAATCTGCCAGGACTTTCCAGCACCCTAGTCTTGTCCAATCAGTTATATCTGCTGGTTTCTGACCGTTTGCTCCAGCAATTTTACGGAGAGGCGGCTGCTTCCATCAAAGAACATGCCCATCATGGGGCCCAGTTGGAAGATTTCGCCAGACTTCCTTTTTTTCTGATTACCTCACCCAATCAGCTGGGCACCATAATTGCCAATTGCTTTAAAGAAGCCAGGATCACTCCGAAAGTCTATCTTTCCTCCAGTTCCATGCGGATGAGCGATTCTTTAGCTTCTTCAGATCTCTGTGCTACTTTTTCCACGACCATGCCTCTGCACAAACTCCAGCAAAATCTGGCCCCTGATGTGAATATCTTCCCCGTCCTTTATAAATCGAATCCGGTCAGCCATGACTTATATCTGGCCTACTATGATAACAAATACCACCCCAAATACATACAGTATTTCATCCAGCTGATCAGGGAATATTACAGCCAGATCGAGGCCCTGGATTTGACCCGCATCACAGAGACTGATTCCCGATAAGCTGCATAAAAAAGGCTATCGCGTGCGTGCGATAGCCTTTTGTCTTTCTATATGCTACTTGTTTTTCTTTCCTTCCAGCAACGGATCCACAATCTGCTCCCATGTGGTCGGAGCTGCATCCACAAACTTTTCGGCAAAGTTATAGGGAACCAGCATCTCATGGCTCTTCTTGGCTGCTTCTGCCATGTATGGTTCCACCCCTGCATCTTTCAGTAGATCGATGGAGCCTTCCAATTCATGTCCTCTCCGTTTCGCATGGATCCCGGTACCAGTGACCAAACGGTTCAAATGGGATTCAAAGGGCGTACCATCAAGGCTCTTACCCAAAGAGGCAATCACCTCTTTGCTCACCCCATAGAAATGGGCGCCTTCCAGCATTTCAATCATCAAGCTGGCAATCCCCTTCATAAAGATGCTGCGGACCAGTTTGATGGCTGAAGCAGAACCGGCTTTTTCTCCGGCAAGAGTGATATCCATATGGTATGGTGCCATGGTTTCCTGAAATGCCTTGGCCCCATTGCCGCTGGCCGTGATAGGAACCTGATGTTTCTTTTTGGGCAGAGAACCCAGCATGGCCGCATCAGCGAACAATACACCGGACTCTTTAATCCGGTCCCAGATTGCCACTTTCGTTGCCGGCGTAGAAGCGCTTACATCCACATACAGCTGATTCTTTTTCAGATGACCTTTGATTTCATCACAAACTCCAAGGGTAAAAGTGGAAGGAACGGCGGCAAATACTACATCTGCCCAGTCCACCAGATCTTTTGAATCTTCCACCAGGGTCACATGGGATTCTTCTGCCCGTTTGTGGACCAGCTTCCCCATGACTTCATGATCCTGCATGGCATCATGAGCCTTAATACCCCGCACTCCTTCTCCATACAAGCCTTGTGCAATATTGAACGCTGCTTCACCAAAACCAATAAATCCGATATTCATACTGATTGCCTCCTTTTATAGTGATCTGTTACTTGTATGATACAGATTCTATATGACAAAGTAAATCAGTTAATATTTTAATATCCTACAATATTTTTTTGTTGTTCAATAAAGGCAATCATCATTGCTTTGCAAAGCAACCTGTGAGCGGGCCGATCAACTTGATTGATTCCTGCCACTAAAGGATTTTCAGCAATTTCTCCACATTCTCTTCCCTTGTGGCCCAGCTGGTACAGATGCGCATAAGCAGCCTTCCGTCGGGCCACTCTGTGCCGAAGCACAGCACTACCTGCTTTGCCAGTTCGTCGGCTTTTTCCCTGTCCAGCAGCAGAAACAGCTGGTTCGTCGGTGCCGGATAGGGCAGCTCGTAGCCTTTTTCCAGCAAAGCGCTGCGGATTTTCCGGGCCATCTGGATACCGTGGCGACCCAGTTTTTCGTACAGTCCATCGGTGAACAGGGTCTCGAACTGAAGGCCAGTGATGCGGCCCTTGGCCAGCAATGCCCCGTGCTGCTTCACCATGGTAAAGAAATGGGGCACGAATCCGGGTTCGGGAAACACCACAGCTTCTCCGAACAGAGCGCCGCATTTGGTGCCGCCGATGTAGAACACATCGCAGAACCGGGCCAGGTCGGGCAGGGTCACGTCATTTTCCGGGCAGCCCAGGGCATAGGCCAGCCGGGCCCCATCCACAAAAAGGGGCAGCTGATACGCCGTGCACACCGTCTTGATGGCTTCCAGTTCGGCCAGGGTATACAGGGTCCCCATTTCCGTGGGCTGGGACAGATACACCATGCCGGGCATTACCATATGCTCCCGGTTGGCGTCGTCCCAGTAATTCTTCACAAAGGCTTCCAGGGCAACTGCTGTCAGCTTGCCGTTTTCCTCCGGCACTGCCAGCACCTTATGGCCCCCGTATTCGATGGCTCCGGCCTCATGCACATTCACATGGCCAGTGGTCGCCGCTACTACACCCTGGTAAGGCCGCAGCACCGTATCGATGACAGCAGCGTTGGTCTGGGTACCGCCCACCAGGAAATGGATTTCGGCATCGGGTGCCTTGCAGGCTTCCCGAATCTTGTTCCGGGCACTTTCCGAATATTCGTCTTCTCCATAACCGGCCGTCTGGTCCCAGTTGGTTTCCTGGAGCCGGGCCAGGATCTCCGGAGCTGCCCCTTCCTGGTAATCACTGGCAAACTGGATCTTTTTCGGTTCCATGGTCGTTTCCTCTCTTTTCATTTCACAGACCCATGGGTTCATTGACCAAAATCACATGAGCCCGGTCCGGCAGGCGGGAAAACCGGGTAATCAGGATCTGGCAGCAGCGGGTATCGATGGCCTTGCAGTGGGAGCACAGACCAGTAATCGTGCAGGGCGTATGGACTTTGTATTTGATGGCCACCGTGGATGCCACCCGGTTCTCCGCCCGGTCCAGAGCCGCTTCCAGCCCCTTGCACACCTTGTTCAGGCTCACCATGTACAGCACATGCTTCGGACCGTAGGCCATGGCCGACACCCGGTTGCCGTTCCCGTCGATATTCACCATGACTCCGTCATCGGTCATGGCG
Source organism: Acidaminococcus sp. (assembly GCF_050873445.1). Lineage (GTDB taxonomy): Bacteria > Bacillota > Negativicutes > Acidaminococcales > Acidaminococcaceae > Acidaminococcus. The sequence continues at coordinate 35,409 of NZ_JBNMIU010000005.1, read as the reverse complement.
TTGCAACTGGTCAGGTACCAGTCCGCCGTATAGGCTTTGCGATGTGCCTCTTCCTGGTCAGCGAAATCTTCCCGGTCGATGAAAGTGTACTCTCCCTGTTTCAGTGCTTCCACCAGACCGCTTTCCCGTACAGAAAGGCTGCCGCCCATGGTCACTACGCTGCCTTCCGGGATCAGGGCCAGCGCCTGCTTCACTCCGTCTGCCACCGTTTCCGCATAATAGGCGTGCATATTCCGGGATTCCAGTCCCCGGATCACCTTCTGTGCCAATACCGCGTTCCGTTTTTTCTGTGCCTCTTCCAATGCGATCTCCTCCTGGTTTCATAATGGTTTATTATACCATACAAAAAAGGTGCCGCCGCAGCGACACCTTTTTTCGTTGGGATTCAGGAAAATCCCAAAATTATTTTGCGAAGTAACGAGCCAGCAGGCCATCGAATACACGGCCATGACGGGCTTCGTCCTTGGCCATTTCATGAACAGTATCATGGATGGCATCATAGCCCAGCTGTTTGGCCAGGGTAGCGATTTCCTTCTTGCCGGCGCAGGCACCCTGTTCAGCAGCAGCCCGCATTTCCAGGTTCTTTTTGGTGCTGTCGGTTACCACTTCACCCAGCAGTTCAGCGAATTTGGCAGCATGTTCTGCTTCTTCAAAAGCAATCCGTTTGTAAGCTTCAGCCACTTCCGGATATCCTTCGCGGTCAGCGACACGGCTCATAGCCAGGTACATACCGACTTCGGAGCATTCGCCGGTGAAGTTTTGATGCAGACCTTCCAGGACTCTTTCATCTACACCTTTGGCAACACCTACAACGTGTTCGTCAGCGTATTCCTTGACGCCTTCCTTCAGTTCATCGAATTTGTCTTTCGGTGCGCCACATTGAGGGCATTTTTCCGGGGCTTCTTCCCCTTCATAGACATAACCGCAAACTCTGCAAATGAATTTTTTCATGATATTTCCTCCCCTTGGAACCTGCAAATCCGAATTATATTTTTCGGATTTGATATTTATTGATATTTATTATCTCTTACGGTTATTATTATATCAGAGTCTGGAAATAATGCAAGCCTTTTTATGGAGTTTTTATAAAAAAAGATTATGGAGTGTAAAAAACTGTTTTTCCACACCCCATCACCAGTCACTGGCTGAAAGGAGAGACCGTTTCCAGCAGTTCCGCCAGTTTCATTCTTAACTTTTTCCGCCGCTTCGCTGCATCCGGTTCCTGCTGCAGGCTTTTGCGATACCGGCCCATGATTGCGTTGACGGTACCCAGATTCTCCGGCAATACCTGCCGCAGCTGCTGTTTCACCCACTGGGCCACCAGAGGGCTGCGGCCGCCGCTGCTGACGGCGCACACCACGTCCTGCTGCTTCACGATGGCCGGAAAGATGAATGTACACAGCTCCGGATCATCCACCACGTTGACCGGTATGCTCCGTTTCCGGCATCCTTCGCTGATGGCCCGGTTCACAGCCCAGTCGTCGGTGGCTGCCACCACCAGACGCCAGGACTGCCGTTCCAAATCGTCTTCGGCAAAAATCCTCTGGTGCAAAAAGGCCCCCAGGGCCTGGATTTCCGGGGCGATGACCGGAGCTACCACGTCCACCGAAGCACCGAACTCTTTCAATATGGACGCCTTGCGCCGGGCCGTCTTTCCACCGCCCACCAGCAGCACCGGTGCCTGTTCCAGCTGGATCATCAAGGGAAAATAACTCATGGTTCCTTTTCCTCCTGCAGGGCCTGTACCAGCCCAGCCACCGAATGGACCATGGCACAGGCAGGTGCAGCGACGCCTTCTTCCCGGGCCGCCTTTGCCGTAATGGGCCCGATGCACAGGACCTTCGTGCCTGGAGCCAGGATATACTGCCCAAAGAAAGTATGCACTCCTCTGGCACTGCCGAAAATCAATGTTCCGGGAGCCAGCTCCGTTTTTTCGATAGCCGCCGGACGGACGGTCCGGGTCCGGTAGAGAGGAACATCTTCATAGACAACGCCTGCTTTCTCCAGTACCCGTGGCAGATCGGGCGAACCTTCCTCCGCCCGCAGCAGCAGACACCGCTCTCCGGGAACCACGTTCTTTGCCAAAACCTTCCCCAACGCTTCTGCCGTGTACGTCTCCGGTACCAGATCCGCTGCAAAACCCAGCTGAGCCAGTTCATCCGCTGTACCTTCCCCGATGGCCGCCAGCCGGCTGCCGGCCAGTTTCCGGTGGTCGATGCGATGCAGCTGCAGCCATTGCCCGAACAGCCGCACCCCGTTCCGGCTGGTGAACACCAGCCAGGAAGCTCTCATTATGGAAGGAGACACCGTCTGGATAAGCGGTTCCACTTCCAGGACCGGCAGCGGCCTCACCGGACATTCCAGGGGTTCCAGGGCCCGGACCACCTGCCTGCAGAAACTGCGGCTTCCGGTGACCATGACCGGCTCCTTTTCCCCCGCTTCCAGGTGCAGAGCCGCTGCGGGACCCACTACGATGATAGCCGGAGCAAAGGCCTTCCCAGCCGCTTTTTCCGCCATGGTAGCCAGGTTGCCGTCCAGGCGCAGCTGCCGGTAACTGTACCCGCCGCACAGCACGCTCACCGGCGTCTCCGGATTTTTGCCGTGCTGCAGCAGGGATCCGCAGATATGCGGCAGCTGGCCCAATCCCATAAGGAACACCAGGGTCCCTTCCAGGTCTGCCAGAGCCTGCCAGTCTTCCAGGTCTCCGTTCCGGGTATGGCCGGTAACCACGGTAAACGACCGGGAAAGGCCCCGATGAGTCACCGGAATGCCCAGATGCTCCGGTACCGCCACCGCCGAAGTGACTCCGGGCACGATGCCATAAGGGATGCCGGCGGCCTGCAGCGCGATGACTTCTTCCCCGCCCCGACCCAGTACAAAGCTGTCGCCGCCCTTGAGCCGCACCACCCGTTTCCCTTCCCGGGCTTTTTCCACCAGCAGAGTATTGATGTCCGCCTGCTTCAGGCTGTGGCGGCCGCAGCGTTTTCCCACCGGGATGATTTCCGCTTCGGCGGGGATTTCCGCCAAAATGGCCGGATCCAGCAGGGCATCATACAGGACCACCTGGGCCTGCCGCAGCCGTGCCAGCCCTTCCAGGGTCAACAGGCCTGCACTGCAGCCGGCTCCCACCAGCCACACCTTTCCCACGCACTTGTTATTTTCCATTATACAGCTCCTTTTTCAGGGAAGCCGCCAACAGGGCATGGTCTTTTTCCCTTCCCTGCCGGAAGGCTTTTTTACCGTCCACCATGGCCCCCAGTCGCACCTCTCCCTTCCGGAGGAGATCGGCATGGATGCCCACGGGCATGGCGCAGTCCACCTTCATGCCGCAGAACAGTTCCCGTTCCAGCAAAAACCGCCGCCAGGTCATCTGATGGCTGATTTTCTGCAGCAGAGCAATCAGGTCCCGGTCCCGGCTGCGGCACTCTACAGCGATGATGCCCTGGCACCCGGCCGGTATGACATTCTCCACATTGAAGGGATGGATGTCATAAGCGGAAGGATCTACCTCCATCCGTTCCAAACCGGCCATAGCCAATACGATGGCACTGTATTCCCCCCGTTCCAGTTTGTGGAGCCTGGTGGTCACGTTGCCCCGGATATCCCGGAACACCGCCTCCGGGAACAGAGGCCGGATTTCAACGATCCGCCGGGGACTCCCCGTACCGATGACCAGCGGCCCGGTGAGGGACTTCCCCTTCAGGGTCACTAACGCATCCCGGGGGTCCGCTGCTTCGGGCGTACCGGCGATCACCAGCCCCGATGCCAGCTCATAGGGCAGATCCTTGGCGCTGTGCACAGCCAGGTCTGCTTCCCCACTGAGCAGTTCCCGTTCGATTTCCCGCACGAAGACCCCCCGGCCTCCTATTTTCACCAGAGCATGGATCCGATCCCGATCCCCGGCCGTAGTGATGGTATGGATTTCCGTTTCCACTTGTTCCCGCTGCAGCAATCGGCGGACGATTTCCGTCTGGGCCAGAGCCAGCTTGCTGCCCCGGGTAGCAATAATCAGTTTCTTCATCTTATCTCCTTACCAAAGGTCCCAATTTCCGATACACCAGCACGGCCAGCACACAGAGGATGGAATCCGGAATCACCGTACTGAAAAGCCACACTTCCAGCAGCCGGACAACCCCCATGCCCGCCGCATTCTGCAGCACAAAATTGAACATCACATAATAGTAGACCAGGCCAGCGGCATAATAACCCATTTCCCCGCCGAAAGCCGCCAACAGCTGCTGCTTCAGCCCGGCCTGCCGGGCACTGCCTCCCGGCATTCCGGATGCCCAGGCCGCACAGAGAAACCCCAGCAAAAAGCCGAAGGTGGGTTTCAGTACATAGCCCAGACCACCCCCTCGGGCAAAGACGGGTACGCCGGCCAGACCCAGCACCAGATAGGCCAGTACGCTGAGAAAGCCATGTTTCGGTCCCAGAAACAGCCCGGCCAGGATGGCAAAGAAAATCTGTAATGATATTGTCACCTGAAAAGGCCCTATGGGCAGCATGATGTGGAGGAACGCCCCCACCGCCATGAGAGCCGCAAAAAGCCCGCACAGTACCAGGTTTCCTGTTTTTTGTTCCATAAATGATTCTCCCCGGAAAGGCACTTTTCTGCCGCAGGCAGCCGCCTTTCGTGAAATAACACCATTATACCAGAAATTCACCGGGAAGATGGATGCCCTGCAAACTTTTCAGCCGTGAATACATTGATATTAGTTATGCTATTCATAAGTAAGCATGTTGTTATTTTCTATGACTATTTTGTATATAATATGTTTAAGACAAGACAATAAACAAACCGGGAGAACCCCCAGGTTTTGGGAGGAGAGCATATGAAATTACATCAACTGCACTATTTTCAGGAAGTCTGCCGACAGCAGAGCATCACCAAGGCTGCCGAAAATCTCCATATCTCCCAACCTGCGGTGTCGGCAGCCATCCGCGAGCTGGAAGAGGAATTCGAGCTGAAACTGTTCAAACGGACCCACAAGAAACTGACTCTGACCACGGAGGGGTCCTATTTCCTGCTGGAAGTGGAAGAACTGCTGGACAAGGCCAAACAGATCAGCGATGACATGACCCGGCTGCAAAAGAAGAACACCTGTATCCATATTGGGCTGCCGACCATGATCGAGGCACTGGAAGTCCCTCTGCTGGCCCAGTTCCATAAAGAATACCCGGAAATCCGGCTGGAGCTCCACCACGGCAATTCCCTGAGCCTGCGGAAGGCCCTGCAGGAAGAACGGATCGACATCGCCCTGGTCAGCGGACTGGGCTCCGATCAGGCCAATACGGAAACCTGCACCATGCGCCAGAGCGAAATTGTGTACTGCGTGAACCGGGAACATCCCTACGCCAAAGAAAGCACCATTTCCATGGCCCAGGTATCCCAGATGGCCCTGGTGGAAATCGAGGGCAGCCAGCATTTCCGGGAAACCATCCTGGCCCGATTCCATGAAGACCACTGCGCACCCAAAATCCTCTGGTCTACCAGCCAGCTGTATACCAAAATCCAGCTGATCAAGAACGGTGCAGCCAGCGGATTCCTGTATCGGCCGGTGGCAGAACGGGAACCGGACCTGGTGTCCATTTCCCTGGATCCGCCTCTGTATTACGACATCGAAATGCTGTGGCTGAAAAATTCCACCAGTTTCGAAAACATCCACACATTCCTGGAGTTTGCCAGGAAACATGGAGTGGCACGCTAACGGAAAAAGCCTTCTGCTGGGGAAGCAGAAGGCTTTTTCCTTGAAAGGAAGTTGTTTATGATGATTTGATGGGGAAGATGTAACAAGGAGGGGTAATCCCTGTTACGGTTATTAGTATATCCACATCTTGTGTCAAAGGAAGGGCAAAGTCTTGAATCATTTGTGAATTTGACTGCTCAGTCAGTCAATCCGAAATATTCATAGACCCCCTGCATCAAACTTTGGGCATTTTCCGGGCTCAGCCCTGTTTTTTCACTCATGAGCAGCAGCCCTTTCAGCTGCTGTTTCAGGTAAGCATTGAATTTGTCCCTGTCCAGGGACAGGTTCTCCCCCTCCAGTTTGTCGCTGCGGCAGGTGAGCATCACCAGCAGTTTCAGGGTCTCCCCTTCCTTCTCTGCCAGGTAGAACAAAAACGGGAACGCCTGCCCCAGCTTTTTTACGAAATCCACTGCCCCCTGGTTCTCCCACAGGTATTTCCCGCAATCCTCATGGAAGGAAAGCCCCCAGCGGCTGCAGAATTTTTTGGCCCACCGGGGATGGCGGCCCACATAGTCCAGCAGCTGGAAATACCGCACCGTCCCCTCCGGTTCTTCCAGTTCCCTCTCATGGACCTGGAACCCGATGAAATCCTGTTTTTCCAGATACGCCTGCAGTTGTTCTTCTTCCATATTACCGTTCCTTGATCATGACCGTCCACTGCCCGGGCAGCTTGATCCGCTTCCAGGTAGCCGGCCAGTCTTCCTCCAGTTTTGTAGTCAGTTTCTTCGTATGGGTATCCACCAGCACCACAGCCTTGCCCGTCTGTTCCCTCACCTTGCCATAGGTGGTCCAGGGCATGATGTTCTTGGCGGACCAGCTGTCCTGCCGGGGCTGGAAGGCGTCGGATTCTTCATCGGGCACCAGCATCACCATCTCCCGGCCTGTATAGAACACGGCCGAAGTAGGATAGCCGCCGCCCCGGATGTAAATGGGCACGTCCGCCGGCACCATGGCGTTGACGAACCGGGCCGCCATCTTGCCTGTTACATCATACATAAGGGGCTGGGCCAACAGATTCAGGCTGCAGCAGTGGAAAGCGATGGTCAGCAGCACCACTGTAGAAAGCACTTCCTGGTTGCTCTTGCCCTTGTATTTGTGCAGACCCAGTACACACATGCACAGGGTGTAAATCAACATGAAGTAGAATACATTCATGGGATGGGCAAACACCTTGGGTGCCAGTTTGGGCAGCTTCCAGGCCGCCACGGTCAGAGCCCCATAGAACAGGATATTCCCCAAAAGCATCCATTTCAGTTCCAGCTTCTGGCCTTTCTTCCAGATGTAATCCGCCGTCAGTACGCACAGGGGCAGCAGCAGCGGGTAGGTATAGGTGATATACTTGGTCGCCATGCACTGGAAAAACACGAAGATAGCTGCTGTCCACAGCAGCAGGAAAGCTTCCCGTGGAGCCGGGTACTTCCACCGGCCGTTCTTCCGCACCAGGTTCCACAGCATGGGCGGCACAAACCCTACCCAGGCATAGGCGTTCAGCAGGTTCACCGCCGTATAGTACCAGATCACATTATCCCGGGGGTGTTCTGAAACCGTGGCCCGCAATACGTTCTGGGTGCCCAGGAAGCTGCCCAGGAAGTCCGGATGGACCTTCGCCATGGCGATGTACCAGGGCAGGGCCACCAGCAGAAACAGCGGGATCCCCGTGGCCAGATGGGCACTCTTCAGGCATTTCCAGTCCTTCTGGTACAGCAGGAACAGGGTAATGATGAACCCGGGCATCAGGAAGCCGATAGGCCCCTTGGTCAGTGTAGCCAGCCCGGCCAGGAGATACAGCCCATAGTACCAGTTCTTTTTCTTCGTGCTGTAGCCCAGGTAGAAGCACAGCAGCGCCCCGTCCATGAACAGGAACAGCATGCCGTCTGTGAGCACGCTCTTACTGATGGTGAAGAACTGGATCGTCATGAGCAACAGCACACCGCTGAGGAAGCCCACTTCCTCTCCGTACAGTTTCCTGCCGGCCTTCACCGTAAGCCACAGACCTCCCAGCCCGAACAGGGAAGGAAAGAACCGGGCGCCGAATTCGCTGAAACCAAACAGTTTGAAGCCCAGGGCAATCATCCAGTAGGCAAAGACCGGTTTATCGTACCAGTAACGGCCATAGATCTGGGGCGACAGCCAGTCACCGCTCAGGACCATTTCCTTGGCCGTCAGGGCATAGTTCCCTTCCACGCTGTCCGTCAGGGGCAGGGAAGAGTTCATAAAGAACAGCAAAAAAATGGCAGCGGCCCAAAAGCCCAGCCAATACTTCTTTTTCATCTGTTTTCCTCCATATCGTAGTTGCAATACCATATCTAAATTATTTTACACTAGATTGGGGAAAGAAGAAAGGAGATGCAAAAAAAATCACACCTCCTGTTTCTGGGAAAAGTCCTGTCATTGACACTTTGATTCCGCTTGCCGTATACTTTTTGCTAGAAGAGAAAAGGAGTCGTACCATGTCCCAAATTGCTACCGTTAAAAATGTGACCTTCGGCGAAGGTCATCCCAAAATTGCCGTTCCCCTCACCGCACCGGATCTGTCCGGACTGAACCAGGCCCTGGAAGCTCTGCAGGAGGGGCCCTGCGACCTGATTGAATGGCGTGCCGACTGTTGGCAGGCAGGATCCTTACAGGCGCCTCTGGCCCTGTTCCGGGAAGCAGTACCCCAGCTGCCCCTCCTGTTCACCATCCGTACTTCTGCGGAAGGAGGCAATCTGGAGATTGCCACAAAAGACTATGTGCGGCTGCTGGAAGATGTCATCCAGAGCCATGCCATCGACCTGGTGGATGTGGAACTGTCACGGGGTCACAACGTCATGGAGGAACTGGTGGCCTGTGCCCGTGAAAACGAAGTCAAAGTGGTGGGTTCCTGCCATGATTTCCACAAGACCCCGCCCAGAGAAGATATCATCGCCACCCTGTGTACCATGCAGCGGCTGGGCTGTGACCTGGCCAAATATGCAGTAATGCCGCAGAAAGAGGAAGATGTACTAACCCTGCTGGAAGCTACGCTCATCATGAAACGGGAACATCCGGAAACGCCGGTGATCACCATGAGCATGGGGCCCATGGGTGCCATCAGTCGGATCTGCGGCGAGCGATTCGGCAGTGCTGTCAGCTTTGGTACCGCCGGCCCGGCCTCGGCGCCGGGACAATTGCCGGCAACGCTGCTGAAACAGGTATTTCCGCTGGTATAATCAAAAAGGAGTGTGAAAAAATGCTTTTTCACACTCCCAAACCAGCTGACACTGGCCAAAAGAGGGGGAAGCTGTGAAGGATTATTTCACAGCCCCCCCTCTTTTTTATACCCCTTTTTCCAATTCCTGCATCAGCAGCGAACCCAATCCGTTGGTCTGCTGGTCGATCTGCTGGTACAGATGCACCACGCCGGGCTGGTTCCGCACTTCGCTGTAGAATTCCGGCGGGTAAGTGATGAGGGTCATGCCCTTTTTCTGCAGCTGGGCCTTGCTGTCCTTATCCACCTGTACCAGAGTGGGTGCCAGCTCGCTCAGTGCTTCCCTCACCGATTCCTCCAGTGCTTTCTGGTAGGCCTCGGGCAGAGCATCGAAGGCTTTTTTGTTCACCACCAGTTCGTTGGCGTACAAAATCACATTGGTTTCAGCCACGTATTTCTGTACTTCGTTGAAATGGGCGGAAACGATACTGTCCGCCGCATTCTCTTCGGCCTCTACGATCCCACTCTGAAGGGAGAAATACAGCTCCGGCCAGGCCAAAGGCGTGGGACTGGCTCCCATAGCTGACCAGAAAGCCATATGGTTTTTATTGCTCATGGTACGGATTTTGGTGCCCTTGAAATCTTCCAGGGTCCGCACAGGTTTGTTGGAAGTCATGAGCCGATAAGTACCATTCTGCAGTGTACCCATATAATGGAGTCCTGCCCGGTCGTAGGCATCAGCCAGTTTCTTCCGGAAAGGACCATCCCCGTTGAGCACCCGGTCGATGGTTTTGCTGTCATAGGGAGCAAACACCATGGGCAGATCGAACACGGCGCCCTCCGGCACGAAAGCCGTCACCGGGGCCATCTGTCCCACTACCAGCTGGATGTCATTGGCCCGCAGCTGGCGCAGCAGGTCTTCATCTCCGCCCAGCTCTGCGTTGGGATGGTAATCGATCTTCAGGCGTCCGTCTGTTTTGGCCGCTGCTTTTTTGGCTACCAGCTCTCCGAACCGCTGTCCCACGGACCCTTTTCCGGAGGAATCGCCCCCCACCAGGGTCACCTTGGGCAGGTCGGCAAAGGCCCCCTTCCCCGCTTCCTTGGGCTGGGATTTTTCACTGCTGCAGCCGCTGAGGCCCAGCACCAGCAATCCCGCCAGACAGGCCATAATGATTTTCTTCATTCTTGTATGCATCATCCGATTCTCCTTCTCATGCCTTGATTGTTACCACAGGCTGGGCAGCCAGGTGGACAGCCAGGGAATGTAGGTAATCCCCAGCAGTGCTGCCAGAAACGCACACAGGAAGGGAACGGATTTTTTCGCCACGCTCATGGGCTGTTTTTCCGCAATGTTCCCGGCCACGAACAGGTCCAGGCCGAAGGGCGGCGTAGCCAGTCCAATGGACAGGCAGCTTACCAGCACCACGCCCAGGTGTACCGGGTCGATGCCCAGTTTTTTGCAGGCAGGCAGCAGCACCGGCACCAGGATGATGATGGCCGGCCCCGTATCCATGACCATGCCCAGCAGCAGGAATAATACCACCAGCACTGTCAGCACGGCGATGCCCGAAGTGAAGTTCCCCAGGATGAAGCTTTCCACCACCCGGGTGGCCCGGGTCATGGACAGTACCCGCCCGAAGGCGGTGGCAAAAGCCAGGACGAAGGCCAGACCTCCATAGGTATGGACGGATTCCCGCAGAAGAGGCAGGATATCGTGGATGGTCATGGTACGGTACAGGAACAGGGACACCAGCAGCGCATAGAATACGGACACCGCCGCCGCTTCTGTAGGCGTAGTGAAACCGGTGTAGATACCCCCCAGCACGATGACCGGGCATACCAGCGCCCAGATGCTTTCTTTCAGCAGGTTCCAGAAACCCATTTGGGACAGCTCGTCCATCCGCTCCTGCACTTTGGCCTTATCTTCACCCCTGCGCAGGCAGTAGATCACTGCATAGGCCATCAGAGCCAGTCCTACCAGAATGCCCGGCAGGATCCCGGCCAAAAACAGTTTCCCCGTGGAAACCCCTGTGGCCAGGGAATAGAGTACAAAGGGAATGGACGGCGGGATGATGACCCCCAGGCCGCCGGCTACAGCTACCAATCCGGCGCTCCAGGTCTTGTCATAGCCCAGTTCCGTCAGGAAAGGGACACACATGGCCCCCACTGCCGCCGTAGTGGCCGGACCTGAACCGGAAATGGCCCCGTAGAACAGGCAGGTCAGAATCACTGCACAGGGCAGACCCCCAGTGAACCGGCCTGCAAAAAACGCAAAGAAATTGAACAGTTTCCGGGAAATACCGCCCTTGGCCATGATGACCCCGCCCAGGATGAACAGAGGTACAGCCAGGATCGGGGTAGAATTGGCTCCCGAAAATGCATTGTTCAGCAGCTGGCCCATGGTGCCCCCCTGATGCAGCAGGGCAATGGGCGCCGTAGCTCCCAGGATCATGCTGATACCGATAGGAAGGCTCAGGGCGATGGCCAGCAGAAAGACGGAAAAGATCAGTACCGCAGACATCAGTCATCCCCTCCCCGTGCCAGAGCTGCTTCCGTTTCCGCATCCTGGAGCGTTTGTTCCAGGGTGGACAGTTCTCTTTCCTGCAGATGCTGCACATGGAACCACAGCTGCTGTACGGCCCGCAGGGCGGCCAGGAAGAAACCCAGGACCATGAATCCATACACAAACGCCATGGACCACTGCATGGCCGGCGAAATTTCATGGCTTTCCGCAATGGTACCCACAACCTCCCAGGCGAACAGTCCCAGTACCGTCATACAGCCCAAGGTAACTGCATCCACCGCCAGGTTCAGCGCCTTCCGCAGGCCGCCCGGCAGCAAATCTTTCAGTACTCCCACCCGCAGCATGCTGTCCGTGCGGATGGTATAGGGCAGAGAAAGAAAAACGCTCCAGATCCACAGGAACCGGCACAGTTCTTCTGCCCAGGTCAGAGACGCCACGCCGGGGATTTTCCGGACAATGACCTGAAGCATGGTGACGCAGGCAATGAGGACCAGCATCACCACCAGGAACGTCTCTTCCAGGTGCAGATCCAGCCAGTGGATCAGAGCGATGGATTTGTTGCTGTTTGCTACTTTACTGCTTTCCTTCTTGTTCTCCATGATTGTTCTCCTTTGCTACTTTGCTTCCTTTTCGGCCAGGATCTGGAGCAGTTCCTGCCGCATAACTTCTACAGGGGCCTTCTGCCCCGTCCACAATTCTACCTGGGCTGTACCCTGGTACAGGCTCATGGTGAGTCCGTTCAGTATCCGGCAGCCCGCCTGTTCTGCATTCCGGAGGAACTGTGTCCTGGCCGGATTGTAACAGGCATCGAAATAAAACTGACCTTCCCGGATGAACTCCGGCGGCAGGGGCGTCTCACCCACAGTCTTCCCCATGCCCACACCGCTGGCGTTCACCACCACCGTAGCTTCCCCCACTTTGGAAAAATCCTGGTAAGGAACCATTTCTGCCACCGGAGCGAAGTTCCTGTTGATGTCATCCACCAGGCTGCGGGCGCTTTCCGGGAACAGATCCGTGATATAGATCTTCGGCGCCCCATGGTAAGCCAGCACCGAACAGATGGCCCGGCCGGCACCGCCGCTGCCAAAGCAGAAGAACGTCTCTTTCGCCACGTCGATTCCTGCTTCCGTCAGAGCCGTGTAAAAGCCCACGCCGTCGGTATTGTACCCTTTCAGCCGGCCGTCCGGCAGTTTCACCACCGTGTTGCTGGAGCCCATCTTCTTACAAAGGGGATCCAGTTCATCCAGATATTCCAGTACTTTCACTTTGTTGGGCTTGGTAACGGCGAACCCGGCAAAGGGCATGTACCGCAGGCCGTTTACAATGTCGCCCAGATGTTCCTGGCCGGTGACGGTGTAGAAGTACACCAGGTTCAAACCGGCCGCTGCATATCCACGGTTCTGCATCCGGGCCGCAAAGGACTGGGCCAGCGGATCACCCAGCAGGGTAATGAACCGGGTATGGATATCGATTGCCATAACTACCATCCTACTTTCCTGCACCGCGAGACAAATCTCGCATTTTGTATACACTAAAGATAGTTTTTATTGTAAGCCTGTAAAGGGAGTTTGTCAACCAGGGAAGATGACGGTAATTCCTGGGTAAAGGTAAAAAAAAAGCCCTTGAAAAACAAGGGCCAAATGAGGGGCAACTTCAACTTACAGTTGCATTATAGCACTCTTGTATACAATGTGCAAGATATAATTCAGTTTTTTCTTTATTTTTTTATTACTCGATTTATTTTATAGAAATAAAGTAGGGATAGGATTCCTCCGGGAGGCCAGGGATGGGCTTACCGGGCGGGATCCCTTCGGGACCCTTGGTAAGCCCCTACGGATACACATCGTATAATGGTCAGGATTGCCGTAGGGGTTCACCAAGACCGGCGAAGCCGTGTCGCCCGGTGAACCCTTCCCGGCCCGCAAGCCATCATCCATAAAATTTACTAAAGGCAAATTTTTTCATTCACTAGCCACTACTCACTTACTGTAATCCTTCCCCACATAGATTACCGCATCGCCGCTGCCTGGATTCACGGCACCCCGGAGCAGGGCGTAATTGAAGGGCAGGCTGTTCACCCGCTCTTCCGCCCGGCTGCTGCCGGCGTTGATCAATACCTGGGTCTGGTCCATGGGATTGCCGGTGGTGATGCTCAGCACGATAAAGCCTGCATTCCGGGCATCCGCCGCTGCCTGAGCCCCGGCCTGTGAACTGCCGCTGCAGTTCACAATGGTAGCCTGGAGAGGCCGCTGTCTGGGAGTCGGCGGCAGAGAGGATGATTTTTCTTCTCCGCTCCCCATCTGGCTGACCGGCGGCATTCCCTTCCCCTTCAGATCCAGTTTCCGGGACTGTTCCACGGACTTTTTCAGCTGTTCGTCCTGGATCCTGATTTCCCGGACTTTGCTGGTATCCGCAGTGCTGTTCATGCCCAGCAATTTGTCATATTTCTCCTTGGCACGCCGGGCTGCCAGGGTATACCCGCTGCCCACTTGTACACCCTGCATCCGGGCCACCTGACGGCCCAGTGCCTCCATATCCGGAATCCAGTAGCTGATGTCATCCAGATACGCCGGACTGCCCTGGATCATTTCTGTCTCCAGTCGGGAATCCCCGGACACGTTTTTGGCAAAGGTCACGAGCAGGCTGGCCAGATCCGTCACTGAAAGGTCCGTATCGATGCTCTGGTACAGGGTGCGGGCGATTTCCGGTGCCCGGGTCAGCAAACTGGTAGTAGTCAGCTTCTGGAATACTGCCTTCATGAACTTCTGCTGCCGCTTCACCCGGCCGATATCCCCTTCCTCATCCCGATAGCGCACATACTGGATGGCTGTAGTGCCGTCCATATGCTGCCGTCCAGCGTGGAGGCTGATCACCAGACCTGTTTCCCCGTCATAGGGATCCGTGTACTGCATATCCTTTTCCACATCGATGTCCACACCCCCGATGGCATCCACCAGCTTCACGAAGCCCTGGAAGTCCACCAGCACATAGTTGTTGATCTGCAGCCCCAGGAAATTCTCCAGGGTCTTCTGGCTCAGGGTATGGCCCCCATAGGCATAGGCATGGTTCACCTTATCCCAGCCGTGGCCGGGAATGGACACAAGGGTATCCCGGGGCACTGAAAGCAGAGAGAGTTTCTCCTTGCCCGGGTCCGCCATGGCCACCATCAGTGTGTCCGAACGGCCCACATCACCGCTGCGTTTATCCACCCCCATGATCATGATATTCCGTTTGCCGTGGAGCTTGCCGCTGCCGTCCGCCACCGTCTGAGGCCTGGGCCGCAGGGCGAATGCCAGTCCCGCCACCACAGCCAGAAACACCACCATTCCGGCAATCCATCCCTTGTATTTCCGTACCATAGCCGTCTCCTTTTACAGAGTTACAGATTGAAGTGGAAAATATCTATATATTTTATTATACCGTAAAAAGAGGAAAAAAGCATGAAAATCAGTCTCGGTCCTGGCCTCTTACTCTTTTGCTTCCTTCACCGCATCCGCCATCTCCTTCACGTATTCCTTCACCGGTTCCACACAATCCTTGCCATACCGGGCGCAGATTTTCACAATGGCACTGCCTACGATGGCCCCGTCGCTGATTTCCGCCATCTCTCTGGCCTGTTCCGGTGTGGAGATGCCGAAGCCTACAGCAACGGGTTTGTCGGACACTTCCCGGATTTTCTTCACAATATCTGCCAGGTTGGTGGTGATTTCTTTCCGTACCCCGGTAACTCCCAGAGAAGAGACCAGATAGATATACCCCTGGGCCTCCCGGGCGATCATCTGGATCCGCTGGTGGGAAGTGGGTGCAATCATGGAAATGATCTCTACCCCATATTTTTCCGCATAGGGTGCAAGAGTATCTTTTTCTTCATAGGGCACATCTGGCACAATCACCCCATCCATCTTCACTTCCTGGCACTGTTTGAAGAACTTGTCCCGGCCGTAGGTAAAGATGGGATTCACATAGGTCAGGAACACCATGGGGATTTGGGTCTTCTGACGCACCCGGGACAGCATCTCGAAGATGCCCTTGATCCGGGTACCGGCGGACAGGGCCCGGGTATCCGCTTCCAGGATCACAGGCCCTTCGGCTGTAGGATCGGAGAAAGGAATGCCGATTTCGATCAGACCTGCGCCTGCTTCCTCCATGGCGCAGATCAGCTTTTCCGTGGTTTCCAGGTCGGGGTCTCCGGCCGTAATGAAAGGAATGAACACCTTTCCCTGTTTTTTGAACGCATCCGTGATTCTAGTCATGGAGATCAACCCCCTTATATCTGGCAATGGCCGCCACATCCTTGTCGCCCCGGCCGGACAGGTTCACTACGATGATCTTGTCCCTGGGCATGGTGGGCGCCAGTTTCATTGCATAGGCAACAGCGTGAGCGCTTTCGATGGCCGGGATGATGCCTTCCGTACGGGACAGGTATTCAAAGGCGGCCACGGATTCATCGTCGGTGATGGGTACGTACCGGGCACGGCCCGTATCGTACAAATTGGCATGTTCCGGCCCGATGCCCGGATAATCCAGCCCGGCGGAGATGGAGTACACAGGAGCGATCTGCCCGTCGTCATCCTGCAGGAAATAAGATTCCATGCCGTGGAAGATGCCGGGTTTGCCCCGGGCGATGGTAGCAGCAGTCTGGGCAGTGTTCACCCCCCGGCCGGCGGCTTCCACGCCGATCAGCTGTACCTCTTTATCCTTGATGAAATCGTAGAACAGGCCGATGGCATTGCTGCCGCCGCCTACGCAGGCCATGACCACATCGGGCAGCCGGCCTTCCTTTTCCAGCATCTGAGCCTTCACTTCTTCGCCGATGACCTTCTGGAAGTCACGGACGATGGTAGGATAGGGATGCGGTCCCATGCAGGAACCCAGCACATAGAACGTATCCTCCACGTTCGCAGCCCAATCTCTCATGGCTTCGCTGACGGCATCCTTCAGGGTACCGGTGCCGGTGGTCACAGGCACTACTTTGGCCCCCAGCAGTTCCATCCGGTATACGTTCAGGGCCTGGCGGATGGTATCCTCCTTGCCCATATATACTTCACATTCCATGCCCATGAGAGCTGCCACCGTAGCTGTTGCCACCCCGTGCTGGCCGGCGCCGGTTTCAGCGATGACCCGGTGCTTGCCCATCTTTTTCGCCAGCAGGCACTGGCCCAGGGCGTTGTTGATCTTGTGAGCACCGGTATGGTTCAAATCTTCCCGTTTCAGATAGATCTTGGCGCCCTCCAGATCCCTGGTCATCTTCTCTGCGTAGTACAACAGGCTGGGCCGGTTAGCATAATCATGGTACAGGGTTTTCAGTTCCTGTAGAAATTCCGGGTCGTCCTTGAATTTCTTATAGGCTTCGTCCAGCTGCAGGACTGCGTTCATCAACGTTTCCGATACATACTGGCCGCCGTGTCTGCCAAATCTTCCATTGCTCATGGTTCTTCCTCTTTTCTTACAGCACGCACAAAAGCGCGGATCTTTTCTTCATCTTTATAACCAGCCGTCTCGATGCCGCTGCTGATATCTACCCCATAGGGTGCACATTCCCGGATGGCTTCCGCCACGTTCTCCGGATCCAGACCTCCTGCCAGGAAAAAAGGTTTGGGAAACTTCACCTGCCGCAGCAGACTGTGGTCGAAGGTTTTCCCTCCCCCGCCGAACTGGCTGCCTGCAAAGGTATCCAGCAAGAAATACTCACAATCCCAGCGGTCCAGATCGGCCAGGCTTACCCGGTCTTTTACCCGGATTACTTTGATGATGGGGGCTTTCGTCCGCCATCGCAGTGTCCGGATGTAGTCACCATCTTCATCCCCATGGAGCTGGATACACTGGATGGTACCTTCATTTGCCAGGGCCGCCACCTTTTCGACAGGAGCCTTCACGAACACCCCCACTGCCCGGATTTTGGGATCCAGCTGCTTCCGCAGAGCACGGGCCGCTTCCAGGGTCACCTGCCGCCGTCCTTTTGCGAATACGAACCCGGCAAAATCGGGCATCTCCCGGTTCACCATAGCCACATCCTCAGGACGCCGCAGGCCACAGAGCTTGATCTTCGTCATTTGCCATCCCCCCGCAGCTGTGCCAGCATGGCTTTCAGATCCGGACTGCGCATCAAAGTCTCTCCGATGAGCACCCCGTTCACTCCGGCCTGTTCCAGTTCAGCAGTCTGTTCCCGGGTCTTGATGCCGCTTTCCGCCACGAAGGGGATGAAATCCGGTACCAGAGGCCGCAGCCGCAGGCTGTTGCCGATATCCACGGTGAAGTCCTTCAGATTCCGATTGTTCACACCCAGCACCCTGGCACCGCTCCTGAGAGCCCGTTCCACTTCCTCCTGGTCGTGTGCCTCCACCAGTGCATCCATCCCCAGGCTTTCTGCCGCCAGCCGGTATTCCTGCAGTTCACTGTCACTGAGCAGGGCGGCAATCAAAAGCACCGCATCGGCACCCAGGATCTTTGCCTGGTCGATCATATATTCATCTACCGTGAAGTCCTTCCGCAATAGCGGCGTCTGCACTGCCTTCCGGATTTCCGCCAGGTACCGGTCGCTGCCCAGGAACTTCGTGGGTTCCGTCAGTACTGAAATGGCGGCAGCTCCGGCTGCTTCATACTGTTTTGCGATCTCTGCATAGGGAAATTCCGGAGCAATCAGACCTTTGGAAGGAGAAGCCTTCTTCACTTCGCAGATGAAGTTCAGGCCCGGCCGGCTGAGACCCTTCCGGAAAATCCCCGCCCGGTTTCTGGGCAGAGTCTCCGCCTCTCTCCGCAGTTCCGGCAGCGATTTCTGTTTTTTTGCTTCCGCCACCCGCTTCCGGGCAGCATCTGCCAGGATATCCAGGATCATGATGGGTTCCTTTCTTACTGGTTGCTGACCTGGATGACCTTTTCCAGGCTCTCCGCAGCCTTGCCGCTGTCGATGAGTTCTGCTGCCAGCTTCACACCATCCGCAATGGAGTCCGCCCTGCCGCTCACGAACAGGCCGGCCCCGGCGTTCAGCAGCACCGCATTCCGTTTCGTTCCCTGCAGTTTGCCGCTGAGGATATCCCGGGTAATCCGGGCATTCACTTCCGGCGTGCCGCCCACCAGTTCCTCCCTGGTGCCCGGGGTCAGTCCGAAATCTTCCGTTCTGATTTCGCTGGTCCGGTAGTACCCGTTTTTCAGTTCGCAGATGGTGGTGGGACCATTGGGAGAGATTTCGTCCAGTTTTTCCTGCCCATAGGCCACCAGCCCCCTCTTCACTCCCAGGGAGCACAGCACCTTGGCCAGGGGTTCCACCAGGTACCCATCATAGACCCCCAGCAGGAACTGTTCAGGTTTGGCCGGGTTCGTCAGCGGACCCAGGATATTGAACACGGTGCGGAATCCCAGTTCCTTCCGGATAGGTCCCACGTACTTCATGGCGGCATGGTACTTCTGGGCGAACAGGAAGCAGAAGTTTGTTTCTTCCAGCATTTTCAGAGCCAGTTCCGGATCCTGCTGGATGTTCACTCCCAGGGCTTCCAGGCAGTCCGCCGTGCCGCACAGAGAAGAAGCTGCCCGGTTGCCGTGCTTGGCCACTTTCACGCCGCCAGCGGCCAGGACCATGGCCGATGTGGTGGAGATATTGAAGGAATGGGCTCCGTCTCCGCCGGTTCCTACGATTTCCATCACTTCCATACCCGGATGGGACACCGGTGTGGCCAGAGAACGCATGGCCTCTGCACAGCCGGAGATTTCATCGATGGTCTCCGCCTTGGTGCTCTTGGTGGACAAAGCCGCCAGGAACGCTGCATTCTGGGTGGGTGTGGTCCTGCCGCCCATGATCTCCAGCATGACTTCTTTGGCTTCTTCATAGGTCAGATCGCCTTTATTCACTACTTTGATGATGGCTTCTTTAATCATTTGTCGTTCCTCCTCTATCTCACAACACCTTTGTTACAGGCTCAGGAAATTCTTGATGATGGTCATGCCATCCGGGGTCAGGATGGATTCCGGATGGAACTGGACTCCGTAGATGGGGTAATCCCGGTGCTGCACCGCCATGATTTCGCCGTCCGCAGTGACAGCCGTGGCTTTCAGCACTTCCGGCAGGGTATCTGGATTGATGGCCAGGGAATGGTACCGCCCCACCAGGATCTGTTCCGGCAGCCCCTTGAACAGAGGGCAGGTCCGGTCCAGGGTGGACAGGGACTGTTTGCCGTGCATCAGCTGTTTGGCGTAAGTAACGGTACCGCCGAACACCTCACCTATGGCCTGATGCCCCAGGCACACCCCCAGAATGGGGAATTCACCCTGCAGTTCCCGCAGCGCCGGTTCACATACCCCTGCATCACAGGGCCGTCCGGGCCCCGGGGACAAAATCAGGTGATCCGGTGCCAGTTTCCGTATGCCGTCCACGGTGATGGCGTCATTCCGGATGACTTTCACATCCGGATCCAGGGTACCGATATACTGATACAGGTTGTAAGTAAAACTGTCGTAATTGTCGATGATCAGTTCCATGTTATGCCTCCGTGGTTGCAGCCAGAGCCTGCCGAACGGCCGCTGCCTTGTTGATGGTTTCCATGAATTCGTCCTCCACCTGGGAGTCGGCCACGATGCCGCTTCCGGTCTGGAAGGAAACTGTATCTCCCAGTTTCACCGCCGTACGGATCACGATGCAGATGTCCATGTTCCCTGCGAAGTCCAGATAGCCCATCCCGCCGCCGTAGGGGCCCCGGCGCTCCGGTTCCAGTCCATCCAGGATCTGGCAGGCCCGCACCTTGGGCGCTCCGGAAAGGGTCCCGGCCGGAAAAGCGGCACACAGGGCATCGACGGCGTCTTTTCCTTTCTTCAGGGTACCGGTCACCCGGGTAGTCATGTGCATCACATGGGAAAATTTCTTGATGAGCAGGTGATCATGGACTTTTACGGAACCGAACTCCGCTACCTTGCCCACATCGTTCCGGGCCAGGTCTACCAGCATGTCGTGTTCGGCCAGTTCCTTGGGATCCGTCTGCAGGTCTTTTTCCAGTGCCCGGTCTTCCTCTTCCGTGCGGCCTCTCCGGCGGGTCCCGGCGATGGGCATGGAAGTGATTTCCCGGTCCTGGACCTTGATCAGTGTTTCCGGACTGGACCCGGCGATTTCCAGGTCATCATTCTTCAGCAGCACCATATACTGGGAAGGATTCGT
Source organism: Acidaminococcus sp. (assembly GCF_050873445.1). Lineage (GTDB taxonomy): Bacteria > Bacillota > Negativicutes > Acidaminococcales > Acidaminococcaceae > Acidaminococcus. The sequence goes on along the minus strand of NZ_JBNMIU010000005.1, from coordinate 14,827 downwards.
GGTCCGCAGCAGCCGGTACATGTTGAACAGGTCCTGGTCATAGGTGGCGGAGAACCGCTGGGAATATACGGCCTGGAAAATGTCTCCCTGCCGGATGTGTTCTTTGATTTTCTCCACATTCTCTGCGTAGGTTTCTTTGCGCTGGTTACTGGTGATCTCACCCAGCTTCGCAGGGGTGAAGGGCGGCGGTGCCACCGGCTGGCGCACCAGCTTTTCCATGGCATCCAGGTTTTTCTGTGCCTTAGCGTAATTCCCTTCCAGATCATCGGTCTTGATGTTCACGATCAGGTACATTTTCTGCAGCACCCGGTCGAAAACGATCACCTTGTCGAACAGCATCAGGTCGAAATCCGGAAAAGCAGTGGCTTTCTTCGGGTCGAAGTGGAGACTGGGTTCGCAGTACTGGAAGAAATCGTAGGAAAAGTATCCTACGAAACCGCCGGTAAAGGGCGGCAGGCCCGGAACCTTAGGAACCCGGTAGGCCTTCAGGATGGACCGGAGGGCCTCCAGTGGCTGTTTGGGATCCACCGGGATCTGGCTGCCGGCGAACTCCACCTGAGCATCCTGATCCTTGGCCCGCAGCCGGGCAACAGGATCGAAACCGATGAAAGAATACCGACCGGCCTGGTCGTTCTGTTCCAGGCTTTCCAGGAGGAAGTATCGGCCGCTGGCGCTGCGCACCAGGCTCATCAGCCCGATGGGAGTGGCAGTATCCGCCAGGATTTCCCTGGCCACCGGTACGGCGGCGTAGCCTTCCGCAATTTTTTGGATATCTTCCAGACTTTGCTGTTTCACTTGATTTTCCTCCTTACAAAAAAGAAACGGTACCCGGGCTGATCATTCCACCCGGGTACCGGAAAACACTTTGGGTAATAAAAAACACCTGTCCTTCTACAAGGACAGGTGTCATAACCTGCGGTACCACCCTGTAATGGAGCCTGCGCTCCACACCTCAGCAGAATGCCAACACATTCCTCACCGGTAACGTCGGTGCTGCGTCGCGGGATACTTTCCGAAGATTTCATCGCGCCCTCAGTGGTCCATTTGTCAGACTGCCACGATCCGGCTCTCAGCTTCCCGGACTCTCTGTACGCACATTTTCTGGCGTTATCTCCACCTCAAAGGTTTCTGGTTCTTATTGAATTGATGATTGTATCCTACCACCGGGGGATCAGGTTGTCAAATCTTTTTTCAAAAAGTCTTGATTCCCTGTTTTTCTGTAACGTACTTTACAGGTCCAGTACAAATGCTGCCAGCTGCTTCAAGCCCGGTTCCAGGCTGTCCAGTTCCAGTTCTTCCCGGACCGTGTGGATTTTTGTACCCTTGCTGATGCCAAAGGCCATAGCAGGGATGCCCCGGCTGAGGGGGACGTTGGCATCGGTGCTGCTGGCGCTGAACACCGTATCCTGCCCCTCCCGTTTCCGGATCCGGCGAATCCGGTCGTAGATTTCATGGTGCATTGCCCCGTCGCTGCAGGGCCGTTTGCCCAAAAGCAGAGTCTCCACCTTCACCTTGTCGCTGGTATGGGCCTGCAGGATCTGATGGAATGCCGCATCCAACTTCTCCAGTTCTGTAGCGGACACAGACCGCATATCCACGGTAAATTCCACCTCCGCCGCAATGGAATTGATGGTGGTGCCTCCCTGGATGGTCCCCACATTATAGGTAGTACGGGGATCTTTGGGTACTTTCAGGGCATAAAAATCCCGGATGATTGCCGCCGCCTCATTGATGGCGTTGGCATTGCCGAAAGCTGCATAGCTGTGTCCCCCGGCGGTGACTACATGGACCGCATACCGATGGGACCCCACCGCCAGATTCACGAACCGGTCGTTGTGGCCGTCCACAGCCACGAAATAGCTGAGCCTGTCGCCAAATGCGTCCGTCAGGGCCTTGCTGCCTTTCAGGTTTCCCAGTCCTTCTTCGCCTACGTTAAAAGCGAACACCGCCGGAGTCTTCTGTTTCAGATCCCGGAGCATCTGCAGAAGGAACAGCAGAGCGGCTACATCGCTGCTGTTGTCCCCGCAGGAAGGTGCCCGCAGGATGTTCCCCTCGATTTCCGGGGTGATGGCATCGATACCGGCAAACACCGTATCCATATGGGCCGTATATAACGGAAACTTCTCCACTCCGTCAATTGCATGGGGACAGATCACATTCCCCGCTTCATCCTGATAGGCTTCCTTTTCCCCCATGGCATGGAGCTGGTCCAGGATCCAGGCCGCCTTTTTCTGTTCCGACCCGGTGGGGGAAACGATGGAAATCACATCATACAAGGTCCGGAGATAATCCGGCATATGCTTTTCGATATAATCGTTCACAATCTGACGCATGATTTCATTCATTGGGGATGCCTCCTTTTTTAGGTCCATTATACCATGGAGCTGAAAAAAGAGTAACTGCCCCTGCAGATAAGGGAAAATTTTACGCCAGATTCTTCCGGAACAGCACCGCTGCCATCCACAACGTAAGCACTGCAACAATGCCCATGGGCACCAGGTCCCAGGCAATCGCCGTCAAGCCTGCCCCTTCGAAATAGATCCGCCGGATGGCATCCAGGGCGAACCGCAGAGGGTCGGCATAGGTGAGGATCTGCAGGAACTGGGGCATATTCCGCACGGGAGTAGCCACCCCGGACAGCAGGCAGTTGGGGATCAGGTACACATAGGCGTACACCTGTACCTGCTGCATGGAGCTGCACAGGGACGAAATGCTGAGCCCGATGCCCGTGGAGCTGAGCAGATAAATGAACAGTACCAGATACAGGGTCAGCAGGGAGCCTTCAAAGGGCACCTGGAACCAGAACAGATCCAGCAGCAGAAGAATGGTCCCCTGGATCAAGCCCACCAGAACAGGCGGGAATGCCTTGCCGATCAGGAGGACCAGGGGCGGCGCCGGGGTCACCAGCAGCTGCTCAAAGGTGCCCTCCTCCCGTTCCCGGGCCACGCTCATGCCCGCCAGTATGATTACCTGGGAAAATACCATCATGCCCAAGATGCCCGGAGCAAAGTACCACAGGGTCAGCTGGTTGGGATTGAACCAAGTGCGAGTCTCCACAGAAAGAGGCGGATGCTTTCCCGTACGGGCCGCCTGCCACTGCTGCACCACCCGTCCGGTATAGGCACTGGCCAGGCTGGCCGTCATGGTGTTCCGTCCGTCAGTGATGATCTGCAGAGGCACCCGTTCCCCCTGCTGCAGCTTCGTGGCGAAATCCGGCGGGATGGACAGTACCACCATGGCTTCCTCCCGGTCGATGGGTTCCTGAATCTGGTTGCTGTTTTGCAGATCCGCCACCCGGCGGAAAAAACGGGTGCCGTCCAGTGTAGCCAGTAGAGACGTGGATGCCTCCGAATGGCTCTGGTCCAGCACGGCGTACGTCACATTCTCTACGTTGAAGGTGGCTGTATAGCCGAACACTACACCCAGTACCAGCACCGGGATCACCAGGATCTGTCGGAAAGCCTTATCCTTCCAGATGGCTAACAATTCCTTGCGGCAGATGCAGCGTACCTGCTGACAGAAAAGATTCCAACCGGTCACTTACTCCACCTTCTTTCGGATGATTCTCAATGCCAGGCCCAGAAACAGTGCCATGAATACCGCCATGGCCCCGGCCTGAGGCAGGATCACCGGCCACAGGTTCCCGGCCAGAAAGAGGGTCTTCAGGGACACCAGATAATGTTTGAAAGGCAAAACTCCTGCAATCCACTGTACCCAGGAAGGCGTACTCCGCAGGTCGAACAGAAAGCCGGACAGCATGATACTGGGCAGGAAGCTCACCAGGAGGGCCACCTGGGTAGCCATGAACTGGGCCTTGGTCATCACGGAAATCACCAGGCCGATGCCCAGAGCGGTGAGCAGATAGATGATGGACAAAAACAGCAGCAGTGCCAGGGATCCCACCAAGGGTACCTGGAACAAAAACCGGGACAATACCAGACAGATAAACACTCCCAATAAAGCAATGCAGAAATAGGGGATCACCTTGGCCACGATTACTTCGCCCTTCTTCACCGGGGTCACGAACAGGGATTCAAAGGTACCCCGTTCGTATTCCCGGGCCATGACCCCGGCGGTCAGCAGCACCCCCACCAGGGTCACCACCATGAGGATCAGGCCGGGGATGAAGTACCAGGTACTCTCGTGAGCGTCGTTGAACCACAGCCTGGTTTCCAGATCGATGGTACCCACACCCTGGTCCGCCAGTCGTTTGGCCGACCACTGGGCTGCCGCCGTTTCCACGTAGCTCTGGATGCTCATGGCCGTAGTGGTGTCCGTGCCGTAGAGCAGAAGCTGCAGACGGCCGTTTCCCTGGTGGAGCTGTCGGCTGAAATCAGGGGGCACGCGCAGGATGGCATCGATTTTCCGCTGTTCCAGAGCCTTTGTTGCCTGGGACATATTCGTCAGATACGTGGGCTGAAAATATTCCGATCCATCCACGAACTCTACCACCCGCTGGGCTTCGGGAGAAGTATCTTCCAGCACCACACCCATGGGTACATGCTTCACGTCCAGGGTAATCCCGTAGCCGATGACCAGGATCAGGATGATGGGCAGCAGAATCCCCATGGCCAGACTGGAATTGTCCCGCAGGACTTCCCGGAATTCCTTCACTGTCAGGGCCCGGATCCGCCGCAGACTGTCTTTCATGATGCAGCCTCCTTATTCCGCCCCCGATGGACGATTTCGATGAACACGTCATCCATATCGGCATCGGGCATACCCAATTCCTGCCGGATCTGGGCAGGACTCCCCAGCACCAGGCACCTGCCCCGGTCCTGGATCATGATCCGGTCGCAGTATTCCGCCTCTTCCATGAAATGGGTGGTGATGATGATGGTCACGCCCTTCACGGCCAGATCCGTAATCTGCCGCCAGAACAGCCGCCGGGCCAGCGGATCGATACCGCTGGTGGGTTCGTCCAGAAACAGGATCTCCGGTTCCTGGAGCAGAGCGCAGGCCATGGAAAGACGCTGCTTGTAGCCCCCGGGCAGGTCCCCGGCGTTGTGTTTCTCCGTGCCCAGCAGCTGGAATTCCTCCATCACATCGCAGATGCGCTGTTTCAATTTCTTCGGCGGCAGGCCATAGATACCCCCGTAGAACTGCAAGTTCTCCAGCACGCTGAGTTTGCTGTACAAGGAGAATTTCTGGGATACATAGCCGATTTTGGCCCGTGCCTGGGTCCGGGCGGTGCGCAGATTCTCCCCGGCCACGCTCAAAACGCCGCTGGTAGCAGGCAGCAGGCCGCACAGCATCCGAAAGGTAGTGGTCTTGCCGGCGCCGTTGGGCCCCAGAAGACCGAACACCTCGCCCCTGTGCACCTGGAAGGATGTATGGCTCACGGCCGTGAAATCCCCGAACTTCTTCACCAGGTCCTGGACAATGATGCTCACCGGGTTCTGCAAGGGATCTTCGGGTGCCTGGGTAAGCGGCGCCAGAGGCAGCTTTCTTTCGCTGGAGTCCGCCGCCCGGTGCAGCAGGATCATGAAACCGTCCTCCACCCTGGGCGGAACCGCTTTGGGCTGCAGATCCCAGCGCTGCAGAGCCGGCAGGGGATGTCCGGGATGGGCAGCAATGAACCGTACCGTCCCGCTCTGAGGTACTGCATCGATGATGGCTTCCTGGTCATCCAGCAGCGCCCCCTGGAGCACCCGGTAGGGCAGTCCGGCAGGCGGATCGACCTCAAAGCACCTGTCCGCCGCAATCTGGCTCAGGCCGTCCGGCGTGCCATAGAACAGGATTTTTCCCTGGTGCAGCACATATACCTCATCACACATGGCCGCTTCGTTCATGTAAGCCGTACACACGATCACGCTCAAGTTCTCTTCCTGCACCATCTGGTTGATGATGATCCACAGGTCCTTCCGGGAAAGGGGATCCACCCCCACTGTGGGTTCATCCAGCAGCAGCAGATCCGGGGACCGTACCAGAGTACAGGCCAGGCCCAGCTTCTGCTTCATGCCGCCCGACAGCTTCCCGGCCAGCCGGTCTGTAAAGGGAGCCAGCCCGGTCATATCCAGCAATTTTGCAAACCGGATCTTCCGCACATCCGCAGGCACCCCGTGGAGATCAGCGTACAAGTCCATGTTCTCCTGAATGGTCAGATCTTCGTACAGGCCGAATTTTTGAGGCATGTAGCTGATCCGGCTCTGGATCTCCGATGCATCCTTCACCGAATCCAGCCCCAGCACCTGCAGACTGCCCCCGGTGGGGTCCATGAGTCCGCAGATCAGCCGCATGGTGGTAGTCTTTCCCGCCCCGTCCGGCCCGATCAGCGCCGTCATCCTGCCCTTTTTGGCCCGGAAGTCAATGCCTTTCAGGGCATGGGCAATTCCCTGCTTATCGTTGAACAGCTTGTCCAGACCCTGGGCCTGGACCACCCATTCAGTCATGACTCTGCTCCGTATCGATCTTTACGGTGGCAGGCATGCCCATGCGCAGCACGTTGTCCGGATCGGTCACATAGACACGGACTTCATACAGCAGGGAAGTACGCAGTTCCGTGGTCTGTACCGTCTTGGGCGTGAATTCCGCCGTAGAGGAAATGTAGCCAATCTGACCGGTGATCGGATTCCCGGGATGGCTGTCGGTATAGATCCGGGCCTTCATCCCTTCGTAGATCCGCCCCAGATCTTTTTCGCTCACATACGCCCGCACCCATTTCTTATCGTTCAAAGACAACTTGAACACAGGCTTCTGGGGAGAGGCCATATCGCCCGCTTCCAGCAGCCGGGACCGGATGACCCCGTCGGCCGGTGCTTTCAGCTCCGACTGGCCCAGCAGGTAATCCACGTGCCTGGCATCTTCCTGCAGGGCTTTCAGCTGGGCTTCGCCGCCGGCCACGTCCTCTTCCCGGGGACCGGCCTGGGCTTTTTCATATTCCTGCTGGGCAGCTTCCGCCTTGGCTGCCGTCACATCCACCCTGGTCCGGGCCGCATCCCGGTCCTGCCTGCTCACGGACCGGCCGTTGGAACTGCTGTAGGCATTCTCCACCCGGTCCAGATCCTGCCGGGCCTGATCTGCCTGGGCAGCCGCCTCATCGGCTTTGGCCCGGGCCGCTTCCAGATCTTCCGTCCGGGTGCCGTTGTGGAGCTTGTCCACCACGCTCTGCTGGGCCGCAATCTGGGCCTGGAGCTTGCTCTTCTTAATCTTTAGTTCATCGGTATCCAGCCGTGCCAGCACCTGGCCCTTGGTCACCTTATCCCCTTCCTCCACCAGCTCTTCTGCAATACGGTCGCTCTGGCGGAAAGCCACAGCCACTTCCCGCACATCCACATTGCCGTACAGGGTCAGCTGCCGGGCTGCCTTCCGGGCCTGGTACTTCTGGTACCCGTAGCCGCCCAGGCCGCAGAGCAGCACGATACCCCCGATCAGGGCCGCCAGTTTCTTCTTATCCTCCAGGAAGTTCTTCCAAAAAGTTCCCATATCATCTCTTCCCTTCTTTGCTTTGATGCAGTTCCGCCTGTTCCTGATCGCTGAGAGGCTGCCAGCCCCCTCCCAGAGCCTTGTACAGATGGATCAGATCTGCCAGTTCCTGGCCCCGGCTGTAGTTCTCCTGCCGTTTCATGTTCAGCAGAGTCCGCTCGCTGTCCAGCACCGGCAGGTAATCGCTGAGCCCGGCCTGATACCGGTTTGCCGCCAGATCATACGCCTCCTGGGCATTTTCCCGTCCCCGGATCAGGTTCTCTTTGCGATCCTTTTCCTGGACGATGCTGACCATGGTGTCCTGCACTTCACCAGCCGCTTTCAGCACGGTATTCTCATACCGGGCCTGTAATTCCCTGGCCAGGGAATCCTGCAGTTTCACGTTCTGCTTCAGGGTGCCGCCGTGGAACAGAGGAAAGGCCACTGAAGGTGCCAGGGCAAAGGCATGGGCCCCTGCGCCGAACAGATTGCCTCCGCCCAGAGTCAGCAGGCCCAGGAACCCGGCCAGATTGAACCGGGGCTTCAGTGCTGCCCGTGCTTCCTTCGTCCGGGCAATCTGGGCTTCCAGCTGCTGCTCCGCCGCCATAATGTCCGGACGCTGACGCAGCTGGCTGGCAGGGATGGCGTGATACAGAACCGGATCTACCTGAGGCAGTCCGGAAGTGGTCAGAAGATCGTTCAGCTGGCCCGGTTCCATCCCTGTCAGGATGGACAGCCGGGTCAGGGTTTCCTGGATACCCTGCTGCACCCTGGGGATTTCCGCCCGGGTGCTCTCTTCCTGGGTCTTCATGGCTTCCAGGGGATAGGCGTTGATGAGCCCCGCCTGGAAATTATCCTGCAGCAGCTCTGTCTTTTCCCCTTCCAGGGCCGCATGGCGCTGGAGCAGGGCCAGGTCGCTTTGGAGAGTGCGCAGAGAAACATAGTTAAGAGCTGTTTCCGCACTCACTGTCACCCAGGTACTGTACAGGGCCGCATGCTGGGCTGCCAGGTTATGGGCTGCTGACTGCTTTTTGGCCTTCAGTCGGCCGAAAAAATCTGGTTCCCAGGAAGCGTCGATGCCCAGTCCGGCCACAGAAGAATTCCGGTCGGGCAGTTCCAGCACCCCGGGCACCCGACTCATATCGCCGGCTTTGTCCATGATTCCCTGGGGTACTTCGTACCGGGCATAGCTGCCGCCCACATTCAGCCAGGGCAGAGCTTCTCCCTTGCTGATGCCCAGCTGGGCACGGGCTTCCTCCACCCGTGCCTGGGCAGCCTTCAGATCCCGGTTGTTCTTCAGAGAAAGATCGATCAGGGCATCCAGCTGTGGATCCTGGAAAGTCTTCCACCAGGCCGCCAGGGTTCCCTCATCCATGGAAGCTTCCGGAGTGGACCGGTCATAGGCCGCCGGATGTTTCCGGGCCATATCCGTCCAGGCCGGCTGCCTCACTGCCTGGGGCTGGGGAGATTTTTCCCCGGCCAGGGCGGACTGCATGAGGCCGGGCATCAGAGTCAGGGAAAGCCCCCAAAAAACAGGTTTCCACCATTTCATGATCATCGCTCCAATCTGTACCAGCGGGGTTTAATTATTCGTTCGATTAATTATAATTTCATTATATCCCAAAATTTTTGGGATGACAAGCGGCTCCCAAAAACCTCTTGCATCTCCTGCCGAAATTTGCTATACTTCGTTTGTGGTTAGTTTTTGCTAACCATATTGGCCGAATGGATTTGTCCTGACGCCATTTTTATTTCAGATTAAGTTAGTATTTACTAACTTAAAAGGAGGCATATCCCATGACAATCACTCTTGAGACCGAGCTGGTCCGGCAATGTGCACCCACCCTGGCTGGATTGAAAGCGGCCAATCTGTTCCGCTTCCGGTTCGGCTGCAGTGAGGATCCATTCGCCCAGGTGGAAACCATCCGGCAATCCCTGGAACCCAAGGGCATCCAGGTGGAAATCCTGAGCTTCGATTGTCTCCATCGGTGTGCTCTCCTGTATGTATACCGCCCCCACCGGCTGTCCCATCTCCTGGCGGACCCTGAAAGCAGTTCCTTCCTGAAACGCCGGGGCTACCGGGGAACCACGGCCCGGGAAATTCTCCATGAGATATCCCTTCACCTGGCCAACCGTGATCCGTTTCCCCACGAAATCGGCATCCTGCTGGATTACCCGCTGGAAGATGTGAAAGCCTATATGGCCGCCCCCCGGAGCAAAGGTATTTGTTCCGGGTGCTGGAAGGCCTACCGGAATCGGGAGCAGGCCGAATGTTATTTTGCCAAATGCCAGAAATGCACACGGATCTACTGGCGCTGCTACTGCACTGGTACTCCCCTGAGCAAACTGGCTGTGGCTTAAAATATATACATTGGAGTGCCGCCTGGCGGCAGAAAGGATGGAAACAACAATGAGCAAAATCGCAGTGGTATTCTGGAGTGGTACGGGCAATACGGAAGCTATGGCCAAGGCCGTGGAAGACGGTGCCAAAGGCAAGGGTGCGGAGGTAACGGAATTCACCGCTTCCGACTTTTCTGCCGACAAAGTGGCTGGCTTCGACGCCGTTGCCTTCGGCTGCCCGGCTATGGGGTCCGAAGTGCTGGAAGAAGGCGAATTCCAGCCCATGTGGGATGACGTAAAAGGCAGCCTGAAGGGTAAAAAAATCGTCCTGTTCGGTTCCTACGGCTGGGGCACCGGCGAATGGATGGACAGCTGGAAAGCCGATGCCGAAGCAGAAGGCGTCGTGCTGGCCGCAGATCCGGTCATCGCCAACAATGCTCCGGATGATGATGCCCTTGCCCAATGCAAAGCCCTGGGCGAAGCGATTGCATAAAACAGCCCCATAAACAAAAAGAAGGTGTGAAGAAATGAATCCTCATTTCTTTACACCCTCTTTTTTAATGGAAAAACAGATGCAGCACTTTCATCAGGCAGTACAGCAGGCCGCTGGCAATCATGGGGCCTACGGGCACACCCTTGAACAGGACCACCCCGATGATGGTCCCGATGAGCATGGCCGCCACCACTTCCGGATCCGCCCCCATCAGGTCCACGCCCCAGCGACCCAGAAGTGCCACCAGAGCCCCAATCACCAGGGAAGCGATGCCGATAGGGTTCCTGAACACATCCAGTGTTTCGGAAAGACCGATTTTGCCTGTGGCAATGGGCACCATCAAGGCCGCCATCAAAAGCATGATTCCCCAGTTCACCCCATGGCTGCTGAAGTACAGCAGTTTTTCCTGGGGCAGAACCAGTTTCAAAATCACCAGGAGTCCGGCTGCATAGGATACAGTCAGATTATGGGCCAGATAGCCCAGCACAATCATAAATCCAAGGATCAGATACGGTTGCATGGATCCGCTTCCTTTCGTTCACAAAATGGAAATCAATGGACAGAGCAAAAGCCCTGATGATTCATTGTACCGTATTTTGGATTATGATTCAATGTCCGGCCGGCTTCACTTCTCCAATTCCTTCTCCCACTCCAGCACATACTGGACGAAGTATTCCACTCCCAGTCCCAGAGCCTTTTCGTCGATGTCGAAATAGGGGCTGTGCTGGGGATACCGGCGTTCTTCTTCCGGGAATCCGCCGCCCAGCAGCAGGAGGCATTTAGGATTGTAGTACTTGGCGAAATCCTCTCCGCCCATCTGCAGCTCCCAGTCCACCACCTTATCCTGATCAAAGACCCTGGCGCAGGCTTTCCGGCCCGTATCCACACATTCCTTATCGTTGATCATGGGCGGAGGACCGAAATGGTACACGGTGCGGATCTGGGCCCGGCTGGTGGTGCTGACACCTTTGGCCACCCGTTCCAGGATGCCCGGGTAAGCGTCCCGCAATTCCTTACTGAAGGTCCGGGCCGTACCGGACAGCTTCGCTTCCCCGGGAATCACGTTGCTGGTAGTACCGCTCTGGAATTGGGTCACGCTGAGCACTGCCGGTTCCAGAGGGTTCACTTCCCGGCTCACTACACTTTGCAGGGCTGTGACGAATTCCGCCCCGGCTACGATAGGATCGATGGTCTGATGGGGCAGGGCACCATGGCCCCCCTTGCCTTCCACCACCACATCAAAAGTATCGGCGGCACTCATGACGGGGCCGTACCGCAGGGAAGCCCAGCCTGCCGGGATCTTGCTCCAGATGTGCAGAGCGATCAGCCGGTCACATTCCTTTACCAGAGGTTCCTCCTTCATATAAGCAGCGCCGCTGTTGGCAATTTCCTCCTCTGCCGGCTGGAACAGCAGCCGCACCGTGACAGTCAGCTGTTCCTTCAGTGCCGCCAGCACCTTGGCTGTACCCAGCAGAATGGTAATGTGGGTGTCGTGGCCACAGGCGTGCATGGTGCCTTCGTTCTGGCTTTTGTAGTTCTCGTTCCCCAGCTCCTTGATAGGCAGGGCATCGATGTCCGCCCGGATGCCGATGATCTTATCGCTGGAATGGGGTCCTTTAAGGGTGGCGATCACCCCGGATTTACAGGATTCCACATAGGGAATGCCCAGGCCATCCAGGTACTTTTCGATGCTCTTCTGGGTTTCGAATTCCTCCCAGGACCGTTCCGGATGTTCATGGTAATGGCGGCGCAGCTGCACCAGTTCGGGCTGCAGAGCCGCAATGCGTTCTTTCAGATCCATTGTGCTCAGTCTCCTTTACAGACGGAAAACCCCAGCAGCCTGGGCTTCCGGGGTTTCCACTCGTTTCTTCACTTATTTCTTGGCAGCATTGGGGTCGAACCACAGACCCTTGTTGTTCTTCTTCATGTATTCCTGGAATTCAGCAGATTTGTAGGCAGCTGCCAGATCCTTAGCCCACTGGGCGTCCTTGTTCTTGTCGGCCACCACGACCTGCAGCAGCAGATGGGGCAGGATGTCTTCCTTCATCAGAGCCGTAGCCGGGTCGATCTTGGCGTTGTACACGATGGAACCAGTGATCACGATGAAGGCGAAATCGTTACGCACGGCCGGAATGTTCAGGGATTTCATTTCCACGAACTGCAGGTTATGCGGGTTCTCCACGATATCTTTCTGGGTTACCGTGGACAGATCCTTCTTGGGATCCAGTTTGATCCAGCCGGCTTTCTGCAGCAGGGCATAGGCACGGGCGGTGTTGGCAGCGTCGTTGGGAACGGCGATCTTATCCCCGTCGGCGACCTGATTCAGAGCGCTCTTGGAGCCGGCATAAATCCCGGCCGGTACGGTAGGGATGGCACCGATAGCAGCCAGATGGCCGCCCTGCTTCTTATTGAAGTTTTCCATGTAGGCCGTATGCTGTTCTACGTTGAAGTCCACTTCCCCTTCATTCAGAGCGATATCAGCCTGCAGCAGGTCGGACATATCCTTGCCCACGAACTTGTAGCCCTTCTTTTCCAGGATGGGTTTCACGCCCTTTTCGAACAGGTCGGAGTACGGTCCCTGGGATTTGCTGTACTTCAGTTCCTTCTTGGTAGAAGCCCCTTTGTCCGCACTCTTGCTGTCGCTGCCGCAGCCGGCCACCAGGGCGGTGGTCATCAGAGCAGCCAGACCGACGATCAGTAATTTCTTCCATTTTCCAGTATTCATGTTTTTTACCCCCTCAAATCAATGGTTTCTGGTTTTGTATGCAAAGTGGTTGCCCACTGTCTGGATAATTTGTACGAAGATGATCAGCACCACCACTGTAAACAGCATCAGCGGTGTGTTCATCCGTTCGTAGCCATAGGTCAGGGCCAGGTCGCCCACGCCGCCGGCCCCGATGGCACCGGCCATGGCCGTGGCGCCAATCAGCCCGATGGTACCGGTCGTAATGGACAGGATCAGGGATCCTTTCGCTTCCGGCAGCAGGAAGTAGCGGACGATTTCATAATAGGAGGCGCCCATGGCCTGGGCCGCTTCCACGATACCCTTGTTCACATCCAGGATGGAGTTTTCGAACAGCCGGGTCAGATACGGCGTGATGAAAACGATCAGCGGGATCAGGGCCGCTGTCGTCCCGATCCGGGTACCTACAATGGCTTTGGTCATCGGCATGATGAACACCATCAAGATAATGAACGGGATGCTTCGGATGATGTTGATGATGGTGTTCAGCACCACGTACACCGGCTTGTTTTTCAGGATGCCGTTGTCATTGGTAAGTACCAGGATCACGGCCAGCAGGATAGCCAGGAAGGATCCTACTACCAGAGAAATGAACACCATGTACAGAGTCTGCTCCGCAGCCAGCACCAGTTGTTCAGGCGGTACACCCAGTTTTTCGATCATGACAGGCTCACCTCCTTCCACAGAATGCCCTGCTGATTCAGATACTCTTCACTTCTGGCAATCTTGTCACCCTCATCCATACACTGGAGGATGAAGAGTCCCAGCGCTGTGGACTGCAGCTCTGTCACCGTGGCGAACACGATGTTGGTCTTCAGCCCGAATTTTTCGTTCAGTACGGAAATGGAACCATCGGAAGCCTGCCGGCCCAGGAATCGCAGCCGGATCAGCTTGAAAGGCCGTTTTTCCTTCTTCAGATCCTCCTGCACGCTTTCCGGAATGGAATCCGGGATGACCGTGCTGACGAACTTCTTTGTGATGGGCTGCTGGGGATTGCTGAACACTTCCAGCACACTGCCCTGTTCCACGACCTTGCCATGTTCCATGACGGCTACTTTGTTGCACAGCTGCTGGATGACCTGGATCTGGTGGGTCACGAACAGGATCGTGATCTTCAGTTCCCGGTTGATGCGGCGCAGCAGCTGCAGAATCTGTTCTGTCGTTTCCGGATCCAGCGCACTGGTAGCTTCATCGCACAGCAGGATGCTGGGATTGGTAGCCAGAGCCCGGGCGATGCCCACCCGCTGTTTCTGGCCCCCGGACAGCTGGAGAGGATAGGCATCTGCCTTGTCCTCCAGACCCACGAACCGAAGCAGCGTCTTCACCGTCTGATCCATCTGAACCTTTTCCGTATGGTTCAGTTTCAGGGGAATAGCCACATTCTCGTACACCGTGCTGGATTCCAGCAGGTTGAACTGCTGAAAGATCATACCGATATTCTTCCGCACCTTTCGGAGTTCGCTGTGAGGCAGCTGGTCGATAATCTTCCCCTCGATTTCCACATGGCCCTCTGTGGGTGTCTCCAGGGCGTTCACCATGCGCAGCAGAGTGCTTTTGCCGGCCCCGCTGAATCCGATGACCCCGAAGATATCCCCTTTCTCCACTTCCAGATTCACGTGCTGCAGCGCCTGTACGGCACCTCCGCCCACCTGGAAGGTCTTGCTGATATCCTGGAATTTGATCAATGTCAACACCTCTCAAAAGAATAAAAAAAAAGGTTCTATAATAAATGTTGGGGTCTTGTGGACTTCCTGTTCACAAGACCCCTATGTTTTATATAAAATAAGACATACCTAAACTGAATTTCAACTCAACCACCACGAAGAACTGAAAGGAGCATAGATATG